>CAIZDL010000001.1 GCA_903931735.1 uncultured Rhodospirillales bacterium
CGCCGGCCCAACCCGGTCGACATGTGGTTGGCTTTGCTGATCGCGACGATGCGATCAACCTTCAACCAGCGCGCCAAAGCATAGGTTGCCTCCAGCACCGCGCGCTTTGGCCTCAGACCATCGAGCGTTCGGGTGGCATGAACGATCTCGGTCTTGCCAATCGGCAACGACGGACCTTGCAAGCCACTGATAAACAACACTCGCTGACCATCGGGATTGATTCGCAGGTTGATGCACAACGTAGACAGCTTGCAGCGCAACGCCTCGTCCCAAAACACCACCTCCAACTCGCCCTGCTGGTGAAACCGGCGATGGCGCGTGAGGTGAATGGTATAGCGATCCTCGGGGTTGCGCCGCCCTTGCAGGCGCGCCACCGGCAGCTCGGCCCCCGACACCAGCGCCTCCAACACCGGGCCGGGCAACGTGGCCGACAAAATCGTGTAGTGACCGATCAACATCGCCGTGCGCCCGGCGGTGCCGAGGTTGAGCCGGGCATAAGGGCGGTGAATCTTCTCCGCCATTTCCTTGCGCACCACCGGGGGAATTGCGGCCAGCGGCAGCGCTTCCAGCATCTCCAGCCACCGGGTGGTGTCCTGCCACCAAAACAGCGCCCGACCGAAGAACTTCGCCCCCCGCACCAATCGGGCACTGCCCAGCAGGCCGCCGGCCCGGTGCTGGTCATGAGCCAATTTGCTGTAACGAAGAACCAGCGAGAATCTGGAGAGTTTGCTACCGACGGACACAGGGCGCCCCGTTATCATTGATCGGACCGGCGAAAACCGGACCTTCAGCAAAAGGGATACCGCCAAGCCGCCGCCGCCACAAGGCCCGCGCATCCGTAACCATCCCAATCCGGCCGACATTGAATTCGCCCCAAGGCCGGGAGTACAACAAGGCTCCTCCGTTTCACACTCCCCTCCTCCGTTTCACTCGCCCCTCCTCCGTTTCACACCCCCTCCTCCGTTTCACACCCCCTCCTCCGTTTCACTCGCCCAAAAGGAGCCCGCCCTTGGATATCGCCATCGCCATTCCGGCACGGTACGGCTCAAAACGCTTCCCCGGCAAACCCATGGCCATGATCCGCGGTGCGACGCTGCTGCATCGCGTATGGCTGATCGCCCGCCAGGTGACCGGGGTGAGCCAAGTTTACGTCGCCACCGACGATGAACGGGTCGCCGAACATGCCCGGGGCTTTGGCGCCGCCGTCATCATGACCTCGCCTAGTTGCGAAAATGGCACGGTGCGGGTGCAACAGGCAATGCGCTCATTGGCAAAGCCGCCGGAAGCCGTGATCAATTTTCAAGGCGACGCCGTGCTAACCCCGCCCTGGGTGCTTCAAGGGCTGGTTGGGGCGTTTTACGCCGACCCCGCCCTGCAACTCGTCACCCCGGCCGTGCATCTCACCTGGGATGAGCTGGAGGAATTGAAGCGCTCGAAGGAAACGACTCCGTTCAGCGGCACCCTGGTGGTTTTTGACCGCGCCATGAACGCGCTCTATTTTTCAAAAACCATCATCCCCTCGCTTCGAGCCCGCAACCAGCCGCAACCGCCGGTCTACCGCCACATCGGCCTTTACGGATATCGACTCTCGGCGCTCGACCGGCTGGCCGCGCTCGCGCCAACGCCGCTGGAAATGGCCGAACAGTTGGAGCAGTTGCGGGCGCTGGAAAACTGCATCCCGATTCGCGTCGTCCTCACCGACTATCACGGCCGGACGCACTGGTCGGTGGATAGCCCCGAAGACGCTCTTAAAGTCGCAGAGTTGATCGATCGCGACGGTGAGTTGGTTCCCCTTCCCTAAAACTACGGACACGCTTTCCATGGACATTATTTTTGGCCGCCACGGCAATACCTTCGGCCCCAACGACAAGGTGGTGTGGGTTGGACGGGAAACCGATCTGCCGTTGGTAGATGCCGGCTGGCAGCAAGCCCGGGCCTTCGGGTCGGCGCTGCTGCGCATCGGCATGGTGCCCGACCGGGTGTTTTGCGCCTCGCTCCAACGGACCCGGGGCTTTGCCGATGCCATGGGCGAGGTTCAAATGCGGTGGCGCAAGCCGACCGTCGATTCCCGCCTCGACGAAATAAATTATGGCGCCTGGGCCGGCATGAGTACCGCCGAAATCGAGGCCACGCCCGGCGGCGCCAACGCCATCGAACTGTGGACCAAGCACGACGTGTTCCCGAGCGATGCCGGATGGGTCAGCACCGAGGCGGAAATCTTTGGCAACATCAATGCCTTCATCGATGACGTGATCAAAAACGCCGACCCCAGGGAAAAGGTGCTGGTGGTAAGCAGCAACGGCATCCTGCGGTTTTTCCCCCGGCTGCTGGGCTCCCGCAACGGCGATTTGCCGAGCTACGTCATGAAGACCGGCCACATTGGTATGGTTTCGGGCGAGCCGGGTAATTTCCGCGTCCGCTTCTGGAATATCAGCGCCGAGGCCCTCTCGCGGGACTATCTCGCCTAACGGGCCAATCGCCCGGGGCCTCGCCTAACGGGCCAATCGCCCGGGGCCTCGCCTAACGGGCCAATCACCCGGCCCAACCGTTGAAGCGGCGCCAGAGCCACAAAGACCGGTAACAATCGTTGGCAAACGGGCTCGGGCCTTGCCGCGCCCCCCGCCAGCCGTTAGGCTCGCATCCAGAAGCGATGGGTGCGAGCCGTTATGAAGGATGTCAGCGTCGTTCTCTTCGGGATGGCCGGGCTGCTGGCGCTGGTAAGCCTGCTGCCGCCGGTGGCCGCTCGACTGAACCTCCCCTATACCGTTCTGCTCGCGGTGGTTGGGACAACGCTCGGTCTGTTTATCCGCTTCTCCGAAGTCTTCGAGCATTTTGGCATTCCCGGCGATTTCTTTCGGGTCCTTGGCGAGATTCACCTCAGCGCCGAGGCGTTTCAGGTGATGTTCCTGCCCGCGCTCCTGTTTGAGGCCGCGCTCACCATCGATGTGCGCCGGTTGCTGGAAGATATCGCCCCAATTCTCATGCTTGCGGTGGTGGCGGTGCTGTTGTCGACCGTGGCGGTGGGCTACGCGGTCGCACCGTTCACCGATGTGCCGCTGGTCGGCTGCCTGATGCTCGGCTCTATTCTCGCCACCACCGACCCCACCGCCGTGATCGGAATATTTCGCGATCTTGGCGCACCCCGGCGGCTGAGTTTGCTGGTCGCGGGCGAAAGCCTGCTCAACGACGCCGCCGCCATCGTGCTGTTTACCCTGCTGCTGGCCATGGTGGCAGGCGAGCAGGAGCCGTCAGTGCTCGGCGCCACCCTCGGCTTTGCCCGCAGCTTCCTTGGCGCGTTGGTGGTCGGCTATGGCATGGGGCGGCTGGTCTGCCATTTGGCACCAATGCTCCGCGACCAACCCTTATCGGAGGTTTCGCTCACCGTCGCCTTTGCGTATCTCACCTTCATTCTTGCCGACCACTATCTGGGGTTTTCCGGTGTGGTGGCGGTGGTGGTCAATGCGCTGGTGGTTGGCTCGATCGGCCGAACGCGCCTTTCGCCCGCCACCTGGGGCGATCTGGAACTCACCTGGCGCCAGCTTGGCTTTTGGGCCAGCTCGATGATCTTTTTACTCGCAGCGATGCTGGTGCCGCAAAACCTCTCGATGGTCACCATTCATGACGTTATCCCGCTTGGGGTGGTGATGGCGGCGGCGCTGGGGGCGCGGGCGGTGGTGCTGTTTGGGCTGCTGCCGTTGCTCTCGGCGCTCAAACTTGCCCAACACATCTCGTTTCGGCACAGCACCGTGATCTTGTGGGGGGGGTTGCGCGGGGCGCTCTCGCTTACGCTCGCGCTGGCGGTGACCGAAAGCCCCGACGTCGAACCCTACATTCAGCATTTTGTCGCGGTGCTGGCGCCGGGCTATGTGCTGTTGACGCTGTTTATCCACGGCACCACCCTGCGCGGCCTGATCCACCTGCTCCGACTGGATCGTTTATCGCCGACCGACCTTGCCATGCGCAACCGGGCGCTGGCGCTGTCCCTTGCCAGTGTCGCCGAAAAGGTTGAGGAAATGGCGCGGGAATTTTTGGTCGACCCTGAAGTTGCCCAGCGCACCGTCAACCAATACGTGGAACGCCAGGAGGCAGCCGAACGGGAATTGGCCCACGCCCATGGGCTGAGCGAGGATGACCGGCTCTACATTGGCCTCGTCATCCTGATCAACCGCGAAGAGGAGCTTTACCTCCAAAATTTCAAGGCCGGCATCATCACCCGCCCGGTGGTGGAAGCGCTGACCGACCGCACCGGCTGGCTGCTCGACGGCGTGCGGGCCGAGCGACTGGCGGGATACGAAAAAGCGGCGCGGGAAGCGCTTGGCTTTTCCCGCCACATGCTATGGGCGCTGCGCCTGCAACGTCGGCTCAATCTGCGCGGGCCGCTATCCCGGCGTTTGTCGCTCCGGTTTGAGGCGTTGCTGATCAACCGGGCAGTGCTCTTGAGCCTGGAGGCGCTCAACCGCCGAATGCTCACCCACCTGCTTGGCACCACAGCGGCGGACACCCTCGGCGCAACCCTGGAGCGCCGGCGCGGGCTGGTCAACAAAGCCCTCACGGCCCTCAAGGCCCGCTATCCCGACTATGCCCCGGTGATGGAGTTTCAGTATCTCAAACGCGCCGCTCTGCGCATGGAGGAGACCCAATACAGCTTGATGTACGAGGAATCGATCATCAGCCAGGAAATCCTCAGTGATTTGAAGCACGATATCAAGCGGCGCTGGCGGGCGGTGGAGCAACCGCCCCACCTCGACCTCGGCTTGCACCTGCCGGACCTGATCGCACGGGTGCCGATTTTTGCCGGCTTGCCCGAAGACCGGCTGACCGTGATCGCCCGCCTGCTCAGCCCCCGGCTGGCGCTGCCCGACGAAACGCTGGTGCGCCAGGGGGATCGGGGGATCTCGATGTTTTTCCTCGCCTCGGGCCATGTCGAGGTAAGCTTGCCGGGGGGCAGCCCCGCAATCCAACTGAGCGCCGGGGACTTTTTCGGCGAGTTGGCCCTGCTGACCGGTGAGCCGCGCGGAGCCGACGTGCGATCGCTCGGCTACTGCCATTTGCTCGAACTGACCGAACCCGATTTCCGCCGGCTGACCGAGCAAGACGAGGAAATGCGCAACCACATCATGCGGGTTGCGACCGAACGCCGCACCTGCCTCAGCCTGAACGCCTCCGAAAGTCAGACCTGACCGACAGGCGACGCCAGGAGAGCGGAAACTACCGGTTTCGGTGAATCTGGGGCGTGACAGCGGCTTTCGGCAACGGTATAGTGGCCAGAAGTTTATCTCTTTCCGACATAATGCTCGCTCAAAACGCCGCCGGGAATCGATGCGATTAGAGACGGGCGCGGTTGGGGCCGGGCACGGTTGGAGATGAACGCGATTAGAGCGGGTCGCGAAGGGGTGGACGAACCCCGTGGCGTTGATCCGCTCTAAAAACCGGGTGCCTGACATGGGCGTCATCACGCGGACTTCTGATCGGGCTCCATCGTGGAAACCGCCAGACTCTTGGCCTAACGGGATCACACCATGGCGCCGCTGCCTCTAGACGACAAACGCACGCTTCAGGCGATCGGGATTTTGGCCGATGCGCTCGACGATGTTTCGGGAGCCGGCGTTCTCGACACGGTGCTGGTTTCCAAGGCGTTGCGTCAGGTGTTGGCCACCAAATCCCGCCCGGCGTTTGATTTTGCCTCCCGCGCCTTTTCAACGCTGGACCCGGAGGTAAAACGCCAAGTTGCCGTTGATGCCAGCAGCAAGGCACGGGTGCAAGCCGAGCAGGAAGCCGAACAGGCGCTCCCGATTGGAATCCGCAGGGCCGCCACCGCAGCGCCGACCGGCATTCTTGGCGCCCTCAACAGCCGAGGCCGCCCCCCCCGCCGGCCCGCCAGCGGCGGCGACAAATAAGCAATCTTTCCAGCCTTATGGAACGACAAGGGGCGGGCTGAGGCATGAAGACGACAACGCGCCCGTGGGCCGGGCGATTGCACCGTGGCTTGGGGCTGGCAGCACTTGCCGGGCTGCTCGCCGGCTGCGCCGCAAACCTCAACGGCACCGGCCTGCTCAGCCGCCAAGACGCCAACAGCTTCACCAACAACGACACCAGCACCGTCGTCCCGCCCGATGTGCTGAAAATTCCGCAGTTTCCGGTGCCGCCCCACGCCACGGTGGTGCTGGCCGACACCGTGATCATTGGTGACGATGAAGACTGGTCGGGGCAGGTCTTTTTGACCGCGCCCTACACCACGATTCAGGTAACCCAGTTTTACCGCACCGAAATGCCCAAAAGCGGCTGGATCGAGACCGCGATCGTGCGCTCGCGCCGGACCTCCATCTCGTATACCCGGGCCAACCGGGTGGCCACGCTCCGCCTCAGCCCCCAGCGGGACGATGCCAGGGGCTCCGACATCGATCTCGTTATCTCACCGATCCACACCCAGGGCACCGCCGGCAACCGGGCGGGCGCGGGGACTTACAACGGCGGGGCCTACGGCACCGTTGCCACCGCGCCCTTGCCGCCGGCACCATCGTCATCGCGCAACCGGCCGTAAGGGGCGCTGGGTGAACAAGGCGCCCCCGCCCAAATCCCAGCGCAGCCGGCCCGGTCGCCCCGTTGCGGTGGCGCTGAATTATGAGCCCGGCAAATCCGCCCTTCCGCGCGTGGTGGCCACCGGCCGGGGCTTCATCGCCGAGCAAATTTTGGAGCTGGCCTTTGCCAACGGCATCAAGGTGCGCGAAGATGCCGACCTGGCGCAAATGCTGGCAGCGGTCGATATCGATAGCGAAATTCCCATCGAGGCGCTGGTCGCGGTGGCCGAAATTTTAGCACGGGTTTATCGGGCCAACGGGCAGGCGGAAACCATATCGGCACCAGACGAGGGGGCCACCGAATGAGCAACGACCAAACACCCACCCTGGACGGGGCCACCATCGACCAAATCGCCCAAGCCATCGAAAAGACCACCCGCGCCATGAACAGCGCCCGCACCCGTTTCGAGGCTGGCGAAACCGTCTATTTGGCCGAGCTGGGGCTGGACACGCAAATGCGCGCGATCTACGCCGCCGTGGACCATGCCGAGGGCGCTGAGGTCGCCGAGCGCCTGTTGCCGCCCCTGCGAACGCTGGTTGAAACCCTGGACCGGCTGGAAATCGCCGTGAAGGCGCACGCGGCAAAACCGGCCCCGGTGGCAAATGCGCGCCGGGCCACCGAAGCATACGGCGCCGCAGCCCCGCCGCGCTCGCCAAACCACTGAGACAGCGCCGATGACCGGCTCGCCACCCGACACCTTGACCCTCGAGACCCTGGTGCGCTTTTCCGTGGCGCTGGCGGCGGTACTGGCCCTGATTTTGGCGGGAGGCTGGCTGCTCCGGCGGCTGATTGAGAAGGGCATCCTGCCCGGCTCGCTGCTGCCCCCCGGCGACCGGCGGTCCCAGCGCCTCGGCGTGATTGAGATCCGCCAACTCGATGTCCGCCGCCGGCTGGTCTTGGTGCGCCGCGACAACGTGGAACATTTGCTGCTGCTGGGCGCCACCCACGATTTGGTGATAGAGCAAGGCATCGCCCCGTCCACGGTCCCACCGCCCGAGGCCACACCATGACCCGCACCGAGCTTTTTTCGCGTAAAACCGGCGCTAGGGTCGCTTTGGCGGTGGCGGGCATCGCGCTGGCGTGGGTGGTCTGGCCCAGCGGCGCGCTGGCGCAAAGCCTATCGCTCAACCTTGGCGAAGGCGGCTCGATGACCGGGCGCGTCCTTCAATTGATGGCCCTGTTGACGGTGCTGTCGCTGGCGCCGTCGATCCTGATCATGGTCACCTGCTTTACCCGAATTATCATCGTGTTATCGTTTTTACGCACCGCCATGGGGGTGCAACAAGTCCCGCCCAACACGGTGCTGGTCAGCCTCGCGCTGTTCCTCACCTTTTTCGTGATGCAGCCGGTGTTCGAGCGGTGCTACACCGATGGCATCAAGCCGCTTTTATCAGAAGAAATTGATGAAGTCGAAGCCTTCAAACGCACGATCAAGCCGCTGCACGCCTTCATGATCCGCCAAACATCCGACCACGATATTCAGCTCTTCATGGACATGTCGAAGTCTCCCGCCGTAAAAGACCGCGCGGACCTGCCGCTTCAAGTCGTGATTCCGGCGTTTATGATTTCGGAGATCAAGCGCGCCTTCGAGATCGGCTTTCTGTTGTTCCTGCCATTCCTGATCATCGACATGGTGGTCGGCGCGATCCTGATGGCCATGGGCATGATGATGCTGCCACCAACCATGGTGGCCATGCCGTTCAAGATCATCTTCTTTGTGATCGTCGATGGCTGGTATCTGGTCGCGGGCTCCCTTGCCAAGAGCTTCGGAACCTTTAATTAGGGGGCCGCCGAGTGGGCCGCATCCGTTAAATTGCACGGTAAAAGTCCGGGTTTCCAATGGCCGGCGGCCTTTGGTCGCCGAAGGCAATCCGAAT
This sequence comes from uncultured Rhodospirillales bacterium, assembly GCA_903931735.1. Lineage (GTDB taxonomy): Bacteria > Pseudomonadota > Alphaproteobacteria > Azospirillales > Azospirillaceae > BOG-933. The sequence goes on from CAIZDL010000001.1 coordinate 8,457, forward strand.
GTTTTGTCGGGGCCGAATGTTTTGTCGGGGCTTTGCCCCTACGACCCCACCAAAGGCCGCCGGCCTTTGGAAACCGTTAACCCAGCAATTTTGCTGACGCCCCCCGTCCTCAATACAAACCGCTGGTGCCAACGTCGTCGGGGATGGTCGGCGGCGGGGACACGGGCCGACCGGGCATCGCATAACTCGGGGCCGCCGGCTCGCCCAAAATCGGGGGCGAGGCCACCGCTGTCGGTGCGGTTACGCCAAGGCTGCCGGTATAAAGATCCGTGCCGGTCAGGGCCGGGTCGCTATCGGGGTTGAGCGGTGCGCCCGGCTCCAACTGGCTGGGGCCGAGGCCGATGTTACCACCCAAAACCGGCGCTTCCGGCTCGGCGCCGGGCTCGGTGCCGGGAAGGTAGGCCTCCCAAATCAACTTTCGGCTGCCATACTCGGCAAGGCGGCCGGTTTCGGCATCCACCCGCACCAAGCGCACGCCCTTCGGCACCCGGAACGGGCTGGCCGGCTTGCCCTTGAGCGCCTCCGCGATAAAGCTTTCGAAGATCGGCACCGCCGTCGAGCCGCCGGTCTCGCGGTCGCCCAGCGATTGGGGCTGATCGAAGCCAACATAGAGCCCAACCACCAAATCGGGCGAAAAACCGACAAACCAGGCATCGTTGCTGTCATTGGTGGTGCCGGTTTTGCCGGCGAGCGGACGGCCAAGCGCCGCCAGCCGCGCGGCGGTGCCCCGCTGCACCACGCCGGTCATGATATTGACGATTTGATAGCAAGTGCGCGGATCTTCGATCTGCTCGCGGGTATCGGGCAAATCGGGAGCGACCAGATCGGGCGTCCAGGCCATGCCGGCGCAGCCGGTGCAGGGGCGGTCATCGTGACGGTAAATGGTCTTGCCGTTACGGTCCTGAACCCGGTCGATGATGGTCGGAGTGATGCGCTTGCCGCCATTATCGAGCATGGCATAGGCGGTAACCATGCGCAAAACGGTGGTCTCGCCCGCGCCCAGCGCCATGGGCAGGTAGGGCTGAAAATTATCGATGATGCCAAACTTCTCGACCATCGCCTTGATTTTATCCATGCCCACGCGGTCGGCCAGCCGCACCGTCATGAGATTGCGCGATTTCTCGATGCCAACCCGAAGCGGAGTCGGCCCGTAATAGGCTTGGTGATAGTTCTCCGGCCGCCAGACCGGCTGGCCATGACCGGGATCATATTCAAACGGCGCATCAAGGATCAGCGACGAGGGGGTGAAGCCGTTATCGAGGGCGGTTAAATAAACAAACGGCTTGAACGCCGAGCCCGGTTGGCGCATCGCCTGGGTGGCACGGTTAAACTGGCTCATGGTCGGGCTGAAGCCGCCACTCATGGCCAGAACCCGCCCGGTGTGCGGGTCCATGGCCACCAAACCACCCTGAACCTCGGGGATTTGACGCAGACCAAACCCCTCCACGCCACCGCCCAACGCCTCCACCAGCACAATATCGCCCCGGGCGGGCTTGACCCAGCGCAATTCGGCGGCGGGAATCCGCCCCTTATCGCCATTCGAGAAGCCGATCACCGCCTCTTCGCCGCTCCGGCCCTTGCCGCTGGCGCCGGGGGCATACTCCAGCACCGTTGCCAGCCGCCACGCCTCACCGCCCTTGGGCACCGCCGTTGTGGCCAATTGCTGTTGCCAAGCCTCGGGGTTTCGCACCCGCGCCACCGGCCCGCGCCAGCCATGACGGCGGTCATAGGCGATCAAGCCCTTGCGCAGCGCCCGGGTCGCGATTTCCTGCAAGCCGGGATCGAGCGTCGTGCGCACCGAAAGCCCGCCCTCATAAAGCTTGGTATCGCCGAAATGCTTCGATATCTCCCGCCGCACCTCTTCTGAAAAATATTCGGCGGTGACCTGCTCGGTGATGGAGCGCCGGCGAATCTCCAGCGGCTCGGCAATCGCCGCCGTGACCTCGGCAGCGGAGATGTAGCCATCTTCGGCCAGCCGCCCGATAACCCAGTTGCGACGGCCAACAGCGGCATCGTGCTGCCGCTCGGGGTTGTAATTGTTGGGCGCCTTGGGCAAAGCCGCAAGAAACGAGGCTTCGCCAACGGTCAACTCATCCAGCGATTTGTTAAAATAATTGAGCGCCGCCGCAGCCACGCCATAAGACCGATTGCCGAGAAAAATCTCATTAAGATAAAGCTCGAGAATTCGGTCCTTCGACAACGCCTGCTCGATGCGCAGTGCCAAAATCGCCTCTTTAACCTTGCGGGCGATCGAGACCTCATTGGTCAAAAGAAAGTTCTTTGCTACCTGCTGCGTGATGGTCGAGGCGCCCATCGGCCGGCGGTCGCTGTGCATATGTTCAAAGTTGGTAATCGTCGCCCGGATCACGCCCTGGATATCGATGCCCGGATGGTCGTAAAAATTCTTGTCCTCGGCCGCCAGAAACGCATGAACCACCCGCTTGGGCATGGCCTCGATCGGGATGAACACCCGGCGCTCCGACGCAAATTCCGCCAGCAAACGGCCGTCGCCGGCATGAACCCGGGTCACCGTCGGCGGCTCATAATCCACCAGCCGGTTATAGTCGGGCAAATCGCGGCCATAGTGGTAGAGCACCCAATAGAGCCCGCCCATCCCGGCCAGGACGACAAAAAACAGCAGCGCCAGCAGCCTCAGAAAGACCCGTCCCATCTTTGCACCACCAAGCCCCGCACCATTTCCCGGCACTGCCGGTTATAGCTCAGGTGGCGGAGAAATCCCACGGGACAATCGCACATTCCAAACCGCCGATTACGCCGTTTCGGCCTTAATATTTTTAACAAGATACTGTAGTATCGCTGGAATGAGTTTTCCGCGCGCTGCCTGGAGCCTCCGCCCTTGCCCAGCATCCCGCCCACCGCGCCGACGCTAAGATATCTGGCGCTGCCCCCTCCCGGCAGCGTGGCGAGGCCCAACGCCGGAGGCGTTTCTAAACCGGACACCGGAGGCGTTTCTAAACCGGACACCGGAGGCGTTTCTAAACCGGACACCGGAGGCGTTTCTAAACCGGACACCGGAGGCGTTTCTAAACCGGACACCGGAGGCGTTTCTAGACCGGACACGGGAGGCGTCTTCAAGGCTGCGGTGTCCGCCGCCGAACCACGGGGGGCAACCGCCGGAACTGGGTTGAGTGGCGGCTCCAGCGCGGCATTTGCAGCGCAAAGTATCTCCCAGGAGCACCTCGGCTCCGGCCTCCACATCGAGCCGTGGTCGGCGGCACTCAGTTCCTACCGCAGCGCGGCGGCCTTACCCGCATCCACCACCCACGGCAAAGGGATATTGGTTTGACCATGATCGAGTCCGGCAGCGCGCCCGGCTTGGCCCCGGACCGCGCCGAGGGTACCAATTGCGCCGAAGGTGGCCTGGACAAGCGCCTTGCCGGCTACCGGTTACTGGCGGCGGAAGACTGCCCGATCACCCGGCTCTTACTGGAAGGGCTGCTCGCACGCCACTGTGCACGGCTAGAGTTCGTCGAAACCGGGCAGGACGTACTTGCCCTCATTCGACAGGAAGGACCGGACGCCTTCGATCTGGTGCTGACCGACATTCAAATGCCGGGCATGAACGGATGCGAGGCCGCCCTCCACCTCCGGGTGCTCGCGCCGCATTTGCCGGTGGTTGGGTTGACTGGCAACGACCACCCGGGAGACCGCGCGGCGTGCCTTGCCGCCGGCATGGTGGATGTTATCCACAAGCCGCTCAAGCTGGCCGAACTGGTCGCCGCCATAGAGCGCCACGGCCGGCAGCCGTAACCAACGCACGGCTCAATAAGGTATATAGCCGGCACAGCGGGCCAGAACATTACGCAAGTCGTTGACGGTGAAGGGCTTAATGAGAATGTCGCTGATGCCGAGGCTATGAGCCGGGCCAAGAGCGCGCCTGCGCTTTTCAGGGTCGGCGAGCTTGGTATCACCGGTCATGAAAATCACCGGGATATTGCGTCCTCGCAAATAAGGCACCTTTTGGACGCTGGCACAAAAGGCAAAACCATCCATCGGCGCCATGTGCCAGTCGCAGAGAATAACGTCAAAATCCGGCTCGTGTTGCAGGAGCGCCAGCGCTTCTTCGCCATCCACGGCCGTGGTCACCGAATTTATTCCGAGCGCGTTCAATTGACGACGCACAATCAGGCGAAATGTCGCGGTGTCTTCAACGATCAGAACCTTGAGCATCGTCCCCGCAATCTCTTCCCGCACCCCGTACATCGGGTCGGCCGGCATCTTAACAGCGATTGGCCGGTTCGTGATGCGCTGATTGTCGCGGCCTAGTCTGTAGACCGCCCGTGAATTCCGCACCGATCCAAGCTCGCTTGAATATCCGCTGCGGTGAACGGCTTGATCAAAATATCGATAATCCCAAGATCGCGCGCCGTTTCCAGTGCCCGCTTCCGCTTGGCCGAGTCTTCGGCCAGCCGCTCGTCGCCGGTCATGAGTAACACCGGGATCCGCCGCCCGCCCAAATAGGGCGTGGCCTGCACCCGGGCGCAAAACTCCAGGCCATCCATGTGTTCCATGTGCCAATCGCTGAGAATAAGATCAAAATCCGGCTCGTTCAGCAACAAATCGAGCGCTTCGACACCATCGCCGGTGCAGATTACCTTGGTGATGCCGATTTCAGCCAGTTGATGCCGGATCAAGGTCCGAAACACCGAGACATCCTCGACCACCAGGACCTTAAGTGCAGCCTTCACACCACGCCTCCCCGCCACGCTCGACTCAAAATCGATTGCATTTTTTTCAGATATTGAAACGCCCCAACGATAGACGCTGAATTCACCGAGGTGATGCCACCAGAATTAAGCGATGCGCATTCTTCTAACTGCATTGAGTTTTTGGCAATGTCCCCCCGATTGTCAACCATTTTCGCAATGAATAGCGGCGGCCCCGGCCAAACCAGGAGCCGCCGCGATGGTTATTACGTCACCACGTCCGGGTTGGTCCGGTTGGTATGGCGAACGATACCGGCATACTCCGCCGCCAGTGCGGCAAGATCGGCCAGCGCCTCACTGGCGGAGACTTCGTGACGGGCCGGGTCCGGCTCATAACGCTCAAGATATACTCGCAGTGTCGCCCCCGAAGTGCCGGTGCCCGAAAGGCGGTAAACAATGCGCGAGCCGTCGGCAAAGCCAATCCGCACACCCTGACGCTCCGACCTGCTGCCATCCACCGGGTCGAGGTACGAAAAATCATCGGCGGAAGCGACCGCCCGGCCGCCAAGCCCGGTGCCGGGCAGAGCCGCCAGCCCCGCCCGCAATTCGGCCATCAAGGCGTTGGCCCCGTCGGTTGCCACGCCCTCATAATCGTGGCGGCCATAAAAGGTTCGGCCATAGGTCTGCCAATGCTCCCGCACCAACTCGGCCACCGAAAGCCGCCGGACCGCCAAAATGTTGAGCCACATCAACACCGCCCATAGCCCATCCTTTTCGCGAACATGGTCGGAGCCGGTGCCAAAGCTTTCTTCGCCGCACAGGCTGATCCGGCCGGCATCGAGCAGGGTGCCAAAAAACTTCCAACCGGTCGGGGTCTCGTAGCAACAAATGCCCAGATCGGCCGCGACTCGATCAGCGGCCTGGCTGGTCGGCATCGACCGGGCAATGCCCTTCAGCCCCCCCCTAAAGTGCGGAACATGCCGGGCATTGGCAGCCAACACCGCCAAGCTATCGGATGGCGAAACATAAAAATCCCGGCCAAGGATCATGTTGCGGTCGCCATCGCCATCGGAAGCGGCGCCGAAATCGGGGGCGCCCGCCCCGCTGAGCATCGCCACCAACTCGGCCGCATGAACGAGGTTGGGGTCGGGGTGATGGCCGCCAAAATCCTCCAGCGGGGTGCCGTTGATCACGGTGCCGGGGCCGGCGCCCAGCCGATTTTCCAGGATTTCCGTGGCATAGGGGCCGGTGACCGCGCTCATGGCGTCGAACACCATCCGAAAACCACCGGCAAACAGGGTGCGAATGGCGGCCATATCGAAAATCTCGGCCATCAGCGCCGCGTAGTCGGCGACCGGATCGATGATTTCGACCACCATCGGCCCCGCCAAAGCCTCCCCCAACCGATCGAGGTTGATATCGGCGCCGTCGCGGATCCGATAGCTGTCGATCACGCGGGAGCGGGCGTAAAAGGCTTCGGTCAGCGCCTCGGGCGCCGGACCGCCGTTGGTACCGTTGAACTTAATGCCAAAATCGCCGTCGGGGCCGCCGGGGTTGTGGCTGGCCGAAAGGATGAAGCCGCCCAACGCCCCGCGTTTACGGATCAGGTGCGAGGCCGCCGGCGTCGACAAAATGCCGCACCGCCCAACCACCGCCCGGGCAACCCCATTGGCCGCCGCCATCTGCAAAATGGTCTGCACGGCGGCGCTATTATAATAGCGCCCGTCGCCGCCGATCACCAACGTTGCCCCGGCCAAACCGGGCAGGCAATCGAACGTCGCCTGGATAAAATTTTCAAGATAATTGGCCTGCCGGAACACTGTGACGGCCTTGCGCAGACCCGATGTGCCGGGCCGCTGGTCATCAAACGGAGCGGTGGTCTGAAAACCCATGACGGAGCCTTTATGGAAAAAGAATGAGGTCGCCGCACCATATCAGAGAGCCCGGAATCAACCCACCGATCTCGCGCCCCGCCTCGCGCAAAAGACGGCCCCGACGCCCAAGCCTGCTGAAAAAATCACTACCATCAAAAACATTTTTTGCTATACTATCTGCAATTGGAGGTCGTGGACAGAGGAATCATAATACCATGACGATGGACAACGGCAACCCAGGCGAGGGCTCTCGGTCCCAACGTGGTTTGTTGCTTGGCCGCGAAATCAACCTTAAGCCGGAGCCCCCCGCCAAAGACCTGCTCGATGGCCCGCTGGTCGTCACAAAACTACCCGCGATTAAACTGGTGCGGGAAACGTTTAAAGATCGGGTTACCGCCCTGTTGGTCCGGACCATGCTTGGATACCGGGAAGGCGAATACAAAACCATGGTCGAGCTGCGCCGAACCACCGCCGCCGTCATCGCCAGCGTCTCCAGGGCCGCCGAAAGACGACTGGAAGACGCCGGCTGGATCCTGGAAGGGCGGGGCATCGGCGCGCAACGGGTGGTTCAACTCACCCACCCCGACCAATTGCGCGATGCCTTCCAAGCCATGATGCTGGCCCCCGAGGCCCTGTCCCACGATAGCCGCGCGCTGGAGGTTCTGCTGGCCGTGGTGCTGCGGAACTATCTGCGAGAAATTTCGAGAGTGACCAGCACCCGCTTTTCGTTTGAAACCGAGGCGCACAGCCATTGCATGACCGGGTACGAGCAGGAACGCCAATTGAAAAACGTCATCGATAGCCGGGAGCGGGTGGCGGTTATCCAAAACATTTACAACAGCTATATGTATACGGTAAATTATTATCAATACTCACTCATCACACGAGAGCGAGCTGAGCACGGCGGCAAAATGTTTTCCATGTATATCCGCGCAATATTCTTTAACAGTCGGGTCATGTATGATGGAACGATTGCAGATAATGTTAACCGCCGCCGACTCCCCTTCCGGCGCGAGGTATTGTTCTTGGTAAAACGCGACCGGGCCTTGCAACAGCGCTACACTAAAGACGACGAGTTCGCCACGCAGATTAAAAACGTGTTAAACTTCTTTCCCACGGCGTGACGGCTGGCCGGGGTGGGGCCAACCGGGTATAATCGGCGAAAATCAGTAAGGGGAACCGCCGTGATGCCACCCAACCTTTTAGAGCCGGACGCAGCCTCGCCCCCGAGTGCTCCCGATCAAGGGTTCGAGTTGACCTGCGCCTGGCAACACCAGGAGGGCCACCCCCATCTTTCCGTGGGCTATGTCATGGCAGACCACGAAATAATTTGGGGCGTTTACATCTGCTCGGCGACCACCCTGGTTCCCGGCAATGAATGGTCGTTCACCTTGCCCATGAGCTTCGGCATCCATGAGGTGACGATCACCGCGCTGAACGCCATCGCTTGGGATCGGTTTGCCGTGATCGAGGAAGCGCGGCCGGATTTCGATCAGGCGGCAAAGCACTTCATCGTCGATAGCCTGCGCACCATCGCCACCCACTCCAAACCCTGCCGGCTGGTCACCGCGATCAAAGATTTTTTGGGCGCCTGATCAGGGCCGGCGGTGGCGGATATCCCCCCCACCCGCCGGCTTCCACGATGGCGGCAACACCTGCGATTCGGCCCGGCCCGCTGGCATGGTGGCAAACTGAAACTCGACATTGCTACGGTCGTGGGGGCACCAGGCGGTGAACGAGGCTTCGTGTTCCCCCTCGCCGAAATCTTCCTTGATGTAAGAATAGCCGCCCATCCAGCCGACTTCCCGGGTCTGAACGCCCTTAAAGTCGAGCCGCAAGAAACACGATGGCGCGTCGCCCCCCACAATCCGCCAGCCGAACTTGCGCGTCTCCCCCGGAGCCACAATCATAAAGCCGCCGCCCGCCGCCTCGCCCTTTTCAAAGCGCACCAGCATGTGACCGCTAAAGCCCTGGGGCGGAATTTCGACCCCGCCCGCCTGCCAGCCGGGAAACGTCACCAACCCCGGAGACTTGGCGCGGCCATTACCCTGGGCGCCCGCGCCGCCAAACGGGTCGCCGCCGCTGCTCCAATCAACCAGCATGACAACCGCGACCAGCGCTGCAACGCCGATCGCCATCAGGGTTTTGCGAAGCCGTTGCCGCTCCTCGGCCCGGTGGATTTCGATTTTATTGGGCGTATGACCAGTAAAGTCCATCTCGTCCGCGTCATACTCAATCGTCTGCCCCCGTTTTCCCATCAGGGAAAGAGCGATCGCGACGATCAAGAGCGCGGAAAGCGTTAGCATGAGCTGCACTCAACGAAAATTATTGCTATCCGGTTGAGCGCAAGGTTAACATCTTCCCGGCATCACTTCAACCGGCCCAAACTGGCGAAGGGAATTTCGCGATCGTGCGCGTTATGACGCGGCTGCGACGCCCCCAGCGGCTTTTGTCGGGTTGGAGCGAACCACCGAATGTGCTATCACTGGTTAGGATATTGGCAAACCACGTTTGTAGCGGGGCGGGCCGGGAAACAGGCGACATCGGGTTTGGTCAGCAAATCCGGTGGGTGACAACGTGGCCCGCGTCGGCGTATGAGTGACAGCCAAAGCATGGGACCGGTGCGAACGCGAGTTAACGATTAGAGACCGGGTTAACGGAAGAGACGGAGAGTCTAGATGAAAGTTCTTGTCGTCGATGATTATGCCACCATGCGCCGGATTGTGCGCAATCTGCTGACGCAGATCGGCTTTACCGATGTGGAAGAGGCCGGCGATGGCGTAACGGCGCTTCAGAAGCTACGGGAAAACAAGTTCGGTCTGGTCATTTCCGACTGGAACATGGAGCCGATGACCGGCCTTCAGCTTCTAAAAGAAGTCCGGGCCGACGTTAAGCTGAGCGGCACTCCCTTCATCATGGTTACTGCCGAAAGCAAGACCGAGAACGTGGTCGCCGCCAAGCAGGCCGGCGTCAACAACTACATCGTGAAACCCTTCAACGCCGAAACACTAAAGAACAAGATTCAGTCGGTGCTCGGAGCGTGAAATTGTGGACCGTCTCTCCCAGATAACCGAGGACGAGTTCGAACATATCGAGGAAGAAATTTCTCGGACGGTGAAGGGGCGCGCCTTTCTGCGGCGCTTCCGACGCCAGGCGTTAGGGGCCGCGACCGAGGAAATTCGCACGATGCTGGAAGAGTTTCGGCTCTCCTGGCGACAGCAGACCCAGGCAATCGAGGCGGCCAATCGTATCAGCGTCCTGCGCCAGGAGTTGATCGAGATGGCGGCCTCGATCGAGCGGGCACGGCGGGAAATCGCCGCGCTGCAACCGGCCGATGCCGACAACAACAAAATTATTTCCGCCACCAGCGAGCTGGATGCGATTGTAATCTCAACAGAGCGCGCCTCTTTTGAGATTCTCAACGCAGCCGAGCGGCTGATGGATTTGTCATCGCGCTTCCGCGAAGGCGGCGCCGATGGCGAGCTGTGCTCAATCCTCGACAACGAAGTCACGGCGATTTTCACCGCCTGCTCGTTCCAAGATCTAACCGGCCAGCGGACCAGCAAAGTGGTCAACGCCCTGCGCTACATCGAACAGCGCGTCGCCGCCATGATCGGGATATGGGGCGCGGACGAGGGCGACCACCAACCGATCACCGACGATTTCACCGACAAGCGGGAAGACGCGCACCTGCTCCAGGGACCCCAGGCCGAGGGCAAGGGCGTCAGCCAATCCGACGTGGACGCCATGTTCTCGTTCGACGCCCCGCCGGCATCGGCGGCGCTGGAGGCGGTCAACAAGCTGCTGGCAATGGCCGGCTCCACCGCCGAAGCGGCACCACAGCCGGCCGCGTTTGAAGAAGACGAGGAAGAAGACGACCCCGCCAACCACTTCAGTCAGGCCGATATCGATGCCCTAATGAGCGGAGCGCCACCGCCAAAACCGGCCGGCAAGCCCCAGAGCCAAACGGATATCGACGCCCTGTTTGGTCCTGACCCCCCGGCACCCAAACCGATGGCACCCCGGCCACTCCCGGCTCCGGTTCCTGCGGCGAAGGCCAAGCCGAACAACCAATCCGATATCGACAGCATGTTCGACGCCCCGGCGCCAAAAGCGGCGGCAGCTCCGGCACCAAAGCCAGCGCCAGCAACTCCGGCACCAAAAGGGCAGCCGAACAACCAAGCCGGCATCGACAGCATGTTCGATACTCCGGCACCAAAAGCGGCGGCAGCTCCGGCGCCAAAGCCAGCAACTCCGGCACCAAAAGGGCAGCCGAACAACCAAGCCGGCATCGACAGCATGTTCGATACTCCGGCACCAAAAGCGGTGGCAGCTCCGGCACCAAAGCCAGCGCCAGCAACTCCGGCACCAAAGGGGCAGCCGAACAACCAAGCCGGCATCGACAGCATGTTCGATGCCCCGGCACCAAAAGCGGCGGCAGCTCCGGCGCCAAAGCCAGCGCCAGCTACCCCGGCACCAAAGGGGAAGCCGAACAACCAAGCCGATATCGACAGCATGTTCGATACTCCGGCACCAAAACCCGCGGCAGCGGCCAAACCAAAAGGGGCGGAGCCCGTAACGCCCCTCGACCAGTCGGCGATTGACGCTCTTTTTGGGTGAAGCCAGAGTTTGACGACCGCCGCCGGGGATGATTTAAGAAACCCGCACAGCGACCTTTCGCGAAGAGATTTGATCGATGTCCAAGCCGCGCACCTTATTCGACAAAATCTGGGACGCCCATCTGGTTCACCGCCAGGAGGATGGCTCCTCGATTCTTTATATCGACCGCCAACTGGTCCACGAGGTCACCAGCCCGCAGGCGTTCGAAGGGCTGCGCATGACCGGCCGCAAGGTCCGGCGGCCCGAGGCGACACTGGCAGTGGCCGATCACAACGTACCGACCACCGACCGCTCACAGGGCATCGCAAACCCCGAGAGCCGGTTGCAAATCGAGACCCTGGAAGCCAACGTCCGCGAGTTTGGCGTGCCCTATTTCGGTATGGACGACATTCGCCAGGGCGTGGTGCATATCATCGGGCCGGAGCAGGGCTTCACCTTGCCGGGCGCGACCATCGTGTGCGGCGACAGCCATACCTCGACCCACGGGGCCTTTGGGGCCTTAGCCTTTGGCATTGGCACCTCCGAGGTTGAGCATGTGCTGGCGACCCAAACGCTCCAGCAGACCCCGGCCAAAAACATGCGAATCACGGTCGAGGGCGCGTTGCCGGCGGGCGTTACCGCCAAAGACCTAGCCCTGGCGATCATCGGGACCATCGGCACCGCCGGCGGTACCGGCTATGTCATCGAGTATGCCGGGCGGGCCATTCGCGACCTTTCCATGGAAGGCCGAATGACCGTATGCAACATGACCATTGAAGCCGGCGCGCGCTCGGGCCTGATCGCGCCCGACGACACCACCTTCGAGTACCTCAAGGGCCGCCCCATGGCCCCCAAGGCGGGCGCGTGGGAACAAGCGGTGGCCGGGTGGCGAGCCCTGGTCAGCGACGCGGACGCCCATTTCGACCGCGAAGTGGTGGTGCGCGCGGGCGACCTTGTGCCGCAAGTCACCTGGGGCACCAGCCCACAAGATGTTTTGCCGATTACCGGGTGCGTCCCCAACCCCGCCGATAGCGCAGACGCCGGCCACCGCACAGCAATGGAGCGGGCGCTGGCCTACATGGGCCTCACCCCCGGCACGCCGCTCACCGAGGTCACCATCGACCGGGTGTTCATCGGGTCTTGCACCAATGGCCGGATCGAAGACCTGCGCGCCGCCGCCGTGGTCGCGTTGGGGCGCAAGGTTGCCGCCGGGGTCAACGCCATCGTCGTGCCGGGGTCCGGGCTGGTCAAGCAGCAGGCCGAAGAAGAAGGGCTGGACGCGGTGTTTCGCGAAGCAGGGTTTGAATGGCGCGAGCCCGGCTGCTCCATGTGCCTTGCCATGAACGCCGACAAGCTGGAACCGGGGGAGCGTTGCGCCTCGACCTCGAACCGCAACTTTGAGGGCCGCCAAGGGCGCGGCGGCCGGACTCATTTGGTCAGCCCGGCGATGGCGGCAGCGGCGGCGGTGACGGGAAAGTTGACGGACGTTCGAACTCTTCCTCTATAGCCCGTAAAGACAAGCGCTGCTTTTTGACCGCCTCCGCGAGCGGGCGGTCAAAAAGTGCTTGATGGCGATCCTTCCAGAGGAACAGCAACTCGTTAATATTATCCACGACGCTGCCGTTGTGCTTTTGGCAGTCGAACAATAACTGACTTAGCCGGGTAAGGTACTCGTCGTGCCGAGCGCGGTGGGCTTCGGCTTGCCCATAATCCATCTGGCGCATCAGCTCGTCTTCAACCTCCAGGTGATCGCAAAACACATCAACCAAGTGCGATAGCGCGGCAACAAAAGGTGCGCGCCCCCGCTCGCTGGCAAGAGTGCGCAAAACCTCGTCAAACACCGCAGCAAGCCGCTGATGCCCGGCGTCGATCTCCTCCACACCGGTAACGAGGCCGTCATCCCAGGTCGGCTGCATTTTCGCCTCCCCTTCCCCTGCGAAACAGACGGGCAGGATACGTCGCCCCACCCCATTAAGCACAGCGGCCAAACGTTCACAGCGCTAAGCCTGGGACCCAGACCACGCCACCTTTGCGTGCGCTGCAAAATTATCCCCGCCCCACGCACCTGTGCATGAGCCGATCGCAGCGCAATACCAGCCCGCGCATGGCTTACCGGTTAAAGTTGCAGAATGGTCGCTGGGCGGCAGGGCACTCGCATGTCTGGAATTTTAGGGACTTTTAATTCGATTTTTTGGTATGTAGCGTTTAGGCTATAGAACGACCAGCCGCCCGCAGCAAGGCGGCCTCGCCAAATGCGCGCAGTAACGCCATCGACGCCGGATTATCGCCGAAACACCACTCCGGATGCCACTGAACGGCGACTGCGAACGCGGGAGCTGCCGTCACCGATACCGCCTCGATCAAACCATCCGGCGCCACGGCCTCCACTTTAAGGCCCGCCGCCAAACGGTCGATGCCTTGCCAATGTAGCGAGTTGACGATAATTTCGTTTGCCGCGACCATCGCCGCCAAGACACCGCCGGGGGTTATGCGAACCGGGTGCGCCGGGCCATACTGCTTTTCCAGCGGGTCGGCATCATCCCAACGATGATCTTGTTTTCCCGGCAACTCGTGAACGCGCTGGTGAAGGGTGCCGCCGAGGGCCACATTCAACTCCTGCAACCCGCGACAAATGCCAAGCAAGGGCACCCCCGCGTTCAGCGCAGCCCTGATCAGCGGTAAGGTGGTCGCGTCCCGGTCGGGGTCGTGGAGCGTTCCCGGATGACTGGGCTCGCCGCCATAATGACGGGGCAGAATGTTGGATGGACTTCCGGTGATCAGCAGGCCATCAAGGCGCGCCGCCACCTCCTCCGCCTCCGGTGGGCCGCCAAGCGCCGGAACCAGCAACGGCAGGCCGCCAGCGCCATCCAGCACCGCGCGCAGGTATTGATCACCTGCCGCATGATAGGGCATGTCGTCTATCTCGTAGCAACAGGCGGTGACGCCGATCAGCGGTCGATAGGCGCGGGAGGCGGAAGAAACTGGCATGGCGAACGACAGGACCGTGGTTGACGAAGCCGGAAGCGGGGGTGGCTCAAGCCGGTGCATTAAGCGCCGAGCCGGCCCTTGAGCAAGCCCGATTTGCCCATGAAGGCAAAAAAACACCCGATCAACCGCAATCGTACCAAAAAGGCGTTGAACCGAACCCAAAATTGCCCGATAAGCGGCGGTCCCCGCCGGGGCAAGGGTGCCGCATGGAGTTCCGGAGCATGATGAAAGTCATTCGTGCCAAGTTGCATGGTATCCGCGTCACCAACGCCGATCTGAACTACCACGGTTCGATCACGCTGGACCCCGAGGTGTGCGGCTTGGCCGGCATTTATCCGCTGGAATTCGTCGATATCTGGAACAAAAACTCCGGAGCGCGGATCAGCACCTATGTCATTTTCGGCGAAGCGGGAAGTCGGTGCGCCATTCTTAACGGTGCCGCCGCCCGCACCTGCCAACTCGGCGATGAATTGATCATCGCCGCCGCCGACTATATCGCGCCCGCCAAGCTCTATGAGCTAAAGCCGCGCATCCTAACCTTTTTGCCCAACAATCAGGTTGACCAAATCCTTTACTACGACGTGTTCGCGTCGGAGCAGCGGCCGTTCGATTTCCGCATCGTCGATACCGACCAGCAGACCGCCGCAAGTTGCCACACTTGGCCCAATGTCAACGTTGCCGCGATTCGCGAGGAGCTGAAGGCCAAAGGCTGGAGCACCGACGACATCGACACCTTCGTGCGCTCCCATCTTTCCCTCTAACGCTGTCGCTGGCCCCTCTAACGCTGTCGCTGGCCCCTCTAACGCTGTCGCTGGCCCCTCTAACGCTGTCGCTGGTGCCCCGACTCAGCCGTGGGCGGTAGCGGTCAGCTTGGCGATGGCGATCATCAGGGGGATTTCGGCCAACGGCGCGCCACCATGAACCGCGTGGGCCACCAGCGCATAATCAACCCACGAGGGCAACTCCGGGGCGGCACCGCCGGCCTTGAGCCATAGCGCGGTCCACACCAGCCGCTCGACCCAAACATCGCGCCGGGGCTCGACCACCTCGGCCAGGAGCGCCGCGATCAGCTTTTTGGACGTGCGAGAATGGGCGGCACAAACCTGCCGCGCACTTTCATCATCCTCAAACCACGAATCACCAATTTCGGCGTGCTGCAACAAATCCGCGCTGCGCTTGACCGCATCCGCCTGGGCCGCCGGGGTAAGCTGGGCTGGGGTAAGCTGCCCTAGCAATTGCTCAATCTCAACTCCGGCATCGAGCCTCTGCGCCCGCCACTCGGCGGCTCCCATGATTTCGGCCACCTCCAGCAACTCCAGCGGCGGCACCCGTCCGGCGGCAACGCCGGTCCACAGCGCGTGCTGAACCATGCGGTCGAGGTAGGGCCGAGCCACCGGCAGGGTCAACACCCGGTCGGCGACCGAAGCCAGCATGGCATCGGCATCGCGGCGGGACAGGCCCCGCTCCAGCATGACATCGCGCACGCCAAAGCCCTGCTTGAGCAAGATGCCGGTGAAAAGAGTGCGCCGGTCGTCCTTTGCCAGGCCAACCACGCTCTGGCAGCCCGACCCATCGATCACCGTGGCCTTGAGCGCCCGCACCTGCCCCGCCGGCCACGGCGCGCAATCAACGCCCGCCAGCCGGGCTTTTCTGATCGCCTGATCCACCGTTGGCCGCTCGGCCTCCGGCAGCCACGACCGCACCGCGATCAAGCGGCGCAAGCCTGCCGGGGTCAACCGCTTTTCGGCCGCCATCAGCTCGAGCGCGGCCCCGGCCGCCTGCCGGCACGCCGCTTCCGGCGCCAACAGCACCAAGGGCAACACATCGCGGAGCGCCGGTAATGGCGCCTCGCTGATCATCATCACGCCGGCATTCGCAAAGTCCGGCGGCATCATCGTCATGGCGTCAAAGAGGTGGTGCGCAATGCGGAACGGGTCGCCCCCGCCCGATTCCACGATCTCCTCCAGCGAGTGCATAATATCGACCGCCGCCGGCCCCCGGCCCGCCCCGGACGCAAGATCGAGCGACGCCGCGCGCACATCGGCCCTGATCTGAATCTTGGCCCGATCGAGGGCAATGACCAACGCTTGCCAAGTGTTGATCTCCACACCCGGCCCCCGGGCCATGGCCAGCAAGTCCGACTGATAACGGTCGATCATATCCAGTGCCCAGGCGTGCTTGCGCTCGGCCTTGAAGCGGATCTCTTCGAGCTGCTTTTCGAGCAAATTCTGCCATGCCGACAACACCGCCGAATCCGCCGACAGCCCCGCCCGGGCGCGGGCGATGAAGCCATCGCGGATCGCCCACAGTGCCCCCGGGGTGGCAACCAGGAAGTGTTCGTCCTCGGCCAGGATGCCCTCGCCCGGCCGCCCGGCCAACACCCCCGCAAGCCGAGCCACGATCGACTCCACCCGGTCCCGAATAATTTCTTGCAACGGGCCATCGGCGGTGCCGACACCAAACTGAAACTCCGGAGTCATGTCCTCGTCTTCGTCGGCCGCATCCGCCTCGATTTCGAGCATCGTTGCAAAGCGGTGAGCAACCTCGATCGCCTTAACGGCGTCGCCCGTGAAGCTTTCAACACCGGCGGCGGTCACATCGAACGCCTCGATATCGTAAATCGCCATCACCTCGGCGCGAAAATCCTCCTCCTCGACCGCGACGACAAACTCGCCCCATTTGGACTGCGCCAGCACCCGCATGGTGTAGCCGCCGGGACGCTCCCACGACCGGATCTCCCGCAGGACATCGGCGCCGCCCCGGGGCCGACGCTTACGGGCGGCACTTTTCTGCCACCGCCGGTATTCAGCCTCCACCTCGGGATCGGTGAACGAGGCATCAAGCGCACAGACCGCCAGCCTGACCAGCCGATAACACAAAAAATCACGAACCGGGTTAGCGGTCCAAGACGACTCGGAAGGTGGTGTCGGTAAGGAGACCATGTTTCATCGCGATAAAGGCCACGGCAAGGGCCGACTGTCGCACGCCGCCACCCACCAACGCAACGCACAACCGACCAATCTTGCGACGACCGGCGGCGGAAAAACAACGCCACCGCTGGCAAGCAGAGGGGGCGCTGGGTCTTGGGCGTTAGTCGTCGCCGCGATCTGGCTTCGAACCCGGCCGTGGCACCGGCTTTTCGCCCGGCTTCGGAATGGCCTTAGGGCTCGGCTTCACACCCGGCGTCGCACTTGCCGAAGCGCCCGGCTTGGCCGAAACGCCCGGCTTGGCCGAAGCGCCCGGCTCATCATAGAAATCGAAGCTCGGGTAAGTCGGGCTGCTGACCCCTTCAATCCCCAGTTGTTTAGCCCGGTGCTGCCTGCTCATACTGCGCATCTGGGCGTAGAAATCGATCGACGATTTTTCCAGCGATTCCAGCGGTTCGATGAACTCGGCCCGTTTATCGATCGCCCCCATGCCGGTGAGACCGTCGTTGACCATCGACAGGTCGTTAAGCTTGAAGGTCCAACCGATCGGGTCGCCGAACATTTCGGCCACCATCCCGGCGGCATCACGCGGATTGGAGGGGCCAAACATCGGCAGGACCAGATACGGCCCTTCCGGCAACCCCCAAACATGGAGCGTCTGGCCAAAATCGGCGTCGGTGGCCGCCAGACCAAAATCGGTGGCAACGTCAAAAAGCCCGCCCGCGCCCAAGGTCGAATTGACCACAAAGCGGCCAACGGTAGTGACGCCATCGGTCGCCCGCCCCTGGAGTGCATCGTTGATCACATCCATCGGCGCGCTCAGGTTATCGAGGGCGTTGTGAACGCGCTTGCGACCAAACTCGGGAACGATCAAACGATAGGTATCCGCCCATGGGTGAATGAGCAGAAAATCGAACATCCTGTTAAGCTCAAAGAAATAGCGATTGAGCGGCTCCAAAGGATCGTTGATCTGCTCAAACTCGGCCCGCGCAGCGGGATCACTGGGCGGCGTGACGCACCCGGCGATCGACCCCGCCACCATACCAACGGCGATAAGGCCAACCGCAACTTTGCCCGCTTTTTCCTGGAGCCTGTTCATTTGCACAATCCGCCAATGGGCATTTAAGCGAGGGGAGAGACCCCGATTTTGGGAAACTTGGCACCGATTTTGGGAAACTTGGCCCCGATCTGGAAAACTTGAAGACGCGATCCTGGGACCCGTAAAACCCTTTGTTAAGTGGGCCCGTTCACCCCCATCTGTCAAGACGGTGCCCGGTCCGGGTTGATATCGTTCAGTCCTAACTGTGGCATTGCAGACTCACACCGCGGCTGCGGCACCCCAAGCAGAGCCGGCAAGGTGATCAACGTGTTAAGCAAGGTAAACCCGAGGGAGATCGTCAACAACAGCCCCATGGATGCGGTGCCCGGATGTTTGGAGAGCGCAAGGGTGCCAAACGCGACCGTTGTGGTAAGGGCACTAAACAACACGGCTCGCGCGATGCTCGACTGCAAAGGGTTAGGATTGCCCCGCTGCCAATTGATCACGATGTAAATGTTAAAGGCGACGCCAATCCCCAGCAAAAGCGGCAACGCGATGACGTTCGCAAAATTGAGCTGCAACCCCAAGGCGAGGCACACCACCCCCGTCATCAAAGCCGACAAAACCAGCGGCACCAGCACCAGCACGATCAGGTAAAACCGCCGCAGCACCAAGCCCAGCAGCACACAAATAGTGCCAAGCGCGATCGACCCTGCCTCGGTGAAGGCGAAAACGATGGTCTTGGCGGACTCGGCGGTACTCACCGCCGGGCCGGTGGCGTTGGGCGCCACGCTGCGCACCGCCGCCACAAAACGGAACAGCGTGCCCGGATCGCCGACATTCCCCTTGGGGAAAACCTGAATACGGGCCGCGCCGTCGGGGCTGATCCAATCCCGGCGCAGGCTTTGGGGCATGGTTGCGAGGGTGACCGGCTCGGCCGTCAACGCCTCGCGCAGGGATGAAAGGCGCGGCATCAACCCCGAGAGCAACGCCGTCGACAGCGGGCCGAACACCGCATCGCCGCCCGCCAACACCTGCTCCAACAGCCCCAGGAGCCGACGCGCCGTCGGCTCCTTTTGCAGCGGACGCAACCCCGCAAGCGCGGCCGTCAAGGTTTGACGAATAGCGGCGCCGTCAGGGGCGGGCGCCACGGTCACCGGGGTCAGGGTTGGTCCCAGCAACAAGGTAAGGTCGTCGAGGATCGGCAGCTTCAACTCCTGCTGCTCGGGCACGAAAACGGCAAGCGCCAGCGCCCGGTTAACCTCGGGCAGCGCCTCCAGCTTGCTCAGCAACTCGGGCACCCGCGCCGGATCGGCGACCAAAATCTCGGCGGTAAAGGGCGAGGTATCGGGATCGGCCATCAGGTCGAGAGCCACCGCCACCGACTCGGTGCCAGCGTCGCGCAAGTTCATCGGGTTGGTATCAAAACCGAGCCGGGGCACCAGCACCAGTCCGACCACTGCGACGACCGCAGCGGCCCCAACCACCCAGCCCCGCCGCGATATCAGCCAACGATCGAGGACGGCCGCACCGGCAAAGCCCACCGACGCCGTTTCCCCCTTCGGCCGGAACACGGTCAACAGCGCCGGCAACAACGTAAAATTGAGCCCCGCCGCAATCAGCATTCCAACGCCGGCAATCAGGCCGAGTTGCGAAACCCCGACATAGGCGGTGGGCAAAAAGGCGAAAAAACCAACCGAAGTGGTCAACGCCGCCAGCAGCACGCCGCCGGCCATATTGGCGGCAGTGTAGCGCAGCGCAACAGCGGGGTCGGGATGGAGAAAGCGCTCCTCGCGATAGCGCACCGTCATCTGAATGCTGAAATCCACCGCCAGCCCAATAAACAGCACCGCGAACGCGGCGGAAATCGGGTTGAGCGTTCCCACGCTCAAAGCGGCAAACCCGGCGGTGGCCACCAGCCCGGCCACCAGGGTGATCAAAATTGGCGCAATAAGGCGGATAGAGCGCAGGGCGCCAAACAACACCAGCCCCATCAACACCACCGACAGCCCGAAGGTCAGGCCGGCTCCCCGGGCGAGGGTGGCCATTTCATCGGTCTCGATCGCCACCTCACCGGTCACACGCACCCGCACGCCCCGGTCGGCGGTCAACCCCAGCGCCCGGGCGGCATCGTGAATGGCGTTGATGGCATCGTCGGCGGAGGTCAGCTCGGCAAAATCGCGCACCGCTTGCAACAAAACAAACCGCCGCAGCTCATCAGGCCGAGGCTTGCGCCCGGTCAAAAGATTGGACCAACCCAGCGGCCGCGCCGACCCCTGGAGCACCGATGCGATGGTATCGGCAACTGCGGCCAGCGGCTTTTCAAGCCGGGAAAACGCCGCCTGCCCGCGCGAGACGCCCTCAAAGGCCAGCGACAACGTGCCAAACAAGCCGCGCAGGCTAGGGTCGGCCGCGAGCGAACCGATGAACGCTTGCGCCTCGATCACCTGAGACGCCATCGCCGACAACTCCTCCGGCGCAAGAAACAACATGCCCTCGCGGCGGAAAAAAGGGTCGGCATCGGGGCGGATGACATTCGAAAACAAGTCTTTTCGAGCCGAGAGCCGGGCCGCCAGGGCCGCCGCGGCATCGTCGGCGGCATCGGCGTCGTCGCTCTCTACCACCGCGACCACCAAATCCCCCAACTGAGGAAACGCGCGGTCGAACACCCCTTGCTGCACCCGCCAGCGCTCGCTCACCGAGATCAGATGGTCGAGGTTGCTATCCATGCTCAGCCGGGTGGCGGCCACGTACCCCAGCCCCCCAACCACAGCAAGACACACCACAAGCACAGACAGCGCGCGCACCCGGCTGAATTCCACCAACCCAACCGCGGTGCGCTTTATAAACAGATTAAAGTTTGGCACGGGACTCCCGACTTTACGCCTCGCGGTAAACCATCAGCAGCACGCCAATCGCGATGAACAGCACCGGCCAAAGGAAGCCATAAAAACGGCCGCGCGGTGCCGGCAACCGCAACTCCAGCCAGCGCGCCCAGCCGGCCGCGACTCCGAACACCGCCACCGGAATATGGGTCCACTCGATCAGCAACTCCTGGTGGACATTGCCAAGCGCGTGGGAGTGCGTGAGCATCACCGTGCCGCCGGCGGCCACCATCAACGGAAACACCAGGGCCGCGCCCTTGGATTTCAGAATCCCAAGCCGCACCGCCCACTCGAATAAACCAAACCCAATTGTCAGTGCCGCGAACAGGCGGTGCTGGGCCACCTCGGGATCGCGTAACGACTCCCAAAACCCAAGCCCCCCCAACGGCCAAGCCTCGGGGTCGGAGCGCACCACCACAAAGCCGGCCAAGACCAAAAACAGCAACGGCCAGTGCCGCACAATGGGAATCCAGCCGGTTTTATCCAACAACGCCAGGAGGCCGATCAACACCACCGCAATGCCGGCCCAGTTGTGGTTAAATTCGGACCACGCGATATCCACCGGATTGGGCGGCACGATGGTGCCGGCCCCGGGAACGTACGCCAATGGCCCGGCATCGACAGCGCCCGACGCCCGCGCCGCCGCGAGTTTGGCCTCAAGGGCGGGAATGGCCAACTTATCGTGATCGGGACTGACCAAGCGTGGCATGGCCGGGGTCAACCGCTCCACCAGTTCGTGCCAGCCCACCCGGTCTTGCATCAAATCGGCTGCCGGCGGCAGCGAGGTCAACGATGCGGCCGACAACATCACCGCGATGCCAACGCCAAGCTCCACCTCGGCAAAGCGGCGCATCACCATCACCGGCGCATCGGGTGAGCGCCGCAGGCGTTGCACGATCAGCATATTTTTAAAACCGAACCCGAGCAGACCCGCGAACATCAACAACTTGGTAAACAGCATCGCCCCATAGGCCGTGCCATAAACCGCCTCGGTCGAATCAATATAGACGTAGGACATACCAAGGCCGCTCGCCAGCAGCACGATCACGGCCAACAGCGCCATAAGCGAGAAGCGGCTACCAATCCGGTGGCTGGCAACGTGATCGCGCGCGAGGGCCAGCGCCGAAAGAAAATAGGGCAGCCCACCAAGCCAAACCGCCACGGCGATCAGGTGAACAACGATCAGGCCCATCAACAGCGCCCGGTCTTCCAGCCGCGCCGCGCCATGGGTCAGCAGCGCCACGGCGCCGAGAATCATGCACGCCACCAGCGGCAGCAACAGCGGCCGGTGCTGATCAAGCCGGGTCGCCGCCAAAACAGCGGTGGCCAGCGCCGCCAGGGCAATCACGAAGCCCGCGCGGACAAAAAGGGCGCCAAAAGCATCGGTAAGGGTAAGATCCAGGGTGCCGGCCAGCACATAAGCCTCGAGCACGGCTCGGCCACCCGCCACCACAGCGAGCGAAAAAGCGCTCCAGACCAAAATCGTCCGGGTGCGGCCAAGCAACCCCTCGCCAAGATCGCCAAGCGACCCGGCCAATGGCCGCGCCAATAACATCAGGAAGGATACGCCGCCAAGGGTAAAGGACAGCGCAACCATCGTTGCCCCATCCAATAAAACGGTCACAAACCCAATAATATCGAAGAGAAGCGCCATGATTGACCTACCGCTCGCCGACGGTGAAAGGAATATTGCCCCGGGTCATATGCCCGTCGACTGCCAAAACCTGCCAATGCAAAACATAACCGCCGGACGCCAAGCCCTGAAGCCGGACCCCCAACTGCGCTGGTTCAGCCGGATTATTGGCCGCCGACAACGGCTTCCGGCTGCCATCGGGCAAAGTGAGGGACAAGCGCGACCGTCGCAGATCGAGTCGGCTATTGAAGCGCAGCGCCACATCGACATCCGGCCCGGCCACCTTGGACCCCGCCGCCGGCGTCGCCGACTGAATGATCGCGTGAGCCTGGACCTGCCCCGACCACCCCACGGTGGCCATAACCCCAAGCGCCAGCACGCAAAACGCCCGTAGCGCGCCTGCCCACCGTCTGCCCCGATTGCTTTTTGTAAACGCCCTCATCGCCGGTTTCTCCCGCCCGTCGCCGTCGGTTTCATCCGGCCATTTGATTATCAGAACCCGCACCCAAGCGCAAATAGACTGCGGCGAAAACCTCAAGGTTCAGTGGGCGACGGGGCAGTCGGGGCCACGGGTGGCGATGAGCTGCCGCCACCGGCCAAGTCGGCAATGCCCTCCACCGTCCCCGAAACCACACTGGCAGCGCCCGAGACCACGCTACCGGTCACGGAAACCGCCGTATCGACCGCTGAAACAACCGAGCAGCCGCAGAGCTGCAAACCGAACCCGATCACCGCCACCCCAGTTATCACCTTCATCTCGACATCTCCTCGATTTTACCACGAAGTCTTTCGACACCAATCACCCAAGCATGGAACAGGTCGGCCCCGAAGGCAAGCGCGCGCGTATGCCCTTTAACGCAATAAAAAAGGGGGGCCGGACAGCCCCCCTTTTTGCCAATCGACCGAAACACACAGGAGATTAGAAGGTAACTACGTTCTTCCACAACAACATAGAGGCGTTGCTGCTGCCCCAGGTGCTATTGCCGGCGATATAGTCGCCACTCAACTCGGTGAAGCCGTTCTGATTCTTCGTGATGCTGCGCAAGTACTCAAGCGAAGTAGTCAAGCCCGGAGCCAAAGTATAGGTCGCGCCAACCGAATACAAATTGGCCTCGCGCTTGCCGGCCAGCGTCAGATCGCCGGCATCTTGACCGTGAGCATAGTTGAAACCAACAACCACCGGGCCAGTCTCGTAAGAGAACCCGGCAGTGATCGAGCTTTGCCCGGTCTTATTCTGCACCGGTGTCAACACCCCAACGCCCGCAACAGTGCGGTAAACGGACCCGTTGCGATTATAGCCGGACTTCCCGGCATCCAAGTAGCTGCCACCAACCAGGAAGCCGGCATAGCCGACCTGGAACCCAACCTGATACGCCGAAAGGTCATAAAAGCCGGTGTTATAATCGGCAGGGTTAGCGGCAGTAATCGCGCCCGTGTACCCGCCGGTGGAGCCAGCGCTACCATGAATGTAACCGGCGCTGCCCGAGAGGCTGACCCCGTTAAAGGTGCCGTCATAGCGCAGCCCCGCTTCCATCACGTTCTTCCAGGCGCACCCCTGAACGCTGGTCGAGGAAAAATAAGAAAACTGGCAAAAGCTATCGCCGGGGTTGGGAATTCCACCCTGAGCGAGATTGGCGCCGCCGGCCAAAACGCCGTAGGTCTGGCTGGCCCGGGGCGACCGGGTGGCGCTGGTGTTCACGCTCACGTTTTGCGGCGCGTAGGAGAGCATCCCCATCAAACCAGTGGCGGGAGCGTCTTCCTGCGCAAAGGCGCGGGGGGTGAAGTAATTGATCTTGGTCGAGGGGTTGTTGCTGGTGATCGAGTTGTATTCGCCACCAAACACGCCAGCGATATAGGTGTTCTGGTTGAATATGAATGAAGCTGCGCCAGCGCCATTGGTCGGGCCATCCGCCCAGTCGCCGGTAACACCGCCGGTGCCAAAGCCGCTGGGTGCGCTCACGCCATACTGGCTGTTCAACCCGGCATTAACACCCAACTCGACCCGGCCCAACGTGCCGTCAAAAAACATGTAGGCTTGATCGGCATCGACCATGCCGTCGCCCCGCCACGCGCGAAGACGGAAGCTGGCGCCGTATTCCATGCCGTTGTTGGCGGTCGCTTGCGGTGTGATCTGGAGGCGGAACCGATTGACCAAATCCCCCTTCAAGCCGCCGTTGCCCGACTGATTGGTGTTTTGAGCATCATAGTTCTGCTTGACATAACCGGCAGTGATCGACGCATCGCCGGAGATCTTGATGTCAAACTTACCGGGATCGGTGTCCGCGACTGCGTTTTCACAAGTAGCCGCGAGAGCAACCAGGGCGCATCCCGCTAACAGAGCCCTTTTCATCGCACACATCCTTACATCCGGGTTTTGCAGCTTGCGGCGAACCGCAGCGCTAAGTGATTTATGAAGGAGAGGTAATGAAATTTTTGGCTATCCCCGCAACATAAAAGGCCTGCCTTGCCTGGGAACCTACCGCCCCTGTTGTATTCCGGCCACGACCAGCAAGCGCCGTTTTCTTATCTCTCTGGAATAAAACATTAAATCTGCGGGAGCTTGTCAGGGGACATACTCGGCGAGAGGCCAGCGATTCTACCCGATCGGAGGCCTCTCTCCAATCAACCCTGTCAATATAACCAGGATGGTGCGGCGCGCTCGGCCCGAATCGCGGATTGTTCCGCGAACAGCGCCTTAAAACCACTACCGCCGTTCGTCTACCGCCGTTCGTCCAACCGCCGCTTCAGCTCCATATCGTTCTGGTGAAGGATGGACTGCCCGTCCAGCACCTTCCCAATCAACGACTCGATCCGCGCCAAGGCATCGCTGTGCTGCTGTAAAAGAACACCGTGCTCATCGACCCTCCCCTCGAGGGTCACGAACCGATTTTCCAGCGCCACAAACCGCTCTTCCAGTGCCACGAACCGCTTGTCGAACCGCTCTTCCAGCGCCACGAGCCGCTTATCAAACCGCTCTTCCAGCGCCACAAACCGCTTGTCGATCGAACGACCTAATTTTTCGACCGCATCGAGCACCGCCTTTTTGCTGATGCCGACCTGGGAATCCGCCAACATTTCCCCCAGCACCTCGGCTTGAGGCTCAGGCATTCCCACCGCCGTCATGCGCGTGACACAATCGCGGGTATCTATGGCTGCTGCCGTCATCGCGAACTATCCTCTGAAGAGCAACAGGCCGGCGGCGCCTAGCCACCTCTCAGGCTAATGCTAACACCAACCAGGAAAAGGGGGAAGCTCAGACTGTCCCCTTTGGCTTGAAGCTGCTGGGTGGTATTCATTGGGAGTTGCGCGGGCATCCCGCCGGTTTTGTTCGGCAGACCAGAATGACAACCATCTTGCACATTATCACCTCGCTTGAGCGCGGCGGCGCCGAGGCTATGCTGGTCAAGCTGGTGGCAGGGCTGGCTCCGCTTGTGGTACGATCGGCGGTGGTATCGCTAACCGGCCCCGGGGTTTATGGCCCGGTTCTGGAAGAAATGGGCGTGCCGGTGTGGTCCCTTGGCCTCTCGCGCGCGGTGCCCGATCCGGCGGCGCTGGTGCGGCTGGTGGGCATTTTGCGCAGGAGCCGGCCGGATCTGGTTCAAACTTGGCTTTATCACGCCGATCTGATGGGGCTGCTGGCGGCGCGGCTGGCCGGGGTCCGCCCGCTTTGCTGGAACATTCGCTGTTCCGACATGGATATGAGCCACTACTCCTGGCGCTCCCGGCTGTTGCCCCGGCTGCTGGGCCGGCTTTCCCGCCAACCGGACGCGATTCTGGTCAACTCCGAGGCCGGGATGCGCGCCCACCGTGCTCTCGGCTATCACCCGCGCGCATGGCACGTTATCCCCAATGGCTTTGACACCACGCGCTATTTCCCGAGCGAAAGCGCTCGCGCACAAATTCGGGACGAACTTTGCCTGACCGATGAAACGCCGCTGATCGGCCTTATTGCGCGCTTCGATCCGATGAAGGACCACACAACTTTTCTGGCGGCGGCCGCCCTGGTCGCCCACAGCCAGCCAAGGGCGCATTTCTTGCTGGCCGGGCTGGGAGTGGTGCCGAACAATCCGGCCTTTAGAGCGACGCTGACCGGTGATTTGGCGGGCCGGGTCCACCTGCTTGGCCCGCGCGACGATATTCCGCGCATTATGGCCGCACTCGATCTTTGCTGCCTTTCCTCGATCAGCGAAAGCTTCCCCAATGTATTGGGCGAGGCGATGGCGTGCGGCGTTCCTTGCGTTGCCACCGATGTCGGTGCGAGCGCCCTGATAATCGGGGATACCGGCACCGTGGTTCCGCCTGCGTGCCCCGAGGCCCTGGCGGCAGCCCTCGACGCGGAGGTGGCCGGAGGGCCGGCACTTTGGCGCAAATGGGGCGCTGCTGCCCGATTCCGGGTCGAGCAAAACTTTTCGATGGCCGTGGTCGCCAAACACTACCGCGATGTTTACGCCGGGCTGCTGAGCGCACACGCCGCTCGCTAATTTCCTCTTCGCAACTGCACAATACAGGCTTGAAAGCGGCCCCGATCAGGCGCACCTCTAAGGGCGGATTTGGACGCAAGACCGAAATATCGGCAAAAATAGAGATTGGGGACGCCATGCACGCCAGCCACACCCCAGGGCCGTGGCGGATCGCGGGCAACGAGATCCGCGGTGCCGCCCATGAGCATTCCAAAGCCGCATACGAAACGGCGGCCACCGTCGTCCCGGTCCACCGGACCGAGGTATCGGCAGCCGGCGTGACGCAAGAGCAGCGGAGCCATGAGGTCGAGAAGGCCAATGCACACCTGATCGCGGCGGCTCCCGAGCTGCTCGCCGCCCTCGAAACCTTACGGTTGGCGGTCAGCCACGCCGTCGAGCGCGGCCTGCTTGAAGAGGCCCCGCTGGACCCGCGCACGGCCCTCGATGCCCAGGAATGGATGCGGACACAGCTTAGCGAGGCGTCCCGTCATGCGAAATCGGCCATTGACCGGGCCTGGGGTCGCGGCGTGTCCTAAGTCCCTACGATGACGAACAAAGAAGGAGGCCCCGGCGATGAGTGGGGTTACTTACGACAAGCCCGTAGTCTCAACCTCCCGCCATCAGCCGGTTGCCGATACCAACCGTCGTGAGCCGGTGAGGGATACCAATCACCACCAGCCGGTCGCGGACACCAACCGCCATGAGCCGGTAAGGGATACCAATCAGCACCAACCGGTCGCGACCCCCCGCCGGCATGAACCGGTAAGCGATACCAACCACCACCAGCCGGTCGCGGGGGCCAATCGCCACGAACCGGTGGCAGACACCAACCACCACCAGCCAGTGGCAGGCACCGACCCCCACAGGCCAGTCGCCGATACCAATCACCACCACCCCGTATCAGACACCAACCGCCACGAGCCGGTGGTATCCAACGTCGTTCACGGCCCGGGGCCGCCCGCTTGATGGCGCATCAAGTAGTTGACGAACAACTTATCTTCGGCCGACTCGTGCTGGACCAGCCAAGAAGCCAGAAAGGCTTGAATTTCCCGGATCAGCCCGACCCGGCCCGTTTCGAAGCCATAAATAAACTGGGTGAGCGACGAAAAAAACTGGCAGTGAGATAGCATGTGCTGATCAAAGAGCGGGTAACGGATGCTCTGCATCAGAGTCTCTTCATGCCCGAAATGAACAAGCACATAGTCGGTGATATCGCATAGAACCTCGCCGATCTCGGTGGCATTTTCCGAATCGACAAGGGCCTCAAGCCGGTTAATAATATCCACAATGCCTTGGTGCTCGTGGTCGATCACCGGGTGGCCGGTTTGGTGCTCGTCCGTCCATTCGATATGCATGAAGGCGCCCTGGCGTCCCATTTTCACTGTCGTTGTCGACATTATGCACCCACCGTGGCGCCCGATAAACTAATCTTTAACGGTACGTTGAAATGCGCCTTTTATGATGGCTCAATGGCCACTCGACCGCCGGATAGATTTTTTATTGCCCCCTCGCGGCTTGCAGCTTTTCAGGGCCGGATTTCAGAACAAATCAGTATGCCAGAACCACATCGGTCGACGTTGGAGGAAAGAAATGGCCAAAAGAACGACGGGGGCGGTGATCGTGACACTGACTCTCGCGGTTTTGCTGGGATCTTGGCAACCAGTGAACGCCGCCGATTACTGGGGCAAGAAGCTATCCGTCCAGCCGACCCAATTCATTTTTGGGTATGGATCGCTGATCAACACGCCATCCCGCAATTCAACCGCGGGCAAGGTCACGGTGGCGATTCCGGTCCGGGTTTCGCCGGAATTCGGCTATATTCGCGCCTGGGTCGCGCGCTCCCCTTCCGGGTTCACCGCGCTCGGACTGCGCAAGCCCGCCCCGGGGGAGAAGCCGGAGACCATCAACGGCGTGCTCTACCCGGTAGACGGCGCCGACATGACGCCCTTCGACAACCGCGAAAAGGGCTACGTTCGGATCGGGGTGCCCTTAGCGCAGGTGGAAGCGGTGTCGTGGCAAGCCGTGCCGCGCGATGTTCAGATTTGGGTTTATGTGCCGGTGGGTGAGGGCGGCGAGCCGGGCGCAGGCTTAACGCCACCAAACACCGCGTTTCCCCTGCTCCAGTCCTACATCGACGTCGTAATCGACGGCGCGCTTGAGTTTGGCCCAGACTATGCCCGGGAGTTTGTTGAAACCACGCGGGATTGGTCGGAGTTCTGGCTCAACGACCGGCAATTGGCCCGCCGGCCCTGGATTTTCGACACCAACTATTCCAACGAAGACCGACTGTTATCGACCACCGCTCCCGCCTCCGAACACTTCAAAGACCGGCAATACCCCGAGGTGTTCGGCGCCCGCTACTTCGGACAGCACACGCCCTAGACCGATATTTGCTCCCCCGATTCTTTCCCTGATCTGGCGCTTGCATTACCCCTCTGCCCTGCCGACATAACGAGGGGGACACACGGCGCTTCCAGAGGGTGGTGGGGCGATCATGCTGCGGGGGTTTGACGGCCACGACGATGATGGCTCCGGCGAAGGGCGGGGGGGGCGCTCCGACCATCAGGAGCGCTTGCACAACATCATTCGCTCTCGGGAGAGCACGAGAGGCGAAGGGGGCCGAAGTGACGGGAGCCGGGCGGACCGCGATCACCGGTTCGAGCATCGGCCTTCCCACGCGGGTCATAACGATGGTTCGCACCGGGGCGCGGGCGACGCTGCGGCTCACAATTGGCAACGGAGCTGGCAGGACGCTGGCGCGTTGCCGCCGGTTTACGAAGCCCCGCTCGACGCCTCGCCGTGGTGGGAATCAATCAAGGTGCTGGTGGTTCTGGGCCTGACCATCTTCGGGTCGCTCTATGGCGTCTATGCGCTGAACGGCTACCTCGAAGGCCAGCACAAAGAAACGCCGCTCTATGGCGACACCGCCGCCCCGCCACCCGGCCGGGGCTCCGGCCCCCCCAACATTAGCTGGGGGAGCGCGAAGCACTAAGGGCCAATCGATCAGGGCCAATCGATCAGAGTGTTCGGATCAGAGTTTTTCCTGGAGCGGCACTTTGTCTTCAGCCGGCACTTGGCCGTGGTTCCAGCCCACAGTCTCCAGCGCGGCGGCAAGCTTGCCGAACTGCCCGCCGAGCTTGCTCTTGGCTTCCTCCGTCGCGGCATAATAGCTCTGTTCGAGTTGTTGCTCGTCCACCGCCATGCGCTCATCGTGAGGAACTTGGCCGTGGTTCCAGCCAATGGTGTTGAGCGCCGCCGCGAGCCGGCCGATATCGCCCCCAAGACCCGACTCCTGCCCTGCTCCCGTGGTCGGATAGGCTGAGGAGACGACGGGAGGCTGACTCTCCGCAGGATTTTTGAGCGTAACCGAATCGATCACCGCTGTATTGGCGACAAAGCCGCCCTGCGACGCAAAAACTGTTTTCATCTCATATTTCTCCAACGACGATTCATTCCACCAAACAACCATCCTAGCGTCTAATCCGTCAACATCAAGTGCGGTCCTGCCCTTAGCTACGGAAGGCGCGAACCATCTCCCGGGCCTGCTCCCGAAACTCCGGATGCTCCAGACCTTGCCTATCCGGTTAACGCAGACACCCACTACATGTTGGGTGCGCCCAATCGCCGGAGTAGAGTTCAGCGTAGGTCGGCGCCTCAGCCCCGCCCGCGATCCCCAGCAATGATCTGAAGGCATTGAACGGGTAGAAG
>CAIZDL010000002.1 GCA_903931735.1 uncultured Rhodospirillales bacterium
AGAACCAATCAAAACGATTGCAAAAATGTTTTTCCTTTGCCTGTATAATACCGCCCCCATCAACGCCTCAGAAAAACCCAATATGATCATGACGGTGCGGAGTTTCGAAGGAGAAATTCTAACAGTCAGGGTATCGAACCTTTTAGGACAATCCTGGGCAAGCATTGGATTTTCCCTTGATACCGGAAATAAATCGCCCGAGGCTCAAAGCCGGCTCAAGAACCAACAGGCCCGATATGGGAACTGGAGCTACCGCCTTCCCGACCGCATCGCCAAAGATCTCACTCCAACCATTGATGATTTGGCTGAGGTAAAAAAAGCAGACGACCGTTCTCCCACCAATAATGAGCCTCAAAAGCCAAAACGCGGCCGATAATCATTTGTGCTGAGTACACTGAAAAATTCGCTTTTTAACCTCTAAAAGCGAGAATCGCCTCAATAAAAACATCGGCATAGCGCTCCAGCTTGCGGGCGCCGACGCCGGTGAGACCGGCGAAGCTATCAAGATCATGAGGCCGCTCCCGCGCCATTTCCTCCAATGTTATATCATGAAAGATAATATAAGCGGGCACCCCCTGCTCCTTGGCGAGATCATTGCGTGTGCGGCGCAAGATCTCAAAAAGGGAAAGCTCGCCGTCACCAACAGGAAGATTGCTAACAGTAGAAGCGATTGTTTTTCGTTCTCGCGGAGTCACGGCCCGCTTCAACGCCCGGGTGGTTTCCGCACGGGGATCTTGACGAAGATGCAACCGCTCCCGACCCTTCAATATCGGCATAGCGGCGTCGGTGAGGTGAAATCCGTGGGTCTCACTATCGACCCCAATCAGGCCGAGTGCGATCAACTGGCGGTAGATTCCTTGCCATTCACGCGCCGAGCGCTCAGCGCCAACGCCAAAGGTTTTAATATTGTTATGCCCCAGTCGCACCGCCCGTTCCGTTGCCTGACCGCGCAAAACGTCGATAAGATGGCCGGCGCCAAAGCGCTCCCCGGTACGATAAATAGCGGCCAACGCCATCTGAGCTGCAACCGAGGCATCCCACATAGCCACTTCATCGATACAAGTATCACAGTTGCCACAAGGTGTTGCCAAGGTCTCGCCAAAATATCCAAGCAAAGCTTGGCGTCGGCAGCCCGGAGTCTCACAATAGCCCAATAGTGCGGAAAGCTTCACCCGTTCTGCATGTTTATGCTCCTCTGGTGCCGTAGAAATATCCAGCATTTGACTGACCCGCACGACATCCGACATACCGTATGCCATCCAGGCATCGGCAGGCAAACCGTCGCGACCGGCACGACCGGTCTCTTGATAATAGGCCTCCAAGGATTTTGGCAAATCCAGATGAGCGACGAACCGTACGTCTGGTTTATCAATGCCCATGCCAAAGGCAATGGTCGCCACCATGACCATACGTTCGGAGCGAATAAAACGGTCTTGATGAGCATCGCGGGTCGCCGCCAACAGCCCGGCATGGTAGGGCAGCGCGTCCCGGCCCTGCTCCGCCAGCCAGGCCGCCGTCTCGTCCACCTTCTTGCGCGACATACAATAGACAATGCCGGCGTCGCGCGGGTGCTGCTGATTTAAGAACGATAACAATTGCTTACGAGGGTCATCTTTAACCGTCACCCGGTATGTGATGTTCGGACGATCAAAACTGGTGATAAAGACTCGCGCGTCCTCCAACCCCAACTGGCGCGCAATATCCGTTCGCGTTCGCTGGTCAGCGGTGGCGGTGAGAGCAAGGCGCGGCACCTGGGGATAGCGCTCGCGCAGCAACGAAAGCTGTAGATATTCAGGCCGAAAATCGTGCCCCCACTGGGAAACGCAATGCGCCTCATCAAGAGCGAACAGAGCCAACGTCGACCGGTCAAAAAGATCGAGGCAACGCGGCGTGACCAGACGCTCGGGCGCGACATACAACAAGTCAATCATGCCCGCTCCCACCGCCCGTTCGATCTCCTCCGCCTCCCGGTAATCCACCGTAGAGTTGAGGTACGCAGCACGTACACCCAACTGGCGTAACGCTTCAACTTGATCCCGCATCAATGCGATAAGAGGTGAGACAACAACCGCAACCCCTGATCTTACCAATGCCGGAATTTGATAACAAAGGGATTTTCCCCCGCCGGTCGGCATTAGCACCAAAGCATCATGCCCAGCAATGACATGGGGGATGATTTCCGCCTGAAGACCACGGAACTCATGGAACCCAAACACCGAGCGTAACACCAGACGCGCCGACTCCTCGCCCGCCTTCATGATCGGCCTCTGCCTTTGCGGTGATTTGAACAGTTGAATACCATATTTGGCAAAGAACGCCAGAGGGATTGAAACGCCCTGGCCTTGCCCGTAAACTCGCGGGATGGAGGAAATGTCACGAAAAACAGTGCTCGTCACCGGCGCCGGCAAGCGAATTGGCCGTGAGATCGCACTCGACCTCGCCCGGCATGGCTGGGCCGTGGTCGTCCATTATCATCATTCGGGAGCCGAAGCCGAAGACGTGGTCGGGATGATCTCTGCGCGTGGCGGACACGCCGTGGCCCTTCGCGCCGACCTCGCAATTGAATCCGAAGTGGCGGGACTCATTCCGGCCGCAGTCGGCCTTTTGGGGCCACTGACCGCGCTGATCAATAACGCCAGCGTTTTCAAAGATGACCGGATCGATACCACGACCAGGACCACCTGGGACGAGCATATGGAAATAAATTTACGCGCACCTTTGGTGTTGACACAATATTTTTCCCGCCAATTGCCAGCGAATACCGCTGGCTGCGTCGTTAATATTCTTGATCAGCGAGTTTGGAACCTAACGCCATATTTTTTGTCATATACCGTGAGTAAAACTGCTTTGTGGACCTTAACCAGGACGCTGGCGCTGGCCCTCGCACCACAAATTCGAGTTAATGGCATTGGCCCAGGCCCCACCTTAAGAAATGAACGTCAAACTGAAGATCATTTTGCGGCCCAATGTCAACGGGTTCCCCTTGGGCGGGGCACTTCGCCCAAAGAAATATGTGATGGCGTACGCTTTATTCTTGAAGCCCCGGCCCTCACTGGCCAAATGATTGCGCTTGATGGCGGCGAACATTTGGGCTGGGCTCAACCCGCAGCCGGCTTTATCCCGGTAGAATAAGCTCACCCCTTTATTGCGAATGACGTGATCCGGCGATGCTCTTCGCACCGCCGGTATCAATCCGTTGGCCAAAGTTTAGCGTCAACTGGTGCGACATATAGACACTGCCATGGTCAAATCCAGCGATCCTGCTTGTGCCGCCAGGGCGCAATTAGTTAAAAGTGCTGCATGATCGGGGCATCTGGCTTTGATGCAGCGCAATACACCGATCAACAACAAAATCAAGGGGAGGGGCGTAAATCCTATGGCAACTGATAACAGTTTTTTTCCCGTTCCAGCCGAGTTTGCTAAGACCGCCTGGATCGATAATGATAAATATGAAAAAATGTACGCTCAATCCCTTAATGACCCCGAAACTTTTTGGGGCGAGCAAGGAAAGAGGATTCAATGGATCAAGCCATATACGAAGGTAAAGGATGTCGATTATACCGGTGACATAAAAATTCGCTGGTATTATGATGGAACACTGAATGCTTCGGTAAATTGTCTTGACCGTAACCTTGCCACTCGGTCCAATCAAGTTGCGATTATTTCAGAAGGCGACGATCCCGCTGAGAGTCGCTCGATTACGTATCGAGAGGCCTATGAAGAGGTCTGCAAGGTTGCGAATGTTCTCAAAGCTTATGGCGTAAAAAAGGGGGATCGGGTCACTATCTATATGCCGATGGTTCCGGAGACCGCATTTGCGATGCTCGCTTGTGCCCGGATCGGCGCGATCCACTCGGTTATTTTCGGTGGTTTTTCGCCCGATAGCATCCGTGACCGTATCATTGACTGCGAAAGCGATTTTGTAATTACCGCCGATGAAGGGTTGCGGGGCGGTCGCAAGATCCCGCTGAAAGGCAATGTCGATGCGGCCCTCGAGTCTTGCCCCAATGTGCGCAATGTTCTCGTCTTGAGGCGCACCGGCGGCGCTATTTCTTGGAAAACCGGACGGGATATTTGGTGGCACGAAGAAACGGCCAAGGTTGCGGCGGAGTGCCCACCCGAGGAAATGAACGCCGAAGACCCGCTGTTTATCCTCTATACTTCAGGCTCAACCGGCAAGCCAAAGGGTGTTTTGCACACCACCGGTGGATATATGGTCTACGCCTCGATCACACATAAGTATATTTTTGACTACAAAGATGGCGAAGTCTTTTGGTGTACTGCCGATGTGGGCTTGGTTACTGGTCATAGTTACATTGTATCCTGCCTATCCGGTTGACGCAGACACCCACTAGGTATAGTATTTTATAGAAAGTTGCTGGTCTGGCCAGCAATGCGTTGGAAATGGCGATCTGGGATGAATGCATCTGCCCCGAAGTTGATGGATGTTGAGCAACGCC
>CAIZDL010000003.1 GCA_903931735.1 uncultured Rhodospirillales bacterium
CGCAGCAACCGAGCCTTCAACTCCGCTGCCATCAGCCAGATCAGCGATAAGGCTGTCCGGCGCGGACCATTCGCGCAGTACATAGGGCAAGGGCGACGCTCCGGAAAAACCCCCCTCAAACGAGCGATATAATATGCTGTGCGATAACGGAAACGTCCACAGCCATTCATTGTACACAGCGCGCAGGGCTGCCCGGCTGTTGCATCTTGGTCCGCCGGGCCTGCGAAATGGCTACCGGCGCCAGGGTCAAATCATGATGCTATGGTCTTTGGCAAACGCCTTAAGACGATCGCGCAAGGAATGGTCGCTGTATTTGACCAGACTGAGCAAATATTCCCGCAGCCGGCCAACATCAAGAGACCGCAGCATGGTCTTGACCGGCCCGACCGAGGGCGGCGACATCGAGAGCGAGCGAAAACCGATACCAACCAGCGCCATCGCCTCCAGCGGCCGCCCGGCCATTTCGCCGCAAATTGAGAGCGGCACGCCCGCCACCTCGCATTGATCGACGATCAGCCGCAACGCCGCCAGCATGGGCGGAGATAACGAGTCGTAGCGGTTGGCAAGGCGCGGATCACCCCGATCATAGGCGAACAGATATTGCGCCAAATCGTTTGAGCCAACAGAAACAAAATCCACCAACGCCAACAACGACGGCAGTTGCAGCAACAGCGCCGGCACCTCGATCATTACGCCCACGCGCAACTTCACCGGAGGCGCGTACCCTTCAGCCGAGGTGCGCGTCATCTCCATTTCAACCAAATGACGCGCGGCGCGGAACTCCGCGACTTCGGCAATCATGGGGAACATGAGCGACAAGGGCCGCCCGGCGGCGGCGCGCAACAACGCCCGCAATTGCTTGCGCAGCATCGCCGGCCGATCAAGCCCAATGCGGATTGCGCGCCAGCCCAACGCCGGGTTGGCTTCATCGTGACCGGCAAAATAGGGCAGCTTCTTATCGCCGCCGACATCAAGGGTGCGGAACACCACCGGCTTTTCGCCGGCCATTTCCAGCACCTTGGCATAAAGCACGGTTTGAGTCGGCACGTCGGGGTACGTCGGCCGGATCATGAAGGGAATCTCGGTCCGGTACAGCCCAATGCCATCGGCGCCGCTGTCTTCAAGGTGCGGCAGATCGATCAACAGCCCGGCGTTGAGCATAATCGAAACCGGCACGCCATCGTGGCTTACCGAAGGCAGGCCACGCACCCGCGCAAACAAACGCTCCCGCATGGCAATCATGCGCATCGATTCCGCGACTGTGTATTTTATATCTTCGCTCGGCCGCACAAAAACCTGGGCGTTATCGCCATCGACAATCACCTGATCCAGCGGATCGACGCGGTTGAGCGCATCGGTACATTGCCCAACCACCGGAATATTGAGCGCGCGGGCAACGATCACCACATGGCTGGTGGCCGAGCTTTCCTCCAGCACCAGCCCGCGCAGCTTGGAGCGATCATAGTCCAGCAACTCCGCCGGGCCGAGCGAGCGGGCGATCAAAATCGTGTCGTCGGGCATCGACTGCCCATCGGTGGCCGAGCGCTTGCCGGCCAGATGGTGCAACAGCCGGTTGGTCAAATCATCGAGATCCAGCAGCCGTTCCCGAATATAGGGGTCAGCCACCTGATTCATGCGGGCGCGGGTATCGTTTTGAACCTGGATCACCGCCGCTTCGGCAGTAAGGCCGGTCTTGATCGCCTCCCGAATACGCGAGAGCCAGCCCCGATCTTCGGCGAACATCCGGTAGGTTTCGAGAATGTCGCGATGCTCGGTGCCGTCGGCGGTCGAGGCCAGCAGCGCATCGATGGCGCCATACATGCCGGCAAGCGCGGTGCGCAACCGATCCAACTCTGCGCCGGGGTTGTCGGCGACCATATCGCGGATGGTAAGCTGGTGACGGTGTAAGAGCGCCTGACCGATGGCAAGGCCGCCATTGTAGCTGACACCGCCCAAGCGCGACGGCAGCAACGCAGCGTCGCCAACGTTGGAAAGCTCGCCCCGGCTGACCAACTCCCCGCCGGCCACCAACTCGGCCACCACCATGGCGATGGTCTGGAGGGTCTCGACCTCCTCCTCGTGGTATTGACGGGACAGCGCGTGCTGAATCACCAACACCCCCCGCACCCGGCCGCCCCGCAAAATCGGCACGCCCAGCAGCGATTGGAATTCATCTTCGCCGGTTTCGGGCCGATAGGCAAAGTTGGGATGGTTGCGCGCATTGGCGAGCGCCAGCGACCGCGCCCGCGCCGCGATATCGCCAACCACACCCTCCCCCACCCTCAGCCGGGTTTTGTGAACCGCGCTTTCATTGAGGCCAACGGTGGAAAACAGCTCCAGCATGTCGCCCGACCGCATGAGGTAACACGAACAAACCTCGGCGGTCATTTCGGCGGCGATCAAGCGCACGATCTTATCGAGCCGCTGCTGGCCGGTGCCCAGCCCGGCCATGACATCGCGCAAGCGAGACAACAGCCGCCGATGGTCGTGAGCCGTGCCAACGATACCCACAATCGGGCCAAGCCCGTTATTTTCGGTCTCGCCCTGAGACTCGCTCATATCAATCCGCCACTTCCAGCACCACCTGGCTGGCACCATCGCGCCACAACCGGCGCCTTTGCTCCAAAGCGGTAACCGCCTGAGAGACCAACTCGGTCAGGATTTGCCGGGTCGGCTGTTCGCGGGTCACCATGCCAACACTCTGCCCGGCCATCAGCGAGCCGCTCTCAACGTCGCCGTCGATCACCGCCCGACGCAGCGCGCCCGCCCAATAATGCTCGATCTCCAGTTGGGCTTCCTTTTGGGTCAACTCCCCGGCGTGGAAGCGGTCGATCACCTTACGCTGGGTTTCCTGGAAGCGTTTGGTGCCGCCGTTGGCCAGCGCCCGCACCGGCGTCACCGGAAAGCGCGGATCAAGCTGGATCGAGGCCACCGCATCCCGCGCTGCCGCCTTGATGAACGCCTGCTTAAAGTTGGGATGAGCGATGGACTCGGTGGCACACACCAGCCTGGTGCCGATTTGGACCCCGGCCGCGCCAGCATCAAGGCACGAAATAATCGCCTCGCCCCGCCCGATCCCGCCCGCAACGAACACCGGCACTTCCCGAATATGAGGGAGGATTTCCTGGGCCAAAACCGACGTTGCCACCGGCCCGATATGACCGCCGGCCTCGTTACCCTCAATGATCAGGGCATCGGCCCCCATCCGCACCAGCTTGCGGGCAATGGCGAGCGCAGGAGCAAACCCCAAGACCCGAATATTGCCGGCTTTCAAGCCTTTAATCACCGCACTCGGCGGAATGCCGCCCGCCAGCACCACATGCCCGACCTTGTGATGAATACAGACCTCGATCAGCCGATCAAGCGAGGGGTGCATGGAAATCAGATTGACGCCAAACGGACGCCGGGTCATCGCCGTCGTGGCCGATATCTCCTGGCTGAGCAATTCCGGAGTCATCGAGCCGCAGGCCAGCACACCAAAGCCACCACCCTCGGAAATCGCCGCCACCAAATGATGCTCGGAAACCCAACTCATGGCCCCGCCCATGATGGCAAGCTCGCAGCCCAGGAACTCACGCCCCCGCCGCCACAAACGATCGAGCTGTTCCCTCGGGGTGATCCCGGTCATCAGCTTGCCCTCAAAACGCCCGACACCATTTGTCTCCCGCTCGTCCACTCTTCCGGTCTTCCGGTCTTCCGCCCGCCCGCTCTCTTGCGTCCACCCCTCCGTTCCCCGTCCCGCCATCCCTCACCCGCCTTTTGGGCGCAGGGCGGCGCCGGGTTCAGGCGACATCGAGCCCAAAGGCGGTGTGAAGGGCGCGCAGCGCCAGCTCGGCGTATTCCTCGGCGATCAGCACACTCACCTTGATTTCAGAGGTTGAGATCACCTGAATGTTAATGCCCTTTTCCGCAAGAGTCTTAAACATCCGCTGGGCAACGCCGGCATGGCTGCGCATCCCGACCCCGATCACCGAAACTTTGACCACATTATTGTCAAACCTAAGGCGCTCGTAGCCAAATTCGGATTTAGCCGCTTCCAGCAGCTTCAACGCCCGCTCCATATCGGACTTGCCGACGGTGAAGGTAATGTCGGTCGCCTGGCCGTCGGCCGAGACATTCTGAACAATCATGTCGACATTGATCGCCGCATCGGCCAAAGGTCCAAAGACCCCGGCAGCAACGCCCGGACGATCGGCCACCTGAACCAAGGTAATCTTCGCCTCATCGCGGCTATAGGCGATACCGCTGACCAAAAGCTGTTCCACGTTCTCGTCCTCATCCACCACCAAGGTTCCCGGCAAGGAACTCCCGGTCTCTTTGGCAAAACTCGAAAGCACCTGAACCCGAACCTTGTGCTTCATCGCAACTTCGACCGAGCGGGTCTGTAAGACCTTGGCGCCAACCGATGCCAGCTCCAGCATTTCTTCGTAAGTAATGCGACTAAGCTTGCGCGCGCGGGAAACGATGCGCGGGTCGGTGGTGTAAACACCATCGACATCGGTATAAATATCGCACCGGTCGGCCTTCAACGCCGCCGCCAGCGCCACCGCCGAGGTATCGGAGCCGCCCCGGCCGAGCGTGGTGATTCGCCCGCCTTCATCGAGACCCTGGAAACCCGCGACCACCGCCACTTCACCCGAATCCATCGAGCGTAAAATGTCTTTTGTCTCGATGCCCAGGATTCGCGCCTTGCCGTGGGTGCCATCGGTGCGCAACGGCAATTGCCAGCCCAGCCACGACCGCGCCGGAATCCCAATGGTTTGCAAGGCGATGGCCAGCAGGCCGGCGGTGATCTGCTCACCCGCCGCGACCACGGCATCGTATTCCCCGGCATCGTAAATGGGGTTAATCTCGGTGCAAAACTTGACGAGCTTATTGGTTTCGCCCGCCATGGCCGAGACGACCACCGCCACCTGATGCCCGGCCCGAACTTCAGCCTCGACCTTGCGCGCAACATTCTTTATGCGCTCAACATCGCCAACCGACGTTCCGCCGAATTTTTGTACGATTCGTGCCATGCCCCTTGTCCCGCCGCCCAATGGCGGCCCATACCAAACCCAGCCACCCCACGCCCTCGCAAGACAGAACAGGCCCGACGAAAGCAATGTCCCCGCTAGAGACTCCAACCGGAGCCCGGCAGACACCATCTTATGCGCGCGACCGTTGCCGGAGCGTGGTGTGGTATCCATACTCCCCCCGCCCAGGGCGCGCAAGTGCGGCCCGGTGGGGTGTGCAACATATTACAATCACTGACTAGTTTTTAATCAATTTGGCTTATGAGGCTTGCCATGACCGTTCAATCCCGCCCCACCACCGTCGACGACACCGAAGTTGCCCGTTTTTCCGCGATCGCCGCCGAATGGTGGAGCCCCAACGGCAAGTTTAAGCCTCTGCACCGCTTCAACCCCGTACGGGTCGCCTATGTGCGAGACGCGCTTTGCCGCCACTATGGCCGGGATGCCACATCCGAGCGGCCGTTGCAGGGGTTGCGCCTGCTCGATATCGGTTGCGGCGGCGGCCTGATTGCGGAGCCGTTAACCGTGCTTGGCGCCACCGTGGTCGGCATCGACGCTTCCGAACGAAACATCAAAACCGCCTCGATCCATGCTCGCGAGACCCGGTTGGTCATCGATTATCGCAACACCACCGCCGAGGCGATGGTCGCGGCGGGGGAGCATTTCGATGCTGTGCTCGCTCTGGAAGTCATCGAACACGTTGCCGACGTGCCTTTATTCGTTGCCTGCTGCGCCGATCTGGTCGCGCCCGGGGGCCTGCTGTTTTTAGCCACCCTCAACCGGACCACCAAATCCTATCTCATGGCGATTATTGGCGCCGAATATGTCCTGCGCTGGCTGCCGCGCGGCACCCACGACTGGAAGCGCTTCCAACGCCCCTCCGACCTTGCCGCCGCCCTACGCGAGCGAGGGATGGATGTGTGCAACCTCTCAGGCGTCGTCTACCAGCCCCTCACCGGCACTTTCCACCTTGACCCCGCCGACATTTCCGTCAATTACCTGCTGACGGCCGAAAAGAAAGCACTCTAGACCCGCCATTCACCTTATGTGATTGATCTTTGCCACCCCAATCGCTAGGCTCGCCCCAAGGATAGGTGGCCGAGTGGTTTAAGGCGACGGTCTTGAAAATCGTTGTACCCGCAAGGGTACCGTGGGTTCGAATCCCACCCTGTCCGCCATTTATTGTTCTAACCAATTGAGATAGAACGATAAAATTTGCAACCGACTTTCTGACCCCCAAACCAACCCCCAAATTCGCAGCCGATTGATGCAGACGGGTGTGGAATGTTTAGGCGGACTGCGACAGCGCGCCGCACGCTGATTCGCCCACCACGCCGACAGCACCAGCCCCGCCGCAGCCGAAGCCGGACGGGGCTGTTGGGGTTGGTGGTCAGGCGTTGGCGGCAGATCGCTTTGGGTGGGACGCTTCCCACTTCAGGTGCTCGGTCAAATCCCTGAGCCCCTTGGCGAGCGGAACCTTGTTGCCGGGGTGCGCGGCCTTCATGAGAGCCGCC
This sequence comes from uncultured Rhodospirillales bacterium, assembly GCA_903931735.1. Classification (GTDB taxonomy): domain Bacteria; phylum Pseudomonadota; class Alphaproteobacteria; order Azospirillales; family Azospirillaceae; genus BOG-933. The sequence goes on from CAIZDL010000003.1 coordinate 6,530, forward strand.
AGAATCCCATACCGCAGGATGCCGGGAAACTCCGTCGTGTCGAGTTGCAGGCATTCGCCGATCACAGACTCAATAGCCGGCGGAATGGGTGACGGTGAGCGGTCGGGGAACGGGATGATTTCTGCGGTCATGGATCACGCTCCCTGGCTGGGTTGTGGGAAGACGAGCCGTAGCTTCGGCGTCTTGGCCTTAGCTGCGTCCCTGCGAGCTTCCGAGAAAGTCTCGACGCAAATGTCAACGCAGTCCGAGCAGATGGCGACACCGCCTTCGGCCATCAGATATCGGCCTATCGAGGGGGCCGGGCGCAAGCCACAGAATGAGCAAGTATAGGTCATGCGCCGACCCTCCCCGAGAGAATGGCGTGGTTGAGCTTGTGATAGCTGGCCCGGAGCGCGGTCACATCTTCGCTCAGCTTATCGACGATCCAGCCCAGCGAAGGCGCCAAGCCCTCACCACTGCTGGAGGTTCTGGCGGCGGCGTTCTGCGATCTGAACGGGACAGCGGAAACATCCGAGCTTCTTCATCGGGGAGAGCGGGGTAAGGTCGGTGCGGCTATTGATCTGCTGATGGCCGATTTGGCCGATCCGCCGAGCCTGGAGCGTTTGGCACGCACGGTTGGGCTGACACAGCGCCGGCTTTCCGAGCTTTTCAGGCTGGCGACCGGCAAGACGGTCGTGGAATGGGTGGTTGAGCGAAAGATCGAACACG
>CAIZDL010000004.1 GCA_903931735.1 uncultured Rhodospirillales bacterium
GTGCCCCCCCGCCCTCGCCTGCTTTCCGTTGCCGGTTTGGCGGCACCGTTGGAGTTGCGGGAAAGTGTGCGCGCGCGGCGGATGTCGTTGCGGCTCGATACTGCGCGCGGCTTGGTCCAGGTGGTGGTGCCGGCGGGGTTGGCCGAGGCGGAGGCGGTGCGGTTTATTGGTCGTCACACCGGCTGGGTGACAGCCCGGCTCGCCAAGCTGCCCCCAGCAAGGCCCTTTGCCGAGGGGGCGCATGTTTCGGTGCTCGGCTGCGATCACATCATCCGCCACGAGCCCTTCACGCGCGGCCTGGGCGTGCGCGAGGCGGGAGAAATCCGGGTTGGGGGGCGGATTGAGCATTTGCCGCGCCGAGTCCGCGATTTGCTGGTGGCAGAGGCGCGCACCCTGCTCAGCCAACGAACGCGGACCATGGCCACCGCGCTCGGCGCCAAGGTCGCTGCGGTAACCGTGCGCGACACCCGCAGCCGGTGGGGCAGTTGTTCGTCGGCGGGCAGGCTCTCATTTTCGTGGCGGCTGATGCTGACCCCCGAAGCCGTTTTCAACTACGTCATCGCCCACGAGGTGGCACACCTGCGGGAAATGAACCATTCGCCGCGCTTTTGGGCGCTGGTGGCCCGGCTCAACCCCGACATGGAACAATCGCGCACTTGGCTGCACCGTCATGGCGCGGAATTATTGAGGATAGGATGAGGCCACGCCCCGACAGCTTGGTGATCGCCGCACTGCTCACAACGCTGGTCGCGCTGGGGCCGCTTTCCACCGATATGTATCTGCCGACGCTGCCCTCCCTCATGCGCGCTTTTGGCGCCGGGATCGCGCCGGCCCAATTCACGCTCAGCATTTTTCTGATCGGCTTTGCCTTTGGACAATTGGCGGTCGGCCCGCTCTCCGACCGGTTTGGGCGGCGTCCGGTCCTGATCTGGGGGATAACGCTTTACACGGCGGCCAGCATCGCGTGTGCCTGTACCGATGACTTCAATCAATTGGCGACCGCGCGGCTGTTTCAAGCGCTGGGCGCCTGCTGTGGGCCGGTGCTGGGCCGGGCGATCGTGCGCGACGTTTACGGCCATGAGCGGGCGGCGCGGATGTACGCCTATATGGCCCTGGCCATGGCGGCGGCACCGGCGGTAGCGCCGATGATTGGCGGCTTCCTCACCCAATGGCCGGGCTGGCGGTGGATCTTTCTGGTGCTCGGGTTGATCGGCGCCGGCCTGCTGGTCGCGGTCGCGCTCATGCTCACCGAGACCAACACGAACTTAAATTCCGATGCCGTGCGGCCGGGGCACCTGCTGGCCAACTACGCGCTCCTGATCAAAGACCGGGGCTATCGCTGCTATGTCTTGTGCTTTGCCGGGGTGTTCAGCTCGTTGTTCACCTTTATCTCAGGCTCATCGTTTGTGTTGATCGACCGCTACGGCCTGAGCCCGGTCATGTATGGCCTGTGCTTTGGGGTGGTGGTGCTGGGATACATGGTCGGCAACTTCGCCTCCGGCCGCCTGACCCAGCGCCTCGGCATCCGGCGCATGATCGCGCTTGGCTTGTGGGTCGGCAGCCTTGCCGCCATGCTCGGGTTGGGGCTGACCCTGGCCGGCGCAGAGGGCGTCGCCGCCATCGTCGGGCCGGTGGCGCTGGTCATGGTCGGCGCCGGGTTGGTGCTGCCCAACGCTCTGGCCGGGGCGGTCGGCCCGTTTGGCGACATGGCCGGCACCGCATCGGCGCTGCTCGGCTTTGCGCAAATGCTGCTGGCGGCGCTGGCAGGACTCATTGTCGGCCATTTCGGCTCGGACAGCGCGGTGCCGATGATGCTGGGCATCGCGCTTGCCAACCTGCTGGCGGTGGTCGCGTACCGGGGGCTGGCGCCGGAACACACCGGGTAAACGCGCCTATTCCTTAACGAAATGAAAATTTATTTTTGGCTTAACAAACTTTCCCTCTTTTCAAGCGGCACGAGTGCAGGTATATGGCGGTCACTCGCAAGCGCACGTGCCGCTGGCCCGCCCCTTGGCCGTCTTTTGACGGTTACCAGGAAGTGGTTATGCAACGACGTAACGCGTATCCCCGAACCGCCGCTCGTCTCGGGCGCCCGACTTGGAGGTTACGATGTTTCACGTTGTCGGTGGGTTTTTGCCCTCCTGTCAGCCGTATCAGACCGGTCACTCGCAATCCGTCACTTTGAAACAAATAAGTACGGGCGCGAGCGTGTGAGTTTCGCGCGCTCGTGTGATTGGACCTGGCTGTTTTTGACAAATCGCAAACACCCCATTTTATCCTGGAGGACGGGATGAACCAGAAGATCGCGCGCTTTTTGACCGAGCAACGCCCGGCAACCCCGTGCTTGGTGCTTGACCTCGATGTGGTCGAAAAGAACTACGATGCGTTGGCTCAAGCGCTGCCCGAGGCGCGGATCTATTATGCCGTTAAAGCCAACCCGGCGCCGCATATTCTCAAGCTGTTGAACCGGCTTGGCTCGTCCTTCGACTGTGCCAGTGTCCAAGAGATCAACATGGTGCTTGCGGCGGGCGCGAATCCGGCCGACATTTCCTATGGCAATACCATCAAGAAGCAATCCGACATCGCGCGGGCCTATCGGCTCGGCGTGCGGCTCTATGCCTTCGACAGCATCGGCGAGTTGGACAAAATCGCGGCGGCAGCCCCCGGTGCGCGCGTTTTCTGCCGGATTCTGACCAGCGGCGAGGGTGCCGAGTGGCCGTTGTCGCTTAAATTCGGCTGCTCGCCCGAAATGGCGAAAGACCTGCTGCTCCAGGCCGCCGGCAAGGGTGTCGTGCCGTTTGGCGTTTCGTTCCACGTCGGCTCCCAACAGCGCGATCCCGGGCAGTGGCACCACGCGCTCGCCACCACCGCCCAACTGTTCCGCGACCTGGAAGCGGAAGGGGTCGAGCTGAAAATGGTTAATCTTGGTGGCGGCTTCGCCACCCGCTACCGCAACGACATCCCTTCCACCGAGGCCTATGGCCACGCGATCTTCGAGGCGCTGCGCACCCATTTTGGCAACCGGATTCCCGAGACCATCGTTGAGCCCGGCCGCAGCATGGTCGGCAATGCCGGTGTGATCGAGACCGAAGTGGTGTTGATCGCCCAGAAGGGCGGCGAGGACGACCGACGTTGGGTTTATCTCGACGTTGGCAAATTTGGCGGTCTCGCCGAAACCATGGACGAGGCGATTCAGTACACCATCGAGTGCGTGGACGCGAACAACCAGGGCTACACCGGCAAACCTGAACGGGTGATTTTGGCTGGCCCGAGTTGCGACAGCGCCGACGTGCTCTATGAAAAGGCGGATTACCGGCTGCCGGCAGATCTGGAAATCGGCGACCGTCTGCGGATTCTAGCGACCGGGGCCTACACCACCACCTACGCCTCTATCGGCTTTAACGGCTTCCCGCCGCTGGAAGAACACTATATCTGAAGAAACGGGCGGCGCCTGGAACGGTTAATCGGCCCAGGCGCCGTATCATCTGAAGCGGCTTAGCCAAACTTCCGATAGCGATCATAGTGGCGGTAAAGGCTAAGCCAGCGAGGCGCGATGTGCCCAACGCTGTGGTTCCGCAAGGCAAGATTGCGAGAGGCCTCGCCCATCGCGCAAAGAACGGTGCGATCGGCATCCAACTCCCGGACCCGCGCAATAAATGTCGCGGCATCCGCACATAAAAAACCGTTGAGCCCCTCCACCACCAGCTCGGTGTTACCAACGGCGGGGCAGGCCAGCACCGCCAGCCCAAGCACCATGCCTTCAAGCAGCGCGATCGGCAGCCCTTCCCACAACGACGTTTGCATGTAGAGGTGGCAGCCGGCCATTCGCTCCAGCACCTTGGCGCGGGGAATCCAGCCGGAAATCTCGACATTACCGGGCACCCGCACGCCGGCCGGAACCTCGCCGCCACCGAGCCACAAAAACTGAATATCCCGGCCCTCAAACGCGCTGGCCACCGCGCAAAACAGCGGAAAGTTCTTTTGGGGGCGAATCCCCCCGGCCATGGCCACCCGCAACGGCCCGCCCGGATTATAAGACGCCCCGCCACCCTCAGGAAAATCGGCGGGATCGATCATGTTGGGAATCAACACCGCCCGGCGCGCCACCGTGCCCGCCAGGGTATATTCACCAAGGCCACAGCCCACCGTGATATGCGGCAAACGCCCAAGCGCCCACTCAACGCCGCGAAACCCGGCCCGGATCACCGGCCCTTTATCGAGCTGCAAAAACGAATACCCGCGCGGTGAATAAAGAATCGGCACCGCCCCCCCCGGATAAGCTAGGCGGGCATAGGCCCCGGCCTTACTGGAATGGGCGTGAACAACGTCGGGCTTAACCCGCGCCACCGCGTCTTTCAGCTCGGCCACCGCGCGCCGGTCTTTACCGGGGTCGATCGCCCGGCCGGCTGCGCCCCAAGGGGTAAACCCCACCGCCGCCGGATACTGGCTTTCAACATCGGCGGGAGTTTCAGGCCGGCGGCCATAAAGAACGTGAAAGCGAACATCCCCCTCCAGCGCTCGGCAAATCGTGCGAATCGACTGAATGATGCCGGTGCTGAAAGCCTCAACAACGTGGAGAACCGTAACGGTCATGTGCGCAATCTTTTATCAGATGCCGAATCAGTTATCGGGGGATCGCCGCCCGGCAACGAGATTATTTCACGAGTCGGTGCGCGGCAGCGTGGGGACGCGCTGAAAGATCACGCCCTCTTCTACCAGCTCGTCTGCTTCATGCTGGCTGGCCTCGCCATAAATATCGCGCGGCTTTTTCTCGCCATAATGGATTTTGCGCGCTTCTTCGGCGAATCGGTCGCCAACATAGTCGCAATTATCTTGGATGGTCTTGCGTAAAACCCGCAACTGCCCAACCAGTTCGGCGGGCAAACCCGGAGCCGCCTCTGCATCGCCCCGGTGACGCCCGATCCTCGGTGCCATCGGGGCCTTTACCACTTCGGTGCCGCCGCAAACCGGGCACGCGACGGCGCCGGGTTTGCGCTGCTCCCATGCCTCGCCGTCCCTGAACCACGCCTCGAAATCGTGGCCCTCGGCGCATCGCAAATTAAACAGGATCATGCTTCATCACCCGGGCTGGCGCCCATCCTTCGCGACCGTCAACGCCAGTCTACACTATACCCGGCTGATCGATAACGTCGAGGCCAAACGGCGTGAAACCCGCGCGTCGCAAGTCCCTGGTGCCCGCCGGTCACTGATACCAAATCGCGTACTGGTCTAAGTGATCCGCGGCGCGCTTTTCGCGCCATTGCTCCTCCCGACGACGGGCCGCCGCGCGGGCGGCGGCCACATCTGGCCCGCGCCCTTTCTCCGGCGCACGCACCGGCGCAGCGGCATGACCATCGAAAAGGCGCGCCAGCACGCTCTCATCATGACGAAGATGAATCCCAGGGTGGGCCTCTTCAAACGCGGTGACCAAATGGCCCCAAAAGCCGTTGCCCTGCACCTCAATCCGCCCGTCGCGCTCCGAATCGACGGGCGTGAGCGTCAGCGAGGGGCCGTCTTTTTGCACATCGACCACCCACGGCTCGTGATGCCGATCGGTGACGGTGAACACTTTGGCATCCCACGGCAATTTTCTGAACAGGCCGACCAGCGCCGACACCGAACGCTCGCCGTCCATCATTCCCTCGACGTGGGTTTGCGCCATCAGCTTTTGGAACCCTGCCATCACCAGGGCTTGGTCACTTACGTTTTTCATGCCCGCCGCTCCCGACGCCAGAACCTCGACTCTAGCTAAGGTTGGGGGGGCACTGCCGTTTCACCACCTGTCAAGGAGAACAGGGTCCTTCTATTTGGCGGAGGGCAGCCAAAACTTTCTCAGCGTGCCCGTCGACTTTCACTTTGCGCCAGATCGACCGCACCACCCCGGCACCATCGATTAAAAAGGTTGCGCGCTCCATGCCCATATAGTTCCGCCCGTAATTCATCTTTTCAACCCAGACCCCGTAAGCCTGCGCCAAAGTCGTCTCACCATCGGAGACCAGCGGGAACGGCAACTGATATTTGGCCTTAAACTTGTCGTGGCTGGCAACGCCGTCTTTGGAGACCCCAATCACGACCGCTCCCGCCGTGGCGAACGCCGCCCCCTGATCGCGAAAGGCGCACGCCTCGCGGGTGCAGCCCGGCGTATCGTCTTTGGGATAGAAAAAGAGCACAACGCAGCGCCCGGCAAACGATGAAAGAGCAACCGTGCCGCCACCATCGGCGGGCAAGGTGAAATCCGGGGCGAGCTGTCCAACTTCAAGTGCCATCGGGAGGTGTCCTTATGGTGATAAATGGGCCGATAATAGGGTGCTCAGTCGGTAGGATACTGGTTGCGTAACCGCGTGAGATGCTCTTGTTCGGCCGGCTCGTCGATCAGCATTTGGAAATGCTGATAGGCAATCGCGGCCAACTCGCGCACCCGCTCGTCGGTTTCGCGGAACGGCACCGGCAGGGTCCGCTCGGGAAAAACACACCGGCCGAGCGCCACCCGGATTGCCTCCGGGGCGTCGTTCGGCTCCAGGCTCCCGCCGGTGGTCAGCCGCAAAAAGCCCTGCACACGCCGCCAGGTGCGGTGAACCAGAATTAAATCATCCGCGATCTTGGCTTCAAGCACCCCGGCTGCCCGCAACCCTTCCAGGGCATAGACGGTGTTGGGGCTGATCACGGCGGGGTATTGGTGAGCGTGACACAGCATCAAATACTGGGCGATGAAGTTTATATCGATGAAGCCGCCCCGCGCATACTTCACCTCCCACGGGTTTTTGGTGGCATGTTCACGATCGATCCGCCGGCGCATGTCGGCAACATCGAGCACCAGCCGAACGCCATCGCGCGGCCGGGTCAACACCTCCCGGGCGATCCGCTCCAGCTCCCCCCGCAACGCCGGTGATCCGCTAATGACCCGGGCGCGGGTGAGAGCCATGTGTTCCCAAGTCCAGGCGCTATCGTGCTGATAGCGGCAAAAGGCATCGAGGCTAACCGCGACCGGCCCGGCCGTGCCCGAAGGCCGCAACCGCATATCGACCTCATAAAGCCGGCCCTCGCTGGTCGGCGCGGTGATCACGTTGATCAACCGCTGGGTCAGCTTGATATAATATTCCGAAGGCGAAATGGGTTTTAGGCCATCGGATTGGGTAATTTCGGGTGGTGCATGATAAACCGTAATAAGATCGAGATCGGAAGCAATTGTCATCTGGCCACTGCCGAGCTTGCCCATGGCGATAATCGCCATCGATCCGCCGGGAATGTGGCCATGGCGCCGCGCAAAATCCTCGGTCACCCGTTCGGCCAAATCATCCAGCACGATATCGGCCAGCGCCGACAAAAATGGACCGCTTTGGTCGCCATCGGTGATCCCGCGTAAAATATGCACCCCGGCCCGAAAACTCTGATCTTGCACCCAGCGCCGCGCTTCATTCAATACGTCTTCGAAACAACCCGCTCCAGCGCACGCCCGGCGATACTCGACCACCAATTCCGCCTTGCCAGGCAATGGCGAAAAATAGTCGGGCGCGACCACCGAATCAAGCAAGGCTGGCTTGCGACTGAGCCATTGAGCCAGCCGGGGCGCGGTGCCCATCACCTCGGCAATAAAATCGAGTAGCCCCGGCTTGGCATGAAAGAGCGAAAATAATTGAATGCCCGAGGGCAGCCGACTCATTAACTCATCGAAACGACCGAGCGCTTCGTCGGAATGGCGGGTCCGGCCCATGGCCTGAAGCAAAGCCGGGGTCAGCTCGGTCAACAGTTCGCGGGCACGCGCGCTGCGCATACAGCGGTAACGGCCCCGATGCCAAGCCGCGACCGTGGCGATCACCCCCGAGGGGTTGCCAAAGCCAAGCCCGCGCAACGTGACCAGCGTGCCGGGGTCATCGTCGGTGCCGGTGAACATAAGATTGCCGGGACCAGCCAGCGACGGCGCCTCTTCAAACAAATCAGCGTAGTGGCCCTCGACCCGCATCAAATGACCAAGCAGGGTTTCGGCAAAGATCTCCCGACACTCGAAGCCGAGAAAGACCGCAACCTGGGCCACCTCTTCATCGGTTTTCGGAAGCTGGTGGGTCTGGCGATCGTCGATCATCTGAAGACGGTGCTCAACCTGGCGCAAGAACCGATAAGCGCGGATCATCTCCTCGGCCACTTCGGGCTTGACCCTTCCCGCCACAACAAACGCCCGGAGCGCAAGACAGGTCGGCGCCACCCGAAGCCGGTCATCCCGGCCGCCATAAATAAGCTGCTGGGTTTGAATAAAAAACTCAATCTCGCGGATGCCACCCCGCCCAAGTTTAATATCATGGCCGTTCACCGCCGGATGACGATGCCCCTTATGCGCATGGATCTGGCGTTTGACCGAATGAATGTCCTGGATCGCCGCGAAATCCAGGCTGCGCCGCCAGACAAAGGCCCGGATGGTCCCCATAAAAGCGGCTGCGGCACTTGGGTCGCTGGCTACCGGCCGCGCCTTGATCATCGCCGCCCGTTCCCAATTCTGCCCAACGCTGGCGTAATACACTTCCGCCGCCGCCACCGTCACCGCCGAGGGCGTGGCCCCGGGGTCTGGGCGCAGGCGTAAATCTGTGCGGAAGACGTAGCCGTCCCGCGTCCGTTCGTCCATAATGCGGACCAGATCGCGCGTAAACCGAATGAACGTCCGCGCGAGGGTCTCCGGGTCTCTCGCCGTCACCGCCGCTTCGTCATAAAGCACGATCAGGTCGATATCGCTCGAATAGTTCAGCTCTCGCGCCCCAAACTTGCCCATGGCCAAAATGATCAGACCAGAGCCACGCAACGGCCGCAGCGGATCGGGCAGCATCAGCTCTCCCTTCGCGTGCAAGGCCCGCAACAAATGCTCGGCCGCAAGTTCGAGCGTGATCTCGGCAAGATCGCTCAGGGCGGCCGTCACCTGTTCCAGCGTCCAGGCCCCGCAAATGTCGGCAAGGCCGATCAACAGCGCCGCCCGCCGTTTCACCAGCCGCAGCCCGCTCATCAACTTGGCGATATCCGTTTCGGCATCGAACCGATCTTTAACTTCTGCCATCAACGCGGCAAAAGCGGGCTCAAAACCCTGGGTGAACAGCCGCTCGGCAAACACGATATCCCGGGTCAGGCTGAGACCAAGATATGGGCTGTTGCCCGCCAGCGACGAAATCACCCGGCGCCCCTGGGGGCACCCGGCGATGGCGTGGGCGAACGCTGCCAGCGCCGGCTCGGCCGCTGCCGCAGCGTCCTGCCAGCTCTCCAGCCCCCTCGCGGCCCGGGCGGCATCGGCAGGCTCCGGCAAACGGTCTGTGGCGAAGGCGAGCACCATGGCGGCATTTATCCTGGCAAAGCCGGCTGATCCAACACGGCCGGATCCCTTCGGTCACCATATGCACGCCGTTGGTGCGGGGGGCAAGCCGTGATCCAGCGCCTTGGCCTGTTTATGGTTCAACTCCTGGCAACGCTGACCCTGGCCGGGCTGGTTTTGGCCGGGCTGGCGGTGTGGCGAGTGGCCGAAGGGCCGGTCACGGTCGATTTTCTCACCCCCCATCTTGCCGCCGCCCTTGCCGATGCGGTGGGCGACGCGGTGGGCGGCCCCGACCGGCCCCAGGTCGAGGTTGGCGAGTCGGTGCTGGCCTGGGGCGGGCCAAATTATCCGCTGGAGCTGCATCTCCGCGACGTAAAACTGGTTTCGGCCGCCGAACACCGTCTGGTCGCCCACATCCCGGCCCTCGCCGTCGGGCTATCGTTTCATGCCTTGGCGGAGGGGCGGCTGGCGCTGGCGCGCATCGCCGTAATCGGCCCGATGCTGCACCTCGTCCGCACCAGCGACGGCCGGTTGGTGCTCGATCTCGATGGCCCCGCCGCCCTGCCGCACCCTGAGCTGACCTTGACCGCGCAGGCCAACCAGCCGGCAGACGCACCGCTCGCCGGCTTCCTTGCTGCCCTGCGCCAACCCAGCGGAAAGGCCGGGCCGCTTGGAGTGCTGAGCGAGGTTTCGGTGCTGAGCGCCGCCCTCACCGTTGAAGACCGGGTTACCGGCGTCATGTGGAAGGTGCCCGCCGCGACCCTCACCGCCAAACGCGGGCCGGGCGGGCTGGAGGCGCAAGCGCTGGTCGAGCTGCCAACAGCGGGACATCCGGGGTTGCTCGAAGTGACCGCCAGCGAGCGGGCCAGCGACGGCGCATTTTTGGCCGCCTTCTCCCTTACCGACGTTGACGCGGGCGCGCTCACCTCGGCCGTGCCGGCGCTGGCCGCCTACACCGGCAGCCGGTTGCCCCTTACCGGCAGCGTAGACACCGTATGGGACCGGGAGTTTCGGCCCCTGAGGGTTGAGGTGGCCCTGGCCGGAGCCGGCCCCGGCGTGCTGATCGCGCCAAACCTGCGCCCCGAGCCGGTGGCAATCGCCACGGTATCGCTGGCGGCATTGGTCGAGCCACCAGCAGCGCGCTTTATCCTCGACGACGCGACACTGGTTTTAACCGCACCAGAATTTACCCTCGCCGCCTCCGGTCGGGGCGAAGGCCGGCGCGGCGCCCTTCAGATCGGCGTTAACGCTGACGGCCACACCAACAAGGTCACCGCCGTGTTGACCCCGGGGCCAGCCGGCTCGGAGCTTGCTCTCACCACGGCCGGGCTGGATCTCTCCAGCTTCGGCGCGCTGTCCGAGGCGCTAGCGCCTTTGAAAGCCGTCGGCTTTCCGATTTCGGGCACGCTGCGCCTCGCCCTTGGCGAAACCTGGGCGCCCGGGCACCTCGCGGCCGACCTTGAACTTGGGCCGGGCAAAATCACCCTGCCGCCCGACCAGTTGGCCGAGCCGGTGCCATTAACGGGAGGTGTGATCCACGCCAGCGCCGATCTGGCCACCGAGCACCCGTTTTCGTCCATCCCAACCCGAATGGAGCTTCAAACCGCCGCGCTCAATTTCAGCGGCCCGCTGTTGACGCTCCACGGCGAAATGGCGCGGAGGGGCGAGGTGCTGACGCTCAAGGGCGGTGTTCGGGCGCAGGCCCTGCCGGCCAACTCGCTGGGCAAGCTTTGGCCCACCGTGGTTGGTGGCGGCCCGCGCCACTGGATCGTGACCCGGGTTTCGGTTGGCACCATCGACGATGCCTGGATCTCCCTCGAAGGCACAGCGCCCCTCGCAGACCCGCTGAATATCACGCCCGCCGCCGTCGATGGCGGGCTGGTCGGCTCCAACCTCACGGTGGCCTATTTCAAAACCCTGCCGCCGATCACCGGAGTTTCGGGACGCGGCACCAGCAACGGACGAGATTTGACCCTGGTCACCAGCGGCGGGCATGTGCTCGACATGCCGTTGGGCGAGGCCCGCCTCGTTTTCTCGAAACTCGACACGCCGCAAGAATGGCTGGACATCGATGCCCCGATCAGCGGCTCGATCCGGTCGGCGCTAAAGGTGCTCGACACAGCGCCGCTTGGCTACGCCGCCAAGGTCGGCATCAAACCCAATAAAACCCAAGGCACCCAAACCGCGCGCCTGCACTTTTTCTTTCCGCTACGCCGGGATATCGAAATCGAAGACGTGTCGATCGGCACCAGCGCCGTCCTCCACGGCGCCGCCGCCGAAAACGTTGCGGGCGGGCTCCGGGTTTCCAACGGCGAGTTGAAGCTCGAACTCGAGAACTCGGGCATGGATATAACCGGCACCGCCAAGCTTGAGGGCATCCCGGTCGCCGTCCAATGGCGGGAAAATTTCCTCGACGAGGCCGACCCCCAAACCAAAGTCGCGCTCAAAGGCGACATTCCCGCCGAAGCCGCCATCCAGCGGATGCCGATCTTGAAGGATCGGCTGAGCGGGCCGGTCGCCGCCAACATCCAACTGCTGGTCGATAAGCACAAAAAATCGACGCTTACCGGCAAGCTCGATCTGGCACGCGCCCGCTTTGTGCTGGCCGAGTTGAACTGGCTCAAGCCGGTGGGCACGCCCGGGGGCGTTCGCTTCACCCTCGGCTTGGATAAAACCACGCCCCTGCGGCCGTTTCGGGTGTCCCTCGATGCGCCGGGGCTGAAAACAGCGGGCACCGGGGTGTTCGATGCTGCGGCCGACGAACTTTCCCGGCTGTCTTTGCCCGAGGTGAAAGGAGGCGTCAACAATTTCAAACTGGATTTGAAAACCCGCCCCGATCACAGTTATGAAGTTTTGCTCACCGGGGCCGGCATCGATGCCCGGCCGGCGCTCTCGGTGACCGGCGATGAGGCGGAAAAGGCCCGGCAACGCGCGGCCAGGACAACCCCCCGCGATTGGGCCAAGACCCCCGGACCACGGTACGACGCTACGTTTCAACTGGCGCGGGCGGTGACCGGCGATCAGGGCCAAGCGCTCACGGGCCTTAAAGGCCGCCTGCGCACCACTGGCGCCGGCTGGGATATCATCGAGCTGAATGCCGGCATAGGCGGCACACCGTCCAGTCTTTCGGTGCGCTATGTGCCCGACGAAAGCGGCCGAAAACTGTTGGTAACCAGCGACGACGCGGGGGCGGTGTTGCGCGTTCTCGGCTTTACCGACACCGTTAGCGGCGGCGCCCTTTTACTCACCGGCACCGGCGAGCCTGGCATTCCGGTACGCCCGATCACCGCCAAGGTCGAGGTCGGCGAGTTTCGGATGGTCGGCGCGCCGCTGCTGGCCCGGTTGCTCAACGCCCTCTCGGTCACCGGCCTTTTGGAGTTGCTGGGCGGCGAGGGGCTGGTGTTTTCCCAACTCGTGGGCGACCTTACCTGGAGCGAACGCGCGCTGGAGGTTGCCAATGTGCGCACCTCGGGCGGCGCGCTTGGCCTCACCGTTGACGGCGCGTTCGACCTCACCAACGAAACCGTCGCGCTTGAAGGCACCATCGTGCCGGTTTACGGCATCAACCGCATTTTAGGAATGGTGCCGATTTTGGGTGATTTGCTCAGCGGCGGCAAAGGACAGGGGATATTTTCCGCGACCTATCACTTCACCGGACCCTCGGCGCAGCCCGAGGTTTCGGTTAACCCGCTGGCCGTGCTGGCCCCGGGCTTTTTGCGCAACCTGTTCTTTTTAAACTGAACCCCGCGCGCTTTAAGCGCGGCGCAAAATCTCGATCGCCAGCGCGGTCATCTCGTCGGCGGCTTTGCTGGTGCGATCGGTTTCGGTAACGGCGCGGCCGGACAGCAAGGCGCCAGCATAAGCGATGCGGTTGCCCACCCGAACATCGGCCATATCGACAGCGGGCGGCGAGAGCAAGCCGCGGATTTCACCCACCAACTGCTCGGTAACCTTCGAGCGCGGCGGCATCCGGTTGAGCACCAACAGAACCCGAACCTTCTCCTGCTTGCTCAAATCGAGGGTCGGACGGGTGGCCCAATAATCCATCGGGCTTGGCTGAATCGGCACCACCACCAAGGACGCGACCCGCACCGCGATTCGCGCCTCGGTTTCGGCGTGAGGGGGGCTGTCGATCACGACCAGATCATTATCCTTGGCGACGCGCTCGACTTCCTTTTGCGTCCGCCAGCCGGTGATCTGGCTATGAATCAGATCGACCTTGCCTTCAAGCGCGGCGGTGCGAGTTTGATACCAACGGGTGAGGCTGCCCTGCGGGTCGATATCGACCAACGCCACCTTCATCCCGGCCTGCATCCAAGCCACGGCGAGATGAGCCGCGAGTGTGGTCTTACCCGCGCCGCCCTTTTGCTGCGCAATGGTGATGATCTTGCCTGCCATGACCGCCGCCCCCACTTTACCGCCTGACTATTTCAATAGTACAGAGGATCACTGACACGCAAGGCGCCTGCTTTGAAATTCTACCGTGGAAGCGGTTTTAAAGTGCGCGGCCTTCGAGTAAAACGGTGCCCATGATCCCACGCCCTGAAATTCTTCCCCCCACCGACGATGCCCTCACCCGCGCTGCCGAGTTGCTGCGGGCGGGCGAGTTGGTGGCCTTCCCCACCGAGACCGTTTACGGCCTCGGCGCCGACGCCGCCAACGAACAAGCCCTCGAGGCGATTTTTACCGCCAAGGGCCGCCCGCGCTTCAACCCCTTGATTGTCCACGTTTCCTGCCTGGAGGCGGCCGAGACCATCGGCGTGTTCGATGACCGCGCGCGGGTGCTGGCCCAATGCCTGTGGGCCGGACCGTTCACCGCCGTGGTGCCCCGAAAGGCCGATGCCCCGGTATCGCCGCTGGTCAGCGCCGGGCTGGATACCGTGGCGCTGCGGGTGCCCGGCAACCGGGTGGCACAGGCGTTGTTGCGGGAATTCGGCGGCCCGATCGCAGCGCCCAGCGCCAACCGGTCGGGGCGGATCAGCCCAACCACGCCAATGCACGTCGCAACCGACCTCGGCGACCGGGTGGCGATGATTTTAGCCGGTGGGCGATGCGAAGTTGGTCTCGAGTCGACCATCGTCGATTTGAGCGTCGATCCGCCGCGCCTGCTCCGCCCCGGCCGCATCGCACGGCGCTCGATTGAAGGGCTGATCGGCCCGATTTCGGCGCCCGAAGACGACGCCGATCATTCCGGGCTCGCAACAATCGCCCCCAAAGCCCCGGGGCAATTGCTCAGCCACTATGCGCCCCAACTGCCGGTGCGGCTCAACGCCGCCACCGTCGGCCCAACCGAGGCGCTGCTGGCGTTCGGCCCTGATCGCTTTGTTCGAGGTGGGGCGACCCGGCTCAACCTTTCGCCCGAGGGCGACTTGCTGGAAGCCGCGGCCAATCTTTACGCCATGCTCCACCGGCTCGACCAACCGGGCTATTCGGCCATCGCGGTGATGCCCATTCCCGAGCAAAGTATCGGTATCGCAATAAACGACCGGTTACGCCGGGCGGCAGCGCCCCGCACCCTTTCTATAACACCCTGAACGACCAAGGCAGGCCCCATGACCCGCGCACTTATCGACCAGTTGAAGGCCGTCGTCGGACCCAAGGGCATTGTCGAGGATGCCGCCGACTGTGCCCCCTATCTTTCCGAATGGCGTGGCCGGTTCACGGGCAAGGCCCTGGCCGTTATCCGCCCGGCCAACACCGCCGAGGTGGCCGAGGTGGTGCGCCTCTGCCATCAAGCAGGCCAAGCCATCGTGCCCCAGGGCGGCAACACCAGCTTGGTTGGCGGCTCGATCCCATTTGAGACCGGATCCGAAATCATCCTCAGTTTAAGCCGGATGAACCGGATTCGCGAGCTGGATGCGCTCAACCACACCATCACCCTTGAGGCCGGTTGCGTGCTTCACGCAGCGCAAGAAGCGGCGGCCGGGTCGGACCGGTTGCTGCCGCTGAGCTTTGGCGCCGAGGGCACTTGCCAAATCGGTGGCTGTATTTCCACCAACGCCGGCGGCACCATGACCGTGCGCTACGGCAACACCCGCGACCTCGTGCTTGGGCTGGAAGTGGTGTTGCCCGATGGCCAAATCTGGAACGGGCTGCGCCGGCTGCGCAAGGACAATACCGGTTACGACCTCAAGCACCTGTTCATTGGCGCCGAGGGCACGCTCGGCGTGATCACCGCCGCGGTGCTGAAACTCTTTCCGCGTCCGAAACAAACTGAAACGGCGTTCGCGGCGGTGCCCGACCCCGCCGCCGCCATCGCCCTGCTCGCCACCATGCGCGAGGCGACCGGCGACGCCGTGACCGCCTTCGAACTCATTCCCCGCATCGGCATCGATTTTGCGCTCCGGCATGTTCAAGGCGTGGTCGATCCGTTTACGGAACGTTACGATTGGCATGTGCTGTTGGAAACCAGCGCCGGCACCCGCTCCGATGATTTTCGCGCTCTCTTCGAAGCCGGCCTCGAAAGAAGTTTCGAAACCGGAATAATCCTCGATGCCGTGATCGCCGAGAGCACCACGCAGCAACGGGCTTTTTGGTTCATCCGCGAGGCGATTGTCGAGGCCCAGAAGTTTGAGGGCTGCTCGCTTAAAAACGATATCTCGGTGCCGGTCTCCCGGGTCGCCGACTTTATAGCCGACGCGACCGAGGCGGTAACTGCGCTTATCCCCGGCGTTCGTCCGGTGCCGTTCGGCCATGTGGGCGATGGCAACATTCATTTTAACATGAACCAACCCGAGGGCGCCGACACCGCCGGCTTCATGGCGCGCTGGGACGATGTTCAGCGCGCGGTGAACGATATCGTCTGCGCGCTCAACGGGTCGATCAGTGCCGAGCACGGCATCGGCCGAATCAAGCGCGCGGAGTTGGCCCGGGTCAAGGCTCCGGCTGAGCTTGCCTTGATGCGCGCGATCAAGGCCGCCTTCGATCCCAAAGGCATTATGAACCCCGGCAAGCTGCTCCCCTAACCGCCGCTTTTGCAGACGCGAAAAGACCCTGGTAATTTTATGCCAATGCTGCTAAATGTCGCACCATTGGGCGGCAGAGCGCGGCGTCGGTTGGCGTCGCGTTTGTTTTGGGGTCAGGATTGAGACCCACGCCACCCCAGGTCCTATCCAACGACTCCAAACACCAAAGGAATCCGATTGACCACCGACACGACACCGGCATTCGCCGATCTTGGTTTGATCCCCGCCCTGATGAAAGCCATTGAAGGCTGCGGCTACCAAAACCCCACTCCGGTTCAGTCCCAGGCGATCCCGCCGACGTTAGAGGGACGGGACCTGATCGCGTCCGCCAACACCGGGACCGGCAAAACCGCATCTTTCGTCCTGCCCGCGCTGCAACGGCTGGCGATGGTTCCGCGCAACCCCGGCAGCATCGGGCCGCGCGTCCTCATCCTGTCACCAACCCGCGAGCTGGCCTCGCAATCGCTGGAAGCCGTGCGGCGCTACTCAAAGTTCTGCCGCGTCAACACCGGCGTCATTGTTGGCGGTATGCCATATCGGGAGCAACGCCGTTTACTCGAGCGTCGCGTCGACATTATCGTCGCAACGCCCGGTCGCCTGATTGACCATCTCGATCGTGCGTGGCTCGACCTTTCGGGTGTCGAGATCCTGGTGCTCGACGAAGCCGACCGGATGCTCGACATGGGCTTTTTGGAGCCGGTGGAAAAAATCGCCTCCGCCTGCCCCGCCACGCGCCAAACTCTGCTCTACACCGCCACCGTTGACGCCCCGATGATCAAGCTTTCGGCGCGCCTGCTAAAAAGCCCGGTGCGAGTCGACATTGCCGGCAAGCAGGTTTCCCACGACGCGATTGAGCAACGCCTGCTGCGCGCCGACGATCTGGCCCACAAGCACCGCCTGCTGTCCCACCTCGCCGAAAGCGAGGAAGTCGGCAAGGCGATTGTGTTTGCCGCAACCAAGCGCGACGCCGACCGGCTGGCGGAAGACCTGGGCCAAAAGGGCCACGCCGCAGCCGCCCTCCACGGCGACATGAGCCAGCCTCAGCGCAACCGCACCCTCGACGCCCTGCGCCGTGGCCGGATTCGTCTGCTGGTAGCGACCGACGTTGCTGCCCGCGGGCTGGATGTCGCCGACATCAGCCACGTCATCAACTTTGATCTGCCCCGGGTTGCGGAAGACTACGTTCACCGCATTGGCCGCACCGGGCGGGCGGGCGCCACCGGCATCGCGATTTCGTTTTACACCGGCCGGGAAATCACCCAGGTCCGGGCGATTGAAAAGTTCCTGGGCAAGCCCCTGACCGCACACACCATTCCCGGTCTGGAGCCCCGCCCCGCGGTTCGCCGCACTCTGACCGTGGCACCACCAGCAGCCCGGGCGGCGCGCAAGCCCTCTGGCCCGCACCCCCACGCCAACGTAAAAGGCGGCGCTGCCCCAGTCAAAAAACGCCAAGCATAAATCGGTTTCCAAAGGCCCTCGGCCTTTGGTGGGGTCCAGGGGCAAAGCCCCTGGCTACCGCCCCCCCGTTGGTCCCTTACCCCCGCTTCTGCTTCAACAGTTCCAGCACCGCCTTGGCGGCCACCGGGATATTGGTGCCCGGCCCAAAGATCGCCGCTACACCGGCCTTATAAAGATGGTCGTAGTCTTGGGGCGGAATGACGCCGCCGGCGACAACCAAAATATCCCCCGCGCCCTGAGCCTTCAGCTCGTCGATCAACTGCGGCATCAAGGTCTTATGACCGGCGGCCTGGGACGACGCGCCAATAACGTGAACATCGTTTTCAATCGCCTGCCGTGCCGCCTCGGCCGGGGTCTGGAACAGCGGCCCAACATCAACATCAAAGCCAATATCGGCAAAGCTGGTGGCGATGACCTTGGCGCCCCGATCGTGGCCGTCCTGGCCCATTTTTACCACCAGCATGCGCGGCCGGCGGCCCTCGGCTTCCGCAAACGCCGCCACATCGGCCTGAATGGCCTTAAAGCCGGCATCGGCCGCATAAGCGGCGCCGTAAACGCCCGAAACGGTCTTGCTGACCGCGTTGTGACGCCCATAAACCTTTTCCAGCGCATCGGAAATTTCGCCAACCGTGGCGCGCGCACGGGTCGCCTTTACCGTCAGATCGAGCAAATTGCCCGAACCATCGGCAGCGGCGGCGGTAAGGGCGGCGAGGGCAGCCGTGGTCGCGGCCTCATCCCGGCTGGCGCGGATCTTCTGGAGCCGGGCAACCTGTCCGTCTCGCACGGCGCTGTTGTCAATGTCGAGCACATCCACTTCCGAGGCATCGGCCTTGGAAACTTTGTACTTATTGACACCAACCACCACTTCCTCGGCCCGGTCGATTGCGGCCTGCCGGCGGGCGGCGGCCTCTTCGATCAACAGCTTCGGCAGGCCCGACTCGACCGCCTTGGTCATCCCGCCCATGGCCTCGACCTTGGCGATCAGCTCATCGGCAGCGGCGGCAAGGCTCGCGGTCAACGCCTCGACATAGTACGAGCCGCCGAGCGGATCGACAACCTTGGGTATCCCAGACTCTTCAGCGATAATAAGCTGAGTGTTGCGCGCAATGCGGGCGGAAAAATCCGTCGGCAGACCCAACGCCTCGTCGAACGCATTGGTGTGCAATGATTGTGTGCCGCCCAGCACGGCGGCCATCGCCTCAATGGTGGTGCGGATGACGTTGTTGTAGGGGTCCTGTTCGGTCAGCGACACGCCCGAGGTTTGGCAATGGGTGCGCAGGGCCAGCGAGCGGGGGTCTTTCGGGTCGAACAGACGCCGCATATGGCGCGACCACAACAGCCGGGCGGCGCGCAGCTTGGCGATCTCCATGAAGAAATTCATGCCGATCGAGAAGAAGAACGACAGACGCGGCGCAAACTCGTCGACCTTCAAGCCCTTGGATAGCGCGGACCGAACATATTCCAGCCCATCGGCGATGGTGAAGGCCAACTCCTGAACCGCCGTCGCCCCCGCCTCCTGCATATGGTAACCGGAGATAGAAATTGAGTTGAACTTCGGCATATTGTGAGATGTATACTCGATAATGTCGGCCACAATACGCATCGACGGGGTGGGGGGGTAAATATAGGTATTCCGAACCATAAACTCTTTCAGAATATCATTCTGAATCGTCCCGGCGAGCTTTTCCTGAGGAACGCCCTGTTCTTCGGCAGCCACGATGTATCCAGCCAAAATCGGCAGCACCGCGCCGTTCATGGTCATGGAGACCGACATTTTGTCGAGCGGGATACCATCGAACAAGGTCTTCATGTCTTCGACCGAATCGATAGCCACGCCGGCCTTGCCAACATCACCCACCACGCGCGGATGATCGCTATCATAGCCCCGGTGGGTGGCGAGGTCGAAGGCCACCGACAGGCCCATTTGCCCGGCCGCCAGATTCTTGCGGTAAAAAGCGTTGGAGGCCTCGGCGGTGGAAAAACCGGCATACTGGCGGATCGTCCACGGCCGGTGCGCATACATGGTCGCGCGCGGGCCACGGGTGTAGGGGGGGAAGCCGGGCAGCGTTTCCAGCTCCAAGCCTTCCAAATCTGCTACGGTGTAGAGCGGCTTAACGGTCAGCCCCTCGGGCGTGTGCCAGAGCAACTGATCCACGGTGCCACCCTTGCCAATATCCTTACCGGCCAAGGCCGTCCAGTCGGAAAAGGTCTTCTTCGAAAACTCCGTCATCGCCGCCATCCTCAAAATGCAGCCCAACCCGGTAGGGTGGTAGCATGGGTTGAGCAACAAAAGAACCCGGAATTTAAGCGCTGCTGGCGGGGCAGCCCGGCAAGAAATCGGCGGGGGATAATCGGCTGTTGAACTCGGCATACATGTGCGTGCATAATCTTACCACTGATCAGGCTCCAAACATGGGCTGTGACGATGACCGGCTGCCAGCTCGCGGAGCTTCCCGCACTCTTAGAACGCACCTATACCATAAAGAGCGAGACGCATATCGTGCGACTGAGCGGCCCGGCCTGGGCCGCTTTTGACGAATATTGCACGCGAGAGGCCGTTTCGGGCCAAAATGCGTGCGCCCACGCCGCGCGCCGGATTGGCGAAGACACCCTGCCCGCCAAAATCGCAGGAATGCTGATCAGCTATTTCAAGGAAGCCGCGGACGACGGCGCCCTCACGCCCCCCGGCTTCTCGGAAGATAACTCAGCCGAGCCGGCACCAAGCGCAGCGATGCGCGCGGCGCTGCAAGCGGTTGGCGAGCACAGCCGTGCGCAGAAAAACGGTTCCGCCGAGTGTTGTGACCGAGACGCGATCATTGGGAA
>CAIZDL010000005.1 GCA_903931735.1 uncultured Rhodospirillales bacterium
ATAGCTTATCTTGGGGAGGAAACTAACCGTCATGTCGAATTTGCCTGTGGCCGTTAATCAGATGGCGGGGGAAACCAGCCCCTATCTGCTTCAGCATAAAGATAACCCGGTCCATTGGCAGATTTGGGGGCCGGCGGCGTTTGAGCGCGCGCGCGCCGAGGGTAAGCCGGTGATGCTGTCGATTGGCTATGCGGCGTGTCATTGGTGCCATGTCATGGCCAGAGAAAGTTTTGAAGACGCGGCGGTTGCGGCTGAGATAAACCGGTTGGTGGTGGCGATCAAGGTCGATCGCGAAGAGCGGCCGGATATCGATCATATTTACCAGAGCGCTCTTGCGGCAATGGATCGGCAGGGCGGCTGGCCCTTAACGATGTTTTTGACCCCCGATGGCGTGCCGTTTTGGGGTGGCACTTATTTTGCGCCAAATGGGGGCTATGGCCGACCCGGTTTCCTGGATGTTCTGGCCCAAATCACCGCGAGTTATCGGGAACGGCCCACGGTGGTGGCAAACGCTGCGGCGTCGCTGGGCCGGCGTCTCGCCGCGCTAGCCGGGGCCAATCGGGGAGGGGCGATAACCGGGGAGATCGCGGACCGGATTGCTGCGCGGTTGGTGAAGGCGGTCGACCCGGAATTTGGCGGCCTGGGCGATGCGCCAAAGTTTCCCCACTGCGCAGTGTTTGAGCTGTTGTGGCGGGCGTGGTTGCGCACCTCGGATGTGCGCTATGAAAAGGCGGTGGTGGATACGCTGGTCCGGATGTCTCAGGGCGGCATTTATGACCATCTGGGCGGCGGCTTTGCCCGCTATTCCACCGGTTCCGACTGGCTGGTGCCGCACTTTGAAAAGATGCTTTACGATAATGCGCAGCTCATCGATTTGTTAACTTTGGTGTGGCAGGACACCCGCACGCCGTTGTTTGCAGACCGGGTGGCCGAGTCGGTTGCATGGCTGTTGCGCGAAATGGTGGTTGCCGACGGCGCGTTTGCCGGGACCATCGACGCCGATAGCGAGCATGAAGAGGGGCGTTATTATGTTTGGACCGCAGACGAGGTGAGCGCCGTGTTGGGCGCGGAGGCGGATCGCTTCTGCGCGGTTTACGATGTTGCGCCACGGGGCAATTGGGATGGTGTTACCATTTTGAATCGTCGTCACGCGCTGGCGCTGGGTTCCCCGGCCGAGGAGGCGGAGCTGCGCTGCCTGCGTGCCCGGTTGCTTAGGGCACGGGGCGGGCGGGTGCGGCCGGCGCGGGATGACAAGGTGCTCGCCGATTGGAACGCGCTGGCTATCGGGGCACTCGCCCGGGCCGGGCTGGCGTTTGAGCGGGGCGCTTGGGTGCTGGCAGCCGAGCGCGCTTTTGCCCGGGTGTGTGCGTTGCTTGGCACGGATGACCGCTTGGGGCATTCGTGGTGCGCCGGGCGCGCCGGACACATCGGTATGCTCGAGGATTACGCCGGGATGACGGGCGCGGCGTTGGCGCTTTACGAGGCGACGGGGGCGGCGGGATATTTGGCCCGCGCCGAGGCTTGGGTGCGCACCGTCGATCGGCATTTTTGGGATGCGGACCGGGGTGGCTATTTCCTCACTGCCGATGATGCCGAGCCCACTCTTATACGGCCCCGAACCTGTTTCGATGGCGCGACGCCCAATGGCAATGCCTTGATGGTGGGAGCGTTGGCACGGCTTTATCATCTTACCGGCGGTGAAAATTATCGCGAACGGGCCGAGGCGGTCGTCGCGGCTTTTTCGGGCGATCTGTCCGATAACATCGTTGGCCTCGCGACCCTGGTGAACCAAGCTGAGTTGCTGGAGCGGCCGGTGGTGGTGACGCTGACCGGGGACGGTCGTGAAGCGCTGATACGGGCGGTTATGGCGGTGTCGTTACCCAACCGGGTGTTGGCTCCCGGCCTCGCTTCGGCCCAGGGCGGCGGTGAGGCTGGGCAGGAAGCGGCGGGCTCCCCGGTCGCTTCTGTGTGTGTCGATCGCACTTGCGGTCCGCCCTATCGCGATGCTGGTGAGTTATCTGCGGCTTTGGCTCGCTGCCGGTCCGTCCGGTAAGGCCGGCGGGGTCGGCACTGAAATTGTTTCACGTGAAATAGTCCTGTCGGTTCGGGCGCCGGGAATGGTCCTCAACGGACCGCGGCAATGCGATGGAACAAGATAACCGCGTGTTCCACCGCTTCTGGCTCGTCGCCGATCCGCCCAATGGTGATGGTTCCTTGTCCGGTCAGCACGGCAGAGGAGTTGGTGAGGGTCTGCTCGCGTCCATCGGGAGTGCGCAGGTAGGTGCCGTTTTTGCTGTGGTCAATCAGGACAAAGTTGCTGCCGACCACTCGAATATCGGCATGCGCCCGTGAGGCGGTGCCCCACTCGATGGCAAGTTGGCAGGTAGAACTGCGCCCAATGGCAAAGGGCGTGTCGTCGGCTGAAATTTGAATCCGGGTGCCTCGGTGAATCAGTTGCAACTCGCCGAGGGCGTCGGGCGATGGGGCGGTGGTTTCGACCGTGCCGGTGGATGCTGGCGGCCGGGGCGGCGCGGGCGCTTGCGGGGACGTTGGGATTACAGGCGCCGCCAGTGCGAGGGGCGGCCGCGCGCTGGCAGCCGCGGTTGGGGCGGCGTTGGCAGCTCCGGCGAGTCGTTCCAGGCGTTGCATCAGGCCGTCGGCCAAGCGGCGGGGGATGCCGGCCCCATAAAGTCGGCGCCGGAAATCCGCGCGCACAGTTTCCTGTGCGATGCTGTCGCTGACATCGGGCGCGAAATCGGCGATGGTGCGGATGCTGTTAAAGAGTTCGGCGATCTGTCCGGTTAGCAGCGCGGCCTTCTTTCGCCCCATATCCGAGGCCATCAGGTCGAGCAGATAGCCGATCCGGGCGGCTGGAGTCGGCATAAAGCCCGACAAAAGGCTCACCGTGTCTTCAAAAGACAGATCTTCGTGGCCCCGGTTGAAAACGATTTTAGCTCGCCGGGTGAGGGCGGCGGTCATTTGGACCCCCCCCATAAAGCCGCCAAATTCCAGCAGCCGGTTCATCAGGTTTTTGAGCTGTTCGGCGCTCGCGGCGCGATCCATTTTCGTCAATGGCGCTTTGCCGTCGATGGCGGTGGCGATGCGGTTCAGCAACGCCGCTTTGACCCGGGGCAATTCCCGGTGCGCCATCACATCCGATAGCCGTTGAAGGGCTTCGGTGCCAGGCAGGCGGTCGTCCCAGGAGCCGTCGCTGGCTGCTTGCAAGGCCAAAAGAGCGCTGATCAGGTCAGGCGAATAGCCGATTACCGCCTTGACGGCTTCATTCCCGTCGATGATTTCGGCCAGGATTTCATCGAGCCAGCCTTCAGCTTCTTCGCTCTGTTCCTCTTCAAACAGATTGCACGCGGTGATTAGCTTGCGGCCCCAGTCCCGAAACTCTGAAAGCCCGTGGGAAATGGCATAGGAAATAATCCGGTTGTGGTCGGCCGCCGGCTCCTTTTCCGTTACCTCATCGATCAGGCTGGTCAGCCCGCGCACCGCCAGTGTTTCGGCATAGGGCTTGAGGTGATCGGAGTTTTTTGCGGTATCGAGAAGCTCGCGAAAAAGCTTCATCAAGACGGTGTAGCGGTCGTCGGCCCGCACCTTCAGCTTACGGGCCTGGATGGCGGCCAAATGGTGCGATCCCTGGTTGAA
>CAIZDL010000006.1 GCA_903931735.1 uncultured Rhodospirillales bacterium
CCACGCCCCGGATGCCGCAGCCCCAAGCAACAGCCACCCAAGCGCAAACCCAAGCGGGATACTGCCGACATCGCCCATGAACACCTTGGCCGGCTGCCAGTTCCAGGCAAGAAAGCCAAGCGTCGCCCCGGCCAGCACCAAAGCCGGCGCAAAAACGCCAGGCCCCCCCCCACCGAGGGCCGCAACCAGTGCCAGCCCACCAGCCACCGACACCGCCTCGCTGCCAGCCAAACCATCAATCCCGTCCATAAAATTGAACAGGTTAATGAACCACAGCCAGCACAAGCCGGCTAAGATATGGTCAAGCACACCCGGCAGCCAGCCTTGAAACACCCGCGCGCCATCCCCAAGCGCAACCAGCCCCAACACCACCGCCACCCCATGAATAAGCAAGCGAGGACCCGGCGGCAGATTGTGGCGGTCATCGAGCCAGGACACCGCCGCGAGCAGCCCCACCCCGACCAAGACCCAAAAAGCGACCCCAATCGCCAGCCAAACCGGCACCAAGACCAACAAAATGCCCCAGCCCCCCCCGCGCGGCGTTGGCACCACATGATTACTGCGCTCGTTGGGATGATCGAAAATGGCCCGCCGCCGCAAATACTGCATGACCGCCCCGGTCAGGGCGGCTCCCGCAATCCCCGATGCCAGCAATAAACACCAAGGCGTCATGATCACCCGCCTAAATTCCACGTTGCCAGCACGACTAAATTCCGCGTGCCAGCACGACCGTCACATTGTCTTTACCGCCCTTTTCGTTCGCCCGATCGACCAGTTGCTTGCACAAGGCGGGCAATTCGCTGCCACAGCTCAGCACATCGGCAATCTCCTGATCCTCCATCATGCCGGTCAGACCATCCGAACAAATCAAGAACATATCACCCGGCTCCATAAGCCTGATCTCGGCATCGGCGGCGACATCGACGGTGGTGCCCAACGCGCGAATGATGATATTGCGGTGAGGAGCCTGACCGTGGCCCCCGGCATCAAGCCAAGCCTGATAAAGGCTATGATCCCGGGTGATCTGCCGCAATTCGCCCGCCCGCAATCGATAGAGCCGGCTATCCCCGGCATGAAAAATCACAATACGATTGGTTCCAGGGACACGCCACAAACCAACCACGGTGGTCCCCATCCCGCGACCTTCGGGAAAACCGCGCTGTTGGTTGAGGGTCAGCAGCCGTTGATTGGCTTGACCGATTGCTCCGTGAATAACCGCCTCCGCGTCCGCACCCGGCTTGCCCAGCCGCGAGACGACATCCCCCACAATTTCAACCACGGTGCGACTGGCGATATCCCCGCCGGCATGGCCGCCCATGCCATCGCAAACCAAGGCCAGCCCAATGTCGCGGTTAATCAAAAAATTGTCTTCGTTGCGGGCCCGCGTGCGCCCAACATCGGACAAGCCCGCAAATTCCAACTGAATGGTGACATGATCGGTCATCGAAAACTCATCTCGAGCAGGGATCGCCCTATGCTGAGGCCATCGACCCCAAAGATACAAGACTCAATTCTCTTCGGAAGATCGCAATCAGTTAGAGCGGAGCGCGCCCACCACTCTATGCAGCGCTAATGCGGCCGCAAGGGTGAGGCGCCCAGGAATTGAAAAGCGGTCGCACGGACTTTCTTGCCCGAAAGCGCCAGCTCAATATGGTCGGTGAAGTCTATTTTCCAGGGCCGTTCGGCCGGCGCCAATCTGGTTTCAATGTGCCGCCGGATGCGCTCGATCAAAACATCGGTGTTGGTGCTGGCCTTTGTCGCCACGATTGCCGCCAGCATATTGCCGCCATTGGGGTCGGGAACCGCCTGAACAAGAACGTCAACCACCCCCGGAACCTCAAGAATGGCCACTTCGGCCTTGGCCGGAGAGACCTTAACGCCATGAATCGTGACCATCGTTTCAATTCGGCCGGTGAACAACACGCGATCGTTGCTCCGCTCCACCAAATCGCCGGTCATCAACCATCCATCACGGGTAAAGGGCCGGGATTCCCCGCCAGCATAACTCAGCATCGCCCGGGGGCTCCGGACCTGGAGCGCGCCATTGCGAATGCGCAACTCTACGTCGCCAATCCCCGATTCCAGCCATTCGGCCGGAAACCCCGCCTTGGTGTCGCCGGACGAAAACACCACCCCGGCCTCGCTCGACGCATAAATGCGCCGCAACTGCGCCTTGGGAAAGCTGGCCACCAACAGATCGATCAACGGCTGATCGACAATATCGCCGCCAATCGTCATCACCCGAAGCGGCGGCGGAGCAGGGCCAAACTCGGTCAACAACGTCCGCCAAACACTTGGCGTCGCGCTGACATGGGTAACTTCGTGCTTTAGCGCGAGACGGGCCAACTCGGCGCTGTCTGCGGCGGGGGCCGCCACCAAAACAGCACCGCCGGTCACCGCAGCCAGAATGACTTGCAGCCCGCCGAACGCCGTTGGCTCATAGGTCAGCAGCCACCGCGAGTCGCGACCATGGCCGCCCCTGACCCGTCCAATCAGGCGGGTGAAATCCTGGCGGACCAGCTTGGGCTCGCCCGTGGTCCCCGAGGTGGGAATAAGCACGGCAAAGCGCTCGGCATTGACGGAACTCCCCGGTCCCAGCCGCACCAACTGCCCATCCCTGGCGATTTGGACGCTCGCACCGGCGAATCGCGACATGGCGCCGCGCAACAACACCAGCTCGACGCCAACCCGCTGAGCCGCGACCAAAGCCGCCAGCAATGTAGGAACCGAGCGGGCGGTTACGGCAACGCGGCTGCCCAATGGCAATTCGGGTCCCAGCTTTTCCGCCAAAGCGTTAATGCTGGCCCAATCGTATGTC
>CAIZDL010000007.1 GCA_903931735.1 uncultured Rhodospirillales bacterium
TCTGGCTCAGGTCAAGCGGCCCCTTGCTTTTCATGCATCAATCGAATCTCATTGCCGCCGGCTTGCCAACCGAAAAAGCCCCGCCGCATCAATGCCGAGTCAATCCGCCGCACCCCCGCAGACGGGGGGTGAACGGCTACTGCGCTTGGCGGCTTGATCGGTTCTCGATATCGTGGGATATTGCGCCCGCGATGTAATGCCGGTGTCGCGGTCTCCCCGCTGGCGTCACCAGGGGAATCCTGAATCCGTTTCCACAAAACTTGACCGAATTTACGACCCAACAAACTCAATATCTGCGTAGGAGCACAAAATGGACAGGGTGGCATCGACAGTATCGAAGGCTATGCTCTATTGTCGTTGGATGATGGTGCTATTCTATGGCGGCCTTATTGCGTCGCTACTTGTCTTTGGTGTATTTTTTATTAAGAAGCTTTTCAAGATCGCCATCGGCATGGCTGATATGAACGGCTCCGATATGATCTTGGCGATGCTATCGATGCTCGACATGACACTGATCGCGAGCTTAATCGTCATGGTTGTTATTAGCGGCTACGATAGCTTCGTTGCTAAGTTTAAATTTGCCGAGGGGGCAGATCCGCTTAAAGATTTGGTCGGAGTTAGTTCTGGGGCAATAAAGCTTAAAATATCAACGGCGATAATCCTCATTTCAGCAATTTATATCCTTGAAACCCTCATGGATTTTCAAAAATTCACGGTAAATGAAATCGGGTGGGCGCTGGGTATCCATATTACGCTGGCCTTGACCGGGCTTTTGTTAGCCGTCATCGAGAAATTATCGGGTCACCATTGAGTACTGTTAGGCTCCAGACCAAATCACCCCCAGTACGCCACGATGGTTGCGACCGTTATGGATGACAGGTAGGTTCTGGAGAGCTTGACGTAGCGGATGGCCAGCGAGCAGGCCGATCACTACGCCCTGAAGAATGGCGCTCTGCGCTTGGAGCCGGCATCGCTGCCGGCTCGACTGGCTGGCCCCCTGGCGCGAATGGCCGACACCACCAAGACCCGTTCCGCCATGTCACGGGCAATAACAAGGTGCTGGCCGAGGTGTCGGAAGAGAAGGTGGTCGAGGGGAACCAAAATAACGTTGAGAGCCGGCAGGGTCATGCAAAGCGCTACCGACTATCTGAACAGGCCGTTCGCAATGTAGCCACCGAGAATGCCAGACCCGACAACG
Organism: uncultured Rhodospirillales bacterium; assembly: GCA_903931735.1. Taxonomy (GTDB): domain Bacteria; phylum Pseudomonadota; class Alphaproteobacteria; order Azospirillales; family Azospirillaceae; genus BOG-933. The sequence goes on from CAIZDL010000007.1 coordinate 1,199, forward strand.
ATTGCCGTCCCGACCAATCCGGTCCCAAGCGACAAGGCGCGGATACCGCCATATCGCCCCATCTGCGCGGCATGGCCTCCCGCAAAGCCCATCGCCGCACTTCTATTGAGAAAATTTCTGGCGAGAAATGTCCCGGCGACGGCCCCTGCGGATATAGCAAAGACGCTCGCCGTTCTTTCTGAATGCACCACGAGCACTTGCTGAGGAGCCGCTTGAGCCTGAGCGAACGCTGGCGCTGATATTAAAAGCGACCCAACAAATAATAGAATAAATCCTGCCTATCCGGTTGACGCAGACACCCACTAGGTATAGTATTTTATAGAAAGTTGCTGGTCTGGCCAGCAATGCGTTGGAAATGGCGATCTGGGATGAATGCATCTGCCCCGAAGTTGATGGATGTTGAGCA
>CAIZDL010000008.1 GCA_903931735.1 uncultured Rhodospirillales bacterium
GGCCCTGCTGGCACGCCAGATGGCCCGCCAAGCCGACGCCGTCGTCAACGACCGCGCTCTTGATCAGCTCAGCACCGCAGCGTAACGTCCAATGGTCCGGCGCCCACCCATTTGCAACAGCGCCCGGGACATCCCCCCATGGTCCCCGCCAGCCCATTGACCTCGACGCCCTGCTGGCCGCCGCCAATATTCTATAACATATTGATCTGAAAGGATAGTGAACAATTTCGAGGGTTTGGGCTTAGAACCCCTTGTTCCTTACCAATAACCATGTTCTCCCTGCTGTAACCATTTGTGCCTTGTACAAAAATCGGTGGAAAGTCGAGCTCTTCTTCAAATGGGTTAAACAACACCTTCGTATCAAAAGGTTCTTTGGGACCTCAGAAAATGCGGTAAAGACACAGCTTTGGATTGCTATCTCTGTGTATGTGCTCGTTGCCATTGTTCACAGACAACTAAAGGTAACCACATCGCTCTACACATCTCTTCAGGTGCTTTCGGTTGCACTTTTTGAGAAAATACCGCTAGATCAGGCTCTTGGCGTTGAAGCGAACCAGAACCGCGGACTACAACCTGATAAGCAGTTGAATTTATTCGTCTTTTAGCCGGACACTAGTGGCCCGCTTTCACAAAATTATGGATTCGCCTTCTGGTGTTCAAAAAGGCGGAAAGAGGCAGCCAGGTCCGAACCAACGAATGTTGGCAGTTTCAGGGAGCATCTAGGCCGCGGGTTGCCAGGGCGACCACGCGAGGGATCGGCCGGTTTCCCTGTTCGTAATAGGCGATCATCCGCCGACTGAGACCGAGCGCGTGCGCGGCCGGATCAAGCGTGAAGGCCCGGCCCTCGCGCCAATGTCGGAAGGCGTCCGGCGTCATTGTCGCGCCCGATTGTTCCTGCGCCAATCGCCACAGGGTGTCGGCCGCCATGTCGATATCATCCGACCACGCGATGTCAGACCCATGTTCTCCAATCCGCACCTGCCGGAATAGTTCCGGGGAGTTCCGGAGCGGCGCATAAACCCGGAAGGTTCCGATGATGCCGGACACGTCGACAAGGCTTTCACCCCCATCCTGCCAGCGAAGGAACAGGTTCAATGGTCGTTCTCCGGCGGTCACGGATGCGAGGCGGGGCAATCTCTTTCTCGGCATGGCTATCTGTCGCACCCGCCAGCAACCTCAGCAGTGCTTGTAAGCATCACGCCTAGCCCACGCCCTTTTTCATCGATGAACTCGATGCCGGCCTGTTCCAGTGCGTCGCGGATCGCGGACAGGTTATTGCGGGTGGGTGTCACCTGCCCATTTTCAAAACGCGTAACGGTTGCAACGCCAACCCCGGCCTTTTGGGCGAGGTCTCGAATGCTCCATCCAAGGGCCGCTCTGGCCATTTTGCTTTGAACGGGGTCGATCATCAGATGCTCTTAGCATCGTTTTCTGGTTGACGCAACTTAGTCCAAGTGAGTATGATTAGATCATATGAGGCGAATAGGCTCTGCAAGGGGACTAAGAGATACTTCACACTCAAAAATTTGAGTGACCGGAAGCTTAGTAGGCAGTGCCTTCGTACTTATCACAATCAAACCACAGAGGGAGACGGCCCAGAACACAAAACACCCCAAGCAGGGGGTTGAAGCAGCGTGACACATAACTCGCAATAATGAAGTTACCTGTAAGCAAACCCAACATCAAGTAAATAATTCGCCGCTAGCTTAAAAGCCAGCGATTACCGCACCGAGGCTTCTTCGGCGGCGAATGGGGAGAGTTTTGTGCCATCTTGGCCGTAAAAGACCATGGCAATTGATAGAAATGCACGCGCGAGGCTTGGTGCAAAGCTTCGTAGCGATCCAAGACTGACACCAACGACGAGGCTGGTCGGACACGCCGCCCTTTTTGCTTGTATGGATGCTCGCATCGGCCGGTGCCAGGCGTATCGGGCGAGATTGGCTCGTGAATCTGCGTGCAGTGAGCGCAGCGTAACAAGAGCTACCCAGGCCCTTCAGAATGCCGGCTACATTACTGTCGTGCCGACGTACGGTCAGCGGCGCCGTCAGGTCGGGGGGCGTTGGTTCAGGCCACGGGGTGCAAACGTTCTACAATGGCATGTTCCAACCGCCTTTTTCCTGAGTGCCAAAGCGTCAGCGGTACCAAGCGTAAATATTAACAGGAACCTGATAGGCACGCTACCGGAGGGGCCTAGCAACGCACTGGCACGATTCGGCCACGCTATTGCCGATCGATCCGGACTACGACCAGATTTGTCAGATGCGACTGATAAGGTGACCTGTTCGCCAAATTAGCCAAATGCGAGGATTAATGCGAATTTTATAGGCACACGAAAGAGCTGTCGGGAACTAGCGCCAATAAGTCGAGACAATGAGCACGATTTAGAGCTCTTTGGCCGCTAAATTAGCTAAATCTGCTTTCCCGCGCTGCTACAACGAATAAACCACGGTAAATGAATAAAATACAGTAATAATGAACGCCACTGGTCAGCCAGTCGCAATGGTAGCCGTTCACCCCCCGTCTGCGGGGGTGCGGCGGATTGACTCGGCATTGATGCGGCGGGGCTTTTTCGGTTGGCAAGCCGGCGGCAATGAGATTCGATTGATGCATGAAAAGCAAGGGGCCGCTTGACCTGAGCCAGA
>CAIZDL010000009.1 GCA_903931735.1 uncultured Rhodospirillales bacterium
GAACTATAAACTATGCGGACTTAAATGAGCATTATCCCAAGGCAACTACCTGGAAAACAATAAGAACATTCCAGAAATCCCTGGAAACTCTGCATAATCGTAGACTTTGCATAATGGACGGTATGAGGTTCCATGGATAATGTGAGTCGATACGAGCCACCGACCGCGGCAGGCCGGCGGCCAAGTCCATTAGATTGGCGCTCCGCACATCCAGCATCGTCGCCACCAGAAGCGCCAGCCCAGTGCGTTGCGTCTTCCGCTGCCGGGGCAAAAGCCGGTGTAGTTCCAACGCGATACCGTCCGCCAAGCCGACGATGCCATCCATGATCCAGGTCCGCGAAAATTAGGGCGGACTCCTTAAATCACGCCACGATTCGTGGTGTCAACAGTCTATCGCTCAAAACTGATGGGCGGTGAGCTGTCCATGCCAGAAAACATCATTTCAATACCTCTGCCACCCGACAGCCCGGAACTCAACCCAGTCGAGCGCATCTGGCTATACTTGCGTGAACACGTCTTGTCTCATAGATTACTCAAGGACTATAATGCCATCGTCGAGGCATGCAGCAAAGCCTGGAACGCCTTGGCTACTGATACCGAGCGCCTTCGCTCGTTGACCGCTTACCCCTGGCTGTCGTGTGTCAATCATTAGGCTCGATGGTATCTGTCGCCGAAATCACCGTGTCGGTGTTGTGCGTGATGGTGAGGGCGGCGCCGCTGGTCAGGGCCGGGGTGAAGGTGATGTTCGAGCACACGCCCGCCACCGGAACCACCGTGTTCGTGATCGTGTAGGGATAGGTGCCGAAGGTGTCGCTCGGAACCACGCCCGGAGAGCCGGCAGGGAAGCTGTTCATGGTGGTGGCGACGCCGCCGGCATTGACAGAGTGAACGCCGAGAGTGCCGTTGGCTTCGGCCGTGATCGAGCTTGATGGCGTCGAGTTGACCGTGCAGGGGTTCCAGGTGCGCCGTGAGCGGCCCGACTTGGTTTCAATCGACGCGTGCCACACTACCGGGGCGATGACGGCCGCTGGTATCCCGTCGTCCTTCTGCCCGACGAGATGAGGGAAGCTATCGCGGCTGAGATTTGGGCGGTGATGAACCCGGAGTCTGATTCGGCCGGGTGACGGCTTCGGAGTTTTTCAGAACGGGTTTCAGAACGACGCGGCGTTGAACCGTCTCCGAGACCGATTCGTTCCCCCCCGCAACGCCTGGATTCCTGCCGGTTTTTTCTGAAAAACGTTCTGAAAATACACAGAGGGGTATCCGTAACCCATTGATTCACAACGGCACGGAACGGCGCATTTCGGAAGGATTTCAGAACGGATTCAGAAAGGAAAAAGACCGTCAATCCATTGGATTGACGGTCTTTTCAAATGGTAGCGGAGGAGGGATTTGAACCCCCGACACAAGGATTATGATTCCTCTGCTCTGACCAGCTGAGCTACTCCGCCGCAGCGACGAGAAGCGCTGTTTAGGAAACCTATGGGCGTTTGTCAAGCCATAGGGTAACGCTAAATTCGTGGCCGGCGTCATTTCACGCGGTTGTTGACGGTTTTTCCTGGCCTGATAAACTTTGACGGCGATGGTTGGGAGAATTCGGACCTGCGGAGCGCACGGCAATGGACGCGGATCGGTTTTTGGCTGCGGTTGCTCTTGCCGTGTTTTTTGCTGCGCTTTCCTACGGCGCCGGGCGTCTGATCGGCGCCGTGCTGGTGGGGATGCTGCGAAAAAAGGCCAATACGGCGGAGTTACAGGCGCTTATCGACCGGCGTAGCCAGTTGGAGCGGGATTTTGCGGCCCGAACCGGTAATTTGCGCAAAGTGATGACCGAGGTCGATGCTGAAGTTAAGATTCTGGTCATTCGTCGGAAGCAAGCCGAGTACGCCAAGGAAAAGGCCGCCGAAAGTCCCGAGCGCATCATGCGGCTGGTCGGCCAGGAGGTTCGGGGGGCGCAACGTCATGTGGCGTTGGTGATCAATAAATATGCCAAGGCGGCCGGAGGCAGCAAATCCGCCGTCGATGTGGCTTGGGCCACGGCGCAGGAGGTCGAGGTTTGGGCCAAATCGGCGGACGACGCGCGCGTGGAACTGGGCCGGCGGTATCCCGAATCCCAGGGCTTCAAGGTCACCAGTTTGGTCGAGCCAGGGGCGGCGTGAGGATCCGGGACGTTTCTTAAAAGGAATCGATCGGCAGGGTCATGCCGGCAGCCGCAAAAAAGCGCTGGCGGGCGCGGCGGCTTTCCTCATCGGGGGCGGGATAGCGCTTATAAAGCAAGAGGTTGGTTTCAACGATCTTGTCATCATGACTGTTGCCGCGCCGCCGATTCTCTGCGCCGGCGTCATAGCTTTTGTGGATATTCACCGAGTTGACCGGGACATGAACAAGATCTCGTCCGGTAAGGCAGGAGAGCAGAAAGTCCCAGTCCTCGTAAACAATCAGTGAGGAGTCGAACCGGGCGGATTTGAGCACCGGGCGTGCATACATGAGGCAACTGTTGGGAATTCTGTTGCGCACATACTGGCTGTTCCGCGTCACATCGTGGATGGTGACCGGGATGGTCTCTCGGGGCGTTGGCGGCCATGTCCGTCGGTCTTCCTTGGCGATAACGAAATCACAAAAGAGCAGCTCCGGCCGCTGGCTGTTCAGCGCGTTGGCCATGGACATCAGATGCGAAGGGGCGAGAGTGTCGTCGTCGTCCAGGAACATGGCGTAGTCGGTCGCGGTCAGCGCCATGCCGAGGTTTCGGCTTTCCGCCGGCCCCGGCTCGCCATTGCGTAAGAGAACCCGATACGGGCCAGGGAGTGCTTCGAGGTCTTGAACCGGTTGGGTGGCGGTCGGATTGTCACTAACAACAATCGTTGTGAAGTCGCGATAAGATTGGGCGGCAAAAGACCGTAACGTCCGCGCGAGTAACAGCGGCCGGTCATGAGTCGCTATTATGACGGTAAACATGAAATGCCGCTTTCTTCTGCCCAATTTCACGGAAAAATACGAGAAGCCGGAGTTTACCACCGTCTCGCTGGGTGGGCCAAATGATTTTCTGCCGGGCGGTGCGCCTTGTGCCTTCCCTTGCTTCCCTGCTATCGCTGGTCGGGGGGGCGCCCGCGCGTGGGGTCCGTTTTGAGGAGTTGGGATGCCTCGATCTTGGGTTTACCGTTTCTCAATGGCTGGCCTGTTGCTGTCTTTGCTGGCCGGTGTTTGCCATGCCGAACCGGTTCACGGCATCGCTATGTATGGTGCGCCGAAATATCCCGCCAGTTTTCACGCCTTCGATTACGTTAACCCCGAGGCGCCCAAGGGGGGAACCTTGCGGTGGGCGGTGACGGGCAGTTTTGACAGCCTTAACCCCTTTATCGTGCGCGGCAGGCCGGCGCCGGGAGCAGGCGCTGCGGATGTGTTTGAAAGCCTGATGGCCCGGGCGCAGGACGAGCCGTTTTCGCTCTATGGGTTGATCGCAGAAACCATCGAAACCCCGCCCGATCGCTCGTGGGTCGAGTTTTGCTTGCGGCCCGAGGCGCGGTGGCGCGACGGCAGTGTGATCACTGTGGCCGATGTGCTGTTTTCGTGGGAAACCCTGCGCAAGCATGGGCGGCCCAACCACCGGGCCTATTATAACCGAGTCGTCAAGGCCGAGGCGCTCGATGCCCGCCGGGTGCGGTTTACGTTCGCCCCGCTGGCCGAAGGGCGGGCGGGCGAACGCTATGACCGTGAATTGCCGTTGATTTTGGGCCTGATGCCGATTTTGTCCGAGGCGTGGTGGCGGGGGCGGGATTTTGAAGCGACGATCCTGGAGCCGCCCATGGGCTCCGGCCCTTATCGGGTCGCGGCGTTGGTGCCGGGGCGGTCGCTGGAATATCGCCGGCGGCCCGATTATTGGGGCCGTGATTTGCCGGTTCGGCGGGGCACCGGCAATCCCGATGTCGTGCGCTATGATTTTTACCGGGACGACGGCGTTGCGCTTGAGGCGTTCAAGGCCGGCGAGGCTGATTTGCGGCGCGAGTTTGATCCGACGCGCTGGGCTTCCGGGTATGATTTCCCGGCGGCGCGGGACGGCAGGGTGCGACAGGAAGCCCTGGCTCATGGCCGCCCCGAGCCGATGCGCGGCTTTATTTTCAACAGCCGGCGCTGGCCGTTTCAAAATCGGGTGGTGCGGCAGGCGTTGGGGCTGGCGTTCGATTTTGCCTGGATCAATCGCAGCCTCTACCGGGGCGCTTTTAAGCGCAGTCCCAGCTATTACCCCAACTCGGAATTGGCGGCGACCGGCCTGCCCAGCCCCGAGGAAACAGCGCTGCTGGAGCCGTTTCTGGCCGAGTTGCCGCCGGAGGTCTTTACTCAGCCCCCCGCCTTGCCGGTGACCGATGGTAGCGGCCCCGCCGGCCTTCGCGCCAACCTGCGCGAAGCGATGGAGCTGCTGCGCGGCGCTGGCTGGCGGATTGTGGATGGCGACTTGGTGGACACCGACAACCGGCCTTTCGTGTTCGAAATTTTGCTGAATGCTTCGGCCGACGAAAAGGTGGCGCTGGAATTTGCCCGTGCCTTATCCCGGTTGGGCATTCGGGCGCGGGTGCGCACGGTCGATAGTGCTCAGTTCCAGGGCCGACTCGATGGCTTTGACTATGACCTCGTGCTCTATCAGTGGATTTCCACCCTCTCGCCCGGCAATGAGCAGGCGATATTTTTCGGCTCTGCTGCAGCGGAGCAACCGGGCGGCCGCAACTATGCCGGGGTTCGCTCGGCGGCGGTGGATGCTCTGGCCGGCTCGCTCGGCCAAGCCCCCGACCGCGCCGCCCTGGTCGCCCGCGTTCGCGCTCTCGATCGGGTGTTGATCTGGGGGCATTACGTGGTGCCGTTATTTTATTTGGGCGAAGACCGGGTGGCGTTCTGGTGCCGGCTGCACCGGCCGGCGGTGGTGCCGCTTTATGGCTTTTTGCCCGACGTCTGGTGGGTGGGGGACTGCCGGTAAAATCACCCTCTTTCGAAAAATCATTGCGCGGGCCACGGCGGGATTGACCGGAAAGGTCGTTTTCCGCATCTTACCAGTTGCATAATGACCCGTGAGCCCTGGAGCCTTGCTATGAGCGAAGCCGTGTCCCCATCCATTGCCGATCCGAATGCCAAGCCTGGGAGCTTGGTTGTTGCCGGCCTGCTGCCGACTTCGGCCGAGGCTCTGGCCGCTGTTGCCGAGCTGGTTGAGGCGGCGCGTCAATCGGTGCTGGCCAAGGTCACGGGACCCAAGGGCAAGATCGAGTCCGGGCTCATGGACACGCACCAGCTCGCCGCCCATGGCTTTGCCTGGCTCAACACCTATGCCGAGGGTCTGCGCCAGATGTATGGCTGGGCGGCCGGGCTGCGCGAGGCTGGGCAATTTGGCGAGCTGGAGCAATTGATGCTTCAGTTGGTGTTTGCCGAGTATCTGGCTCAGATGGTTGGGGGCATTCCGCTGAGCCAGGTGGAAATCGCCCGCCCGGCCGACCTTGGGGTGCGGGCCAGCGCGGTTGCGGCCTTTATCGGCACCGAGGAGGTGGCAAAGCTTATCGCCGAGGGCGGCACGGCTGCCGTGCGGACGCGAATCGCGGCGTTGATCGCCGAGCGGGGGGATTTTGGTGCGCTCGGCTTCAACGACGAAACCCTCGATATGGTGCGGGACCAGTTCTCGCGGTTTGCCGCCGATCAGGTGGTGCCGTTTGCCCATGAATGGCATTTGAAAGACGAATTGATCCCGATGTCGATCATCGAGCAGATGGCCGAAATGGGGGTGTTCGGGCTGACTGTTCCGGAAGAATATGGCGGCCTTGGCATGGGCAAATCGGCGATGTGTTTAGTTTCTGAGGTGTTGAGCTGTGCCTATATTGGTGTTGGTTCGCTTGGCACCCGCTCCGAGATTGCGGCCGAGCTGATCAGGCTTGGCGGCACCGAGGAGCAAAAAGCATATTGGTTGCCCAAACTCAGTTCGGGCGAAATTCTGCCCACCGCTGTCTTCACCGAGCCTAATAGCGGCTCCGACCTGGGCTCGCTGCGCACTCGGGCGGTGCGGGAGGGCGACGTTTATAAAATCAGCGGCGCCAAGACCTGGATCACCCACGCCGCACGCTCGGACCTCATGACGCTGCTGGTGCGCACCGACCCTGCCACCAGCGACTATCGTGGCCTCTCGATGCTGCTGGCGGAAAAGCCGCGCGGCACCGTTGAGCACCCGTTCCCCGCCGAGGGCATGACCGGCGGCGAGATCAAGGTGCTCGGCTATCGCGGCATGAAGGAATATGAAATCGGCTTCGATGGCTTCACCGTGCCGGTGGCGAACCTGCTGGGCGGGGTTGAGGGGCAGGGCTTCAAGCAACTCATGGAGACGTTCGAATCGGCGCGCATCCAGACGGCGGCGCGGGCCACCGGCGTTGCCCAGAACGCGCTGCAACTGGGGCTGCAATATGCCCTCGAGCGCAGCCAGTTTGGTAAGGCGTTGATCAAGTTTCCGCGCGTGGCCAACAAAATCGCCTGGATGGCCGCCGAGACGATGTTGGCCCGCCAGCTTACCTATTTTGCCGCCCGGGAGAAGGACCAGGACTTGCGCTGCGACATTGAGGCCGGCATGGCTAAGTTGTTGGCGGCACGAGTTGCTTGGTCCAACGCCGATAACGCCTTGCAGATTCATGGCGGAAACGGGTACGCTGAGGAGTACCAGATCAGCCGCGTGCTGTGCGACGCCCGTATCCTCAGCGTCTTTGAAGGCGCTGCCGAAATACAGGCGCAGGTCATCGCGCGGGGGCTGTTGGGACGCCGCGCCTGAGTGTGCTCAAATCGAGTGCGTTTAGGTGAGGTGAAAAATCATAGGGATTGACGGGGCCGGGTTTCGCAGATATACCCTCGGCCCACTCCGAAACAGGGATTCTCGAGCAAGGAAGACCCGTGGCCAATCATAAATCAGCCGAAAAGCGTTTCCGCCAAACTGAGCGGCGGACCGAAGTAAACCGGGCGCGCGTGAGCCGGATTCGCACGTTTACCAAGAAGGTCGAATCGGCGATCGAAGCGGGGGATCATGCCGCCGCCGCCGCCGCCTTCGTCGAGGCACAGCCCGAATTGATGCGGGGCGTGTCCAAGGGCGTGGTCCATCGCAACACCATCTCGCGCAAGCTGTCGCGCCTTTCGGTGCGCATCAAGGGGCTTGCCGCCGCGAAGCCCTGAGTGCTTCAACGGTAAGCTTTGGCTCGAAGCCGTGTGTGGTACAGTATTAGGCGCGACAGGTTGCCGCTGGACGGCGATTTGTCGTGCCTTTTTTGTGCCGTTGGGCGGGGGCGGGTCAGTATCATTATCGGTTGGTAAGGTCGTGTTTGGGGCAGAATCATTCTGCCCTATTGCAATAAAATGATTCCGTCGCTATCCTTCGGGATCACGGTGGGGATGTGAAGTTTTCACCTCAAATGGTTTGAGGAGCGGGCAAGTAATGCCCGGGAAGTTGCTTGGAAAGGTGCTGGCTCCATAGGTTGTTGGGGTTGAAATAGTGCCGCTATATTAAGTGCTTCCGTAGAAACTTCATGAAATCTCATAATTTTATTGGTCTCGATGATCATTGGATGGTTCGGTTTGGTCGGTGCGGTGGGCTCCGGGCGGTCGCTTTGGGGTGTGGTCTGGGCTTTCTTGGGCGTGACAGGGCTTGAAAAAAACGGCATCACATTCGGGCGGATCGGGTGAGTCCAGCCTTGTGCGCGGGCGTGCGCCGAAGCGTGGCGGCGAGTCGGCTTCTGCCGCTTCGGTTTCCGCTGCTCCGGCCTATCGGCGTTCCGGTGGCTACGCCGGTGGCGATCCCGGTGCCTCGGTCGAGTCGGGCGATACCTTGGAGCAGCAGTGGGCGCGGGTCCGGGCGCGGCTGCGGGATGAGGTGGGCGATGCCGCCTTTCGCAGTTGGCTCAGTCCGCTGGCGTTGGGCGCGCTTTCGGGAAGCGAAATCACGATTTTGGCGCCGACTCGCTTTATGCGCGATTGGGTGCTGACCCATTACGCCGACCGGATCAGGGGCCTGTGGTGCGCCGAAAATCCTGAAGTGCAAACGGTCGATCTCACGGTGCAGACGGCGGTGCTGGCGGCGCCCCCGGTGGAAGCGCCAAGCCGACCCGATAGCCGGGAGGTCGGGCGGGCCACCGGTTGGGATATGGGCCGCGATATGGGGCGGGAGCCGGATCGGGCGCCCGCTTGGGATGAAGCTCCGCCGGGGCTGCAACCTGCACGCGCCACAACTTTTCCTACCGCGCAAGATGATGGCATCGGGGATGTTTCGGCGCCGCTGGATCCGCGCTTCACCTTTGATAATTTTGTGGTTGGCAAGCCGAACGAGTTGGCCCATGCCGCCGCCCGGCGGGTGGCGGAAGCGGGCGCCGTCACTTTTAATCCGCTCTTTCTCTATGGCGGGGTCGGGCTTGGTAAAACCCACCTCATGCACGCCATTGCCCACGAGATCAAGCGGCGCCAGCCTCAGCGCAAGGTGATTTATCTTTCCGCCGAAAGGTTTATGTATCAGTTCATTCGGGCGCTGCGCTTTAAGGACACGATGGCCTTTAAGCAATTGTTCCGCTCGGTGGATGTGTTGATGATCGACGATGTTCAGTTCATCTCGGGTAAGGACAGCACTCAGGAGGAGTTCTTTCACACCTTCAATGCCCTGGTCGATCAGAACCGTCAGGTGATTGTTTCTGCCGATAAATCGCCCTCGGACCTTGAAGGGCTGGAGGAGCGGTTGCGCTCGCGGCTCGGCTGGGGGTTGGTGGCAGATCTGCACCCAACCAACTATGAGTTGCGCCTTGGCATCCTTGGCACCAAAGCCGACGCTATGAATGCGCGCATCCCGACCAAGGTGTTGGAGTTTTTGGCCCACAAGATCACTTCCAACGTTCGCGAGCTTGAGGGGGCGCTCAATCGCATCGTTGCCCATTCCGAACTGGTTGGCCGGGCAATCACCCTCGAATCGACGCAGGAGGTTCTGCACGATTTGCTGCGCGCCAATGATCGCCGGGTTTCCATCGACGAAATTCAAAAGAAGGTGGCCGAGCACTACAATATAAAGCTCGCCGACATGCACTCCGCCCGGCGCTCGCGCACCGTGGCGCGGCCTCGTCAAGTCGCCATGTATTTGTGCAAGCACTTAACAACGCGTTCGCTGCCCGAAATCGGGCGGAAGTTTGGCGGGCGGGACCACACCACGGTGATTCACGCCGTACACAAGGTTGATGAATTGCGGGCCACCGATTCCAGCTTTGATGAGGACATCGAGCTGCTTCGGCGGATGCTGGAAAGCTGAGCCTTGGCGGCGGGCGGCGCGATTGATCAGGCGATCCAGGTGTTCGCCCGATTGCCGGGGCTGGGGCCGCGCTCGGCCCGGCGGTTGGTGTTGCATCTCCTGAAGCGTCGCGAAACCCTCCTGGCGCCGTTGATCGCGGTGCTCTCGGGGCTGGAAAATGGAGTTTGTGTTTGTCGGGAGTGTGGGACCCTTGATAGTGCCAATCCTTGCGGGATTTGTGCCGACCAGGGGCGTGATCACGGGCTGATTTGCGTGGTCGAGGTGGTCTCGGATTTATGGGCGCTGGAGCGGACCCGGGCGTTTCGGGGCGTGTATCATGTGCTGGGCGGGACCCTTTCCGCGTTGGAGGGGGTTGGCCCCGACGATCTCAGCATCTCGGCGTTGGTTGTCCGCGCCTGCCTTCCGGGCGTGCGGGAGATCATTCTGGCCCTCAACGCCACCATTGATGGCCAGACCACCGCGCATGTGGTAACCGACCGGCTGGCGGGGACTGGCGTTGCGGTATCGCGGCTGGCCCAGGGTGTGCCGTTGGGCGGCGAGCTGGATTATCTCGACGACGGCACGCTTACCGCCGCCTTAAAAGCGCGGCGGCCCTTGTAGCGGCGGGCGCGCATCGAAATATTCAAATCAGATAGAGTGACAAATTGAGCGTGAGCGGGTAGAACGATGAGCAGATTGCCGCCGTTTTGACGCAAAATCGCCAATTAGCGGGGCAAAACCACAGGAACCAGACCGATTGTCATGCCCCGGAACCATACAATTGATCGCTGGACGACAAAAATGGCGACCCAAAAGGGTGGGGCGGATGCCGGGCTGGTCGCGGGGAACGCCTTGCTGCCCTATTCTTATGGCGTGATGGTGTTGGCGGGGTCGCTGGTGGGCTTTGGCGCGCTGGTTAGCCTTGGGCCGCCTCAGGGCGGCGGCCACGCGGCGGAAGTGGTGGCGGTCGTTCATGAGAGCCACGCCACGCCTGAGGCCCCAGCCCCCGAGCACGGCGCTTCGCACCATGAGGGGGAGCACGGCGCTTCGCACCACGAGGGGGAGCACGGCGCTTCGCATCACGAAGAGGGGCACGGTGCTTCGCACCACGAGGAGGAGCGCCATGAAGCGTTGGCTGCGGCGGAGGCAGCTCAGGCGCAGGTGCGGGACCTCTTTACGGAAAAATTCATGTCGAAATTCCTCAGCACGAATTGCGCAAAGAACCCGCATTCGGAGACTGGGGTTCAGTTGGGCGTGAATTCTTACACCGAGTTTACAAATTCTAAGCGTTCTCGCTATGTCGAGGGTGGTTACCGCTTTGAAAGCGAGGGCTTTAAGCTGATTATTGACGAAGATAGCTACCTCGAATTCAAGATGACCGGCGATGTCATGGCCATGACCAGCGTTATGGTTGCCGGGGTGGCGGTTACGGCGCCGCCCGACCGGGCGTGGAAGATTTGCGCCTCTGACCCCCACGAGCCGCCGCTTGAGGCGCCCAAACCCACGGTTTATGAGCCCTCTGATGGGTTGCGGCTGGCGCTGGCGGCGGGCGACCGGGAAGCCGTTACGCACTATCTGGCGCTTGGGGCTTACGTTCCGACCGACGAGTTTGGCGCGGTTATGAAGGCGGCAAACCTGGAGGGGCCAATAGGGGAGCCAATCCGGATCGCTTCGAAACAAAATGAAGATAATACGTTGCGGCGCAAAGCGATCGCCGCCCAAATGGAAGCCCGGCGTAAGGCTGAGGAGGCTAAACACCCTCAAGCCGCCAAGCCAAAAGTTGAGGCTAAGGAAAAGCCGAAAACTGGCCACTGATATCGGGCGACGTGTCGGCTGGCTTACTTATCATCGTCGAAATAGGCGCTTTCGAATTCGGCTAGAGTGCTCCGAACGTCGTTGATCATTGCCCGAACTGCCGCTTTGTCGGGGGTGACGCACAGTGTTTCGTTGATTGCCTGCCCCAGTTGCCGAATCGTGTGAGTTAGCAACTTGGTCGCCATTTGCTCGGAAAAGTCCATTTTCTCACCCTTTCTTGGGGGCATTCTTTGGAGGGTGAGCAGCGTCCCCGAACTCCGGCCCGCCTGGGAAGTAGTAGACCCGGGTTTGGTTGTCAAGGGGAGGTGGGGTGCGATGTTAACCATTAAGCTCTCGCCCCCGGCACCTGGACGGCGGCCAAAAAGCGTGGCATTCTTACTGGTAATGGGGCAGGTCGTTTTTTGGGAGGGGCGTGGATGTTTACCTCGATCGCTATGCAGCTTGGGCCGTGGCTGGATCATATTGTTACCGGCGGCATCGTTCTTGCCACTGTGGTTATGGCTTCGGTTGGCGCGATCGAGACCGGAAACGTGGGAATAGAGACCCGCTGGGGAACAGTGGCGATGCAAGAGCTGCAACCGGGGCTATATGCGGCGCCTTTTGCATCGGTGAGTGAGTATTCGACCAAAGAAATTGCAGTGTTGATTGATAATCTTACGCCTAAGGCGGCCGATAATCTTTTTATCAAGCATATGGATGTCACAGTCTATTACCGGGTGCTGCCGGGCCGGGTGGCGGGGCTGGTGGTGAAGTACGCGGGGCAGAGTGAGGCGTTGTCGGAGCCATCGCATGTTATGGCGCCCGCCTATCGGTTGGTCCAAACCTTGGCGCGCAACGCGATTTACCAAGAAGTGGCGATGATCAATAGCCTTCAGGTTCATCAACAGCGCGAACAGATCAGCGCCCATGTTGAAGCGCGCCTTCAAAGGGAACTGGATGCCAACGACCCCCGAACTTTCCAGATTACCAGGGTGGTGGTGCGCACCGTGGTGACCGACCCCGCGATTGAGCAGGCGATCCAAGATGCGGTCAACCAGCAAAAGCGCCTTGAGGCGATGGAAATTCGCACTAAGATTGCGCAAAAAGAGGCCGAAATCCGCCTGACTGAGGCTGTTGGTATCGCCAAGGCCAATGAAGCGATCAACCATAGCCTGACCCCGGAATATCTCCAGCATGAAGCGAACGAGTCTCTGAGGCTCTTCGCCCGTAGCGGGGGCACCTCCACCATTGTGCTTCCGGCGAGCATGAGCGCTTCGCCATTGATCAATATTCCTCCAGTCGGGCGGCCCGTGGTGCCCCCTAAAGAGTGATCCCGATCAATTTTGGGTTGGACTACGATGCTCCGCAACATTTTCGACGAGATAGTTTGCATTCTAGTAATCAGATAAGAAATAAGGAGAGGGTTAAGTAGCTATCATAGGGGTTTATCACAAGTTGGCGTTTTTGTGGCGCGTATTATTCCCTTTTGCGTGATGCTCACTCGTGATACCTATCTATGCAACTGGCGCATTGCTGGACAGTTCGTAGTTAGGAGCTGGTCTGTGAGCGCTTAGTTGGGAGGGGGCTATGCGTGTTTTACTGGCTGATGACCATGCTCTTTTTCGGGATTCGGTGGAGTGCTTAATCGGTCACTGCTGTCCCGACATTGAGTTGGAGATGGTTTGCAACTTCGCTGATGTGGTCGAAACGATAAAGTCGCATCCGGTCTTTGATGTCGTTCTCTTAGATTATGTGATGCCTGGGATGGTTGGGAGCAACGAGATTGCTCTGCTCCGGGCGATTACCTGTACAAGTGGCCTCGCGATAATATCCGGGGCGGATTATGTCGACAGCCTTAACGACATGATTGTACGGGGAGGGGTAAGCTTTATTCCCAAGACACTTTCGGCACTACAATTTATCGAGGCGATTCGGTTAATTTCTAAGGGCGGGCTTTATTACCCGTCGGACTCGGTTTGGCAAAAAAGCACCCATATCGCGCCCCGGATCGCTGTGGCTCCCGAATTGAGCCGGTTAACCCCGCGGGAGCGGGATGTGCTGTTGCAGCTTCGCGATGGGTTGAGCAACAAACAGATTGGGCGCAACCTAGGGGTCGAGGAAGTCACGGTACGGCTTCACCTTCGGGGTATTTTTCACAAATTTGGGGCGAAAAACCGAGTCCAGGCGGTGACCCGCGCCATTGAACTTGGGTTTTAGGGGAACTGGGGTTTTAGGGGAACTTGGGCTTTAGGGGGCCCCGCTGGGAGTTGCGATGACTGCTGCGATGGTATCCAGCAACCGTTTGGCGGCGCAGGGTTTGTGGATGATTTTGCAGCCGTCCCGAGACGCCTCAGCGGTGATCTTGGTGTGAGTGTCGCCGGTTAGGATAATGGCGGGAATGACCTCTGCGGCGGCTGCGCGTATGGCCTGCACGCTTTCAATTCCCGATGGTCCAGCCAATCGATAGTCGCTGAGAATGAGGTGGAGCGGCGTTGGCAGGGCTGCGAGCGCGCTGGCAAGGTCTTGCGCCACAACCACCCGGTGGCCCTGGGCGATGAGCATCGTTTCCAGCCCCGAGGCTTGAAGCGGGTCATCCTCGATCAATAAAATGGTTGCCTGCACCCCGCAGTCGGTGGGGGCGCGGGGCAGGGGGGCGGAGGTGTGGGTGATCGTCGCCGCCGGCTTTTCGGCCCGGGGCACCTCAACCGCGAACATGGAGCCGCGTCCGAGGCGAGAGCGCATGACCAACCGATGAGCGAGGAGTTCGGCGGTCTTGGCCGCGATGGCCA
>CAIZDL010000010.1 GCA_903931735.1 uncultured Rhodospirillales bacterium
CATCCACCCTAACCCGCCCGCGATCCGTCGGAACCGGTGCCCGCCATCAATCGGTTTGACTGCCCGCCATCAATCGGAATCGGTGCCCGCCATCCGTCGGATTACGCACCTTGTCCGCAGTAAGGTCATCACGATTCTTTTTTCCGCTGGCGCAGACCGCACCATGATTACCACCAGAAAAGCGTGGGCGATGAGCGCCAATGTTATGTGCCTGTACCAAGGAAATCCATTGCCTGATATCATAATGGTCGGTCGAGTCCGACCGTTCGTGCACCATGGCTTCTCTAATCGGGCGCCAGGAGTCAAGCACCTTCATCCCTTTGTTTGATCTTTCAAGACCATCCCTTCGTCCCGACCTACCTTTTGGCAGAGCAGCGGACGCAACGAGTGAGTGCGATGCTATACTTACAGCAGGACGGATAAAAGCATACTTGTCCTTAGCCGCACTCCAACGCACCTCACGGGATCAGAAGGATGGGGCGGGCCAATCTTCTGTGCGATCTCAACCGCGAGCTGTTGGGGCCGAGCCATTACACGATCCTCACCCTGTCCATCGTCCCTGTGAGAGACGTCGTTCCGCTGACGTGGGAACCGTTCATATCCTCCATGTCGCCGCTGTCGCCATTGGTGTGACCGGAATTAGAATATCAGGCCACCACGGGCTCCTTGTCCCACCGGAACTCGGTGCCATCGACCCACATCCGGTGTAGGATGACACCGGGTCGGCCCGCGCCACGTCGATCAATCTTGTCCAGGATGGTGAACGGTGGACGGCTCCCGGAGTGCCGCCAGCATTGGACCGGCGACCGCCGCGACCATCGGATAACCATCAACCAGTTCGCGAACTCGCGCCTCGAGAAGTTGCGTAACGTGCCGCGGAGATCATTTTCGATATCCAGCCATTTTGTCAGGAGCAGTTTTCGGCTGGTCAACAGCATCCGGCGCTGCTGGCTTTGCAACGTCTTGAAGGCCCTGCCCACTGCATCAACCCGGCCGGTACCGGCGCCCGATGACCCCATCTTCTGTAAATTCGGTACCCCCTGATAATGCCCCGGCGGGCGGTAAAATCAGAAAGTATTCATCGGCGATTTCTTCGGAAGTATTCCATCACCCCCTACGAAGGAGTTGTCTCTAATGGCACAGCGTCGGGCCGCCGAAAATCTTGACATAGATCTTGCCGCTTGGCGAGAACGCCCCCTCGATGAAACGCCCTACCTCGTTCTCTACGCCCGCTACGAACGAGTTCGCGAAGGCGGACACTTGATCGATTGCGCCGTCTTGGTCGCCGTCGGCGTCACCGCTGACGGTGTGCGCCGGGTGCTCGGCGTTTCGGTGGCTCTGTCCGAAGTCGAGGTCCACTGGCGCGCCTTCCTCGACAGCTTGACCCGACGCGGCCTGATGGGGATCAAGCTGATCGTCTCCGATGACGTTGGTTCGACCTTTTGCGTGCCAATCGCACAAGCCATAGGCGAGCGGTCAAGCGCATGCTTGCGATCGCCCATGCCCTCGAAGGGATGGAGCGGGCGGAAGCGGTTCGGCTTGCCGGCATGGATAGCGTTGCGTGAAGCGATTATCCGGTACAACGCCGAGGGGCTCGCGGGGTTCCATGACCGGCGTTTCTCCTCGACCTATAGTTACGCCGCCGTCTGTCCGGAAACCGGAGAGAGTTTTGCCCTGGTCATGGCCAAGGTCAATACAGTGAGCATGAACAGATTTCTCGAAGAGTTCTCCAAGTCCCTGGCACCGAATGTCCTGGCCCTGCTGATCATGGACCGGGCGGGATGGCATGGCGCCCGAAAGCTGTCTATGCCAGTGATACCGAGCGCCTTCGCTCGTTGACCGGTTACCCCTGGCTGCCGTATGTCAATCATTAGGCTCGATGGTATGACACAGCGCCTCGATGCGTCGGCTCGACCGGCATCTGAAGCTGTAGGCATAAATCAGAAGAGAAAGAAGAACGCTCGGGGCAAACGGCACGTTCCCAGCCTTGCCGACCTTGTATTCCTTGAGAACGGCCGAAAGGTCCATCAAGGACACCGCGTCAACGATCAAGTGGACAATGCCGGTCTCCGACAATCAGTCCATCATATCGACTGGAAATAACGCCAACTGTCGCCGATCTGTCTCTCGAAAGTATTTCGCCATAACAGCCTAGTGCTCGAACAATGGCGATAGTGAATCACGTCCATTCTTGTATTTCAACTGGAAACGCCATGCCCTGTGGTGAGGGCGCTGCGTTTAGATAACAAGCTGATATAATTTATGAAAAACTTGATTCAGCAACAGGCACCCCTGTGTGTGGAAACTGTGGGAAACCCTGTGCGTTTATTCCGGCCGCCCCCCGCTAACCCATTGAAAAGATGGCGACCCCAGCTGGACTTGAACCAGCGACCCCGCGCTTAGAAGGCGCGTGCTCTATCCTGCTGAGCTATGGGGCCTGAGCCGGCTTTGCGGATCAGTGATTGCGTACGGGACGGAAACGATCGGTGTAGCTCTTGGGGCGAATCCGGCGGGCGGCGGCATTCTGGATGGAGAACGCAAGCTCGTTCCGCTCGGCGTAGGCGACGGCGGCTTCTTGAGTGGCGAAGCGCAGACGAACCTGATTTAGCGAATCGGCAGAGCTTATCCAGCCCATGAGCGGCTCGGGAACGCGCGGGGTTGCCGGCTCGTATTCCAACACCCACTCGCGGGTTCTGCCCAACCCAGACTGGGTGACAGAGCGACTCGGCTGATAAATGCGGGCGGTCATCGGTCGCGGTCTCCGAAACGGCTACATCGAGCAGGTTGGCAAAAAACGAACGCAAACCAAAAAAGTGGTCGGGGCGAGAGGATTCGAACCTCCGGCATCCAGTACCCAAAACTGGCGCGCTGACCAGACTGCGCTACGCCCCGAACTCCCCTTAGCTACATCAACTCACCTCCAGGAGCAAGGGCGACGCCTGAAAAATCGGTATAAAAGCGTGACATAGCGTAATGGGCGGAAATATCCGGTTATCGGAAGGCGGGGTGGAGCACCTTGTCGCCACCGTGAATGCCGAGGCGGCCGGTAATTCCGGCGTTAACCTCCAGCACCGCGATGACAGGGGCGGTTGAGCTGATAATCGCAGTTGAACCGGGTGGGGCATTGCGATGAATATTGGTGATATGGCCATCACGGGCGATGAATATCATGTCGAGAGGAAGAAAGGTGTTGCGCATCCAAAAAGACGCCACTTCTTCGGTTCCAAGTAAAAAGAGCATTCCAGTATCATCGGCCATGGTCTCGCGAAACATCAAGCCTTGGTGAAGCTGCTCTTGCGTCTCCGCAATCTCGACAGCAAAGCGAAATGTCTTTCCGCCTATCGTGACAATGGTGATATCGGAGTGGCCAAAGGTTACCGGAGTCGACGAGTCCGCCAAAACCGGAGCCGCGACCAGGAATAAAAAAAGTATCACCAAGCGGCTGATCATGAGAGCGGGCCTCTGGGGTGTCGGGAATTGGAATCGGGATGGCTATCCCGTGGCTGCCGTTCAAATGATTTGATAGTCTGATTTGGATGGTTTGAAACAGCGCTTTCTTTAGCGCTTGGGAAATTAGCCGCGTTCAGGCCCCATAGAGCGCCTCTGGATCCGATTCGACATCAAGAATGGTGTTGAGCGCCCCGTTTTCCCAACTCCGGTAAAAACAGGAGCGGCGGCCGGTGTGGCAGGCGACCCCGGTTTGATCCACCTCCAGCAGCAGGGTGTCGCCGTCACAATCGAGGCGTAGCGATTTTAAAACTTGCACTTGGCCGGAACGTTCGCCCTTGCGCCATAAGCTGTTACGGGAGCGGGACCAAAAGCAGACCCGTCCGGTGGTCAAGGTCTCGATCAGCGAGTCGCGGTTCATCCAGGCCATCATCAGGACTTCGCCGGTTGCAGACTGCTGGGCGATGGCCGGAACCAACCCGTCGGCGTTGAAGCTCACGGCGTCGAGGATCGCGGAATAATCAGCCATGGCGGTTGGTCCTCAGCTCACGGCTTGGCGCAAACGGCCAAAGCCAGCGTCAAGATCACGAATCAGATCGTCAATGTCTTCAAGGCCGGTGTGAAAACGCAGCAACGGGCCATCATGCCCCCAGCGCGTCGCCGAGCGCACCGGCCGGGGGTCGAGCGGAAGGGCCAGGCTCTCGAAGCCACCCCAACTATAGCCGAGCCCGAACACCTCGAAATGATCAAACATGGCCGCAATCGCGTGCTTGGCGAACGGCTCCAATAAAACCGCAAATAAGCCGCTGGTGCCGCGAAAATCCCGCCGCCACAGGTGATGGCCGGGGTGATCGGGTCGGGCGGGGTGCAAAACGTGCCGGACTTCCGGTTGACGCGACAACCAATCGGCCAGCGCCAAACTGGAGTCGCCATGACGTTTGAGGCGCACCGAAAGGGTCCGCAGCCCACGCAGGCCGAAATAAATATCATCGGGACCGGCAGCGGCGCCATAACGAACGGCCGCGCGCTTAACAACGTCAAAGGCGGCTTCGGTGCAATTCAGCACACCCAGCATAGCGTCCGAATGACCAACGATGTATTTGGTGGCCGCATGAATGGAAACGTCGACACCATGATCAAACGGACGAAAATGAAGTGGCGTCGCCCAGGTGTTATCCAATACAACCACGGCGCCCACCCGTTTGGCAGCGGCGGCGATGGCCGGAACATCTTGAATTTCAAAGGTCAGCGACCCCGGTGACTCGAGGTAGACAAGACTGGTGTTCGGGCGAATGAGGGCATCAATGCCGGCGCCAATCAGCGGGTCGTAATATTCAACCGCCACCCCATAGCGGGTTAGCTCCTCGTTGGCAAAACGTCGGGCTGGCCCATAGGCACTATCGGTGATCAGCACATGATCGCCGGCTTTGGTGAAGGCCAAAAGAGCGGTGGTGATGGCGGCCAGACCCGAGCTGACGGTAACCGCCCGATACCCCCCCTCCAACTGAGCGATCGCTCGCTCAAAGGCATGGCTCGTTGGCGTGCCCAGGCGCCCATAATTGTAGATTTCAAAGGGGTTGGCGTCTGCCGCTTCCAGCGCGGCCAAGCTCGGAAACAAAACAGTCGAGGCATGGTAAACCGGCGGATTGACCATGCCGTGCTGTTCAAATGGAGACGAGCCAGCATGAGTGGCAATGGTGTCGGGCTTAGCAGCTTTCATGGTGACGCATCTCGAAACAGTGGCGGGCTTCAGTTAAAGTAATCGGCAATGTCGAGCTTTGCTGTGGGCTCGGCCTTGCGTCGGGGACCATTGGTCCGATCGCCCACCGTCTGGGAGACGATGTGAATCTGGGGTGGATTTTTGTCCTCCCAAGCCCGAAACTCGTTCCAGACTCGCTTATTGCGCGGATCAATATCGATGCGCATGTGAAAGCCACGGTTTTGCACCGTCATCATAAGGTGACACATGTTGAAGACTATTTTTCCCCAATAACCATGAGCCGCTTCAAGGCGGGGCAGGGGTAGGAGTGAAACATTGGAGCCTTTGGGAATTGCCGACTGAACCACCGAAATCAGCGCCGAGTAGGCTTCCTCCAGGTCTTTTTCCAACGAGTTCTTTTTAGACTGAACGACTTCTCGCCGCTCCTTCAGCACCAATGCACTGATACCGGTAGAAAACTTCTGCACGACCGGCGAGTTTGGGTCTACCGAAGCAAAATAGCGGGCGACCGTAAGCTTGAGATCGCCAAGTGCTTTCAGTTTATTCGCTTTGGCGTCTTCCGGCAGGCCATCAAGGTCAGCCATATCTTCGACCATACTGCCGCTGGCTTCGGCCACCCGCGCAAGCCAAGTATCCCGGTCACCATGATCACCCTCGGCGAGAATTGAAGACAGCGTTCCCAACCCGGCCAGCGCTTTATCCTTGGCCATCGCCAGCTTTTGGTGCGCCGCAGTCCGAGTTGCCTCGTCCATGGAGGAGATCGCGCTGGGATCGGTCAGAAGGTCGTCGATCGCCTCCAGCGATTTGGTTGAGTTTTGTAAACTCACCAGCAGTTCACCGGGATCGGGAACGGGCGGTGGATCGGGCTCAACCTTGGCCTTGGGTTCGTTCAGGGCCAGCGCGTTGTCGGTGTGGGCAAAGGCCCGACCATCCTTGGCCCGGCCCACGATGATGGAGGGGTGGAATTCCACCAAAATACGCCGCCCACCAACATTGAACGAGCATGGGCCATCCCTCAGAAACATCTGCCGGGCCAAAAGCACGGCGTGTCGCTTGTCGGGTAATTTCATTGATGCGAGGCTACACGGCTCACCCTCGGCGCCGGGTAATGCTCCATCGGGCAACGTCATCCAGATATGGCCAGGATCGGGGATCGTCATTTTCACTTCACTCGCCATTCTTTCGGCTTCGGAAGCGATGCTATCCAGGGACGGCGAGGATGGCGGCATAAGGTCTGACCATTGGTCCGGTGCCGCTTCAACCGGATTTAAGGAAAGCGGCGCAAGGGAGCGTTATTATACCAAGTTTGTAAGCCGAGCGGCGGCCCTTCAAGTCCCGGTATTGTTGGCGCTGTCCTTTGTGGTGGTGGGTAAAGACACAGATTTGCGCTCTTCTTGTAGCCACTGGCGCGCAAAGACCTTATCCGACGAGATACGATCCGCCACCAAAGCCGCCGCCCGGATGTGTTTATATTCAACGGTGCGACTCGTCTTTCCATCGCTGACGGTCAGCACGGCGGCAGAGCGGGATACGGTGATCGCCATTTCGACGCCTC
The DNA here is from genome assembly GCA_903931735.1 of uncultured Rhodospirillales bacterium. Lineage (GTDB taxonomy): Bacteria > Pseudomonadota > Alphaproteobacteria > Azospirillales > Azospirillaceae > BOG-933. The sequence goes on from CAIZDL010000010.1 coordinate 6,723, forward strand.
GGACTCCAATAAAGCCTACTCGGCACAACGGTCCATTTGCTACCAGACTGCCGCCAGCATCACAAGGGGCATCGTGCTGAACATGGACATCTCAGGGAATTGCCAAGGTCAGTTTGCCTCAATTCTGCTAAGAAGCCTAAAGAAGCGCGTGCAATCCCTGCCAGCCGATATAAATGCCGACCACAAGGATCAGGGCTGAAGAAAAATAGGGCGCGGTGCGGGCAAACTCGCCAAAACCGGTCCAGCGCTGTGATAGGTGATGCACGCTCATGGCCGCCAACACACCAGACATCACCATTGTCAACGCAAGGCCAATGCTGAAACATAAAACCAGGGCCGCCCCCAGGACTATCTGTTTTAGTTGCAAACATAGCAGTAGAACTGTGATCGACGCGGGGCAGGGAATCAACCCGCCCGTCAATCCAAAGAGAATAATCTGGGGCGTTGTAACCGAACGACTACTAAACCTTCGACGAATATCATTGGCGTGAGCCAGTTCGTGAGGGTCCTGGTAGCCGGGGGCCGCCACATCCAACCCTTCATAGTCTTCTACGGCATGGTGATGGTGGGCGCGTTGGACGAATTCAACGTCATAGTCGTGATGGTGGTGTCCGTGTCCGAGCCGAAGTCGGGCGATAAATTCATGGGGCTCCGGAATTTCCTGCCGCGACTCCAGGAACCCCGCTCCGGCCATGCCCGCTTTGGCTATAAAGGTAAAGGTCTGGCGCGTGCCATCCGGCCGCTCGGTTTCAATTTGGACCTGATCGGCCCCCCAGCCATGGCCATGGCCGTTGTCGCTGAACAAACGGAAGCGCGGCGGCACACCATCTTCAAACACATCAAGCCGCACGATGCCGTGGCCGGTATCGATGTGCTTCACCTCATCGTGATGGTGGTCGTGATGGTTAAGCCGGGCGTGTTGCTCCCGCCATGTCCGGATCATCATCCAAAGGGCGACACCAAGGATAAGCAGGCCCGACACGAGCTGAAGGTAGGGCTCGTTGGCCTCGGCATTCCAGTGTTGACCGAAATACATCCCCCCCAGCGCGATGGTCCACACGATGGCGGTATGGGAAAGCGTCGCCGCCAGCGCCAGCAACACGGCTTGAGAAACCGTCCCCCGCACCGCGATAATAAAGGCGGCCATCATGGTTTTTGAGTGCCCTGGCTCCAGGCCATGCAAGGCCCCGAGCAAAATGGCGCTGGGTATAAACAGCCAGGAGTTGCCCTGCTGAATCAGGGTCGAAAAATCGGTCATGAGTTACTCTCGCGTTCCTGAATTCAGGGCATTCTCTATAAATCAGGGAATCACTACGTTTGGGAAGGCCCGACGGATACCGGCCAAAATATCTTCCGTCAGCTCCTCGTCGGGAGCCATCAGCCGGCGGCCTGTGAGCGATGCTTGGGTGCAGCGCATCTCGTCGGCAAGACGCCGGCTGAGCATCCGTGCCAGGGTGGAATCGCTCGCGAGCAACCGGCCAAGCGCCGGCTGGTCAAGCTCGGCCGCGCGCAATGCGGTGCGACACCGAACGGTTTCGGAATAGCCTTCGGCCATCAAGACCGCCTGGGTGCCGACCAGCCCGCCCGGCCCCTCAAGCCGGGGTGGGGCTGCTTTTTGGCCCTTGGGGGCGCGGCCGGCATCGATCAACACCAACCCTTCGAGAACGAGGTAAAGGCTGGCAGCCGCTTCCCCCGCCTGGACCAGCACCGCGCCTGCCGCAAATGTTCGATAGCGCACCAGGCTCGCAAGATGGCCGCGCGTGGCTTCCGACAAATCCCGAAACAGGGGCGTTGCGGAAAACAGCAGCGCCACTTCGGCCGGCGTCAGCCCCTCGCGCGGGGGCTCGGTGAGATGAGCTTCCGCCTGGGCCACTTTTGGCCACGCTGGCTTCAGACCAGCCTGGGTAAGGTGCTTCCACACCTGTTGAACCACGGCATCCCGGGCGCTAAGCCGCTTTTCAGGGGGAACGCGCAGGCAAATGATATAATCGACGCCGGTGCTGGTCAGCCCCTTGGCGGCAACCATCGGCGCCGAGCCGGTTGGGGACGTGAACGCCGCTATTCCTTCAACGGCCGCCGCTTCCAAAATGCGGATCGCGCGCGGCGGCGGCACGTCGGCATCCAGCGTCACCGGCACGATAAACCAGCAGGTGGGGTCGGGCGCCGAGAAGTTGGTGATGGTTGCCGCCCCCAACCGGCTGTTGGGCACGATCACCACATTGCCGAAATCATCGAGCAGACGGGTTGCCCGCCAGCTTATTTCCAGCACCTTGCCTTCAACAAGCTGATCGCCCATGCGGTGAAGCTGCACGATATCGCCAAGCCGGATCGGGCGGTCGAGGTGGAGGGCGATGCCGGTGAAAACGTCAAGGATCATGTCCTTGAGCGCCATGCCAAACACCAAGCCCAACACGCCCGATGCCGCCCAAAGAATCGTGAGGTCCTGCTGGAACACGATGCTAAAAACGGCGGCAGCGGCGGTCACCACCACCATCAGCCCGGAAATCTGGATTAAAAGGGCCGGAACCGGCGTCCCCAGCGCCCGCGCCACCAACCCATCAAGCACGATGTAACGGAGGAAGCGGTGGACCAGCACCGCCAGCACGGCGATTTCGGCGATACCCAGCCCATAGGCTAAAACTTGACGCAGGCGATCGAGAGCGGCAAGCCCGATCACTTGATAGGACTGGCCACCGAAATAAAGCGCAACCCCGAGCACAATCGCGGCCAAGAGCGGCGGAATAAACTTCCGGGCAAGCAGAAACGCGGGGAGATCGCTCATTGGTTGGACTCGGGGGCTTGGACTCGTGGGGCTGGGCTCGGTGTCAGGTCAGGGTGAAGCGCGACATTTCGGTGCGGGTCCGGTGGGCCATCCGCGCCAATTCTTCCATGGTGACGCTGATCTCCTCCACGGCGGCGGCGGTGGTTTCGCCGCCCGAGCGTAGGTCGTTGCTGCGCTCCGATAAAACCTGCACAGCACTCGCCTGTTCGGTGATTGCCGCCGCAATGGTCTCCGAGGCGGAGCCGGCGTTTTCGGCTTTTATTGCGATTTCGTCCATGGTTTGACGGGCTTCGGCGACCCCGCTCACCGTTCGTTGGACTCCCAGCCCGGCCTCGATGATCAGGGTGCCGATATCCCGGGCGGCGATGGCGGTTTCTTCGGCCAATCGGCCAATCTCGTGGGCAACCACGCCAAAGCCCCGGCCCTGGTCGCCAACCCGTGCCGCTTCAATGCCGGCGTTGATGGAGAGCACCTGGGTTTTGTCGGCAATTCGGGTGATGGTGGCGGTGATCCGATCGATGCTGCCTTGACGCGCGGCGATTTGCTCGATTTCCCCCGCCAGCCGCGATAACATCCGCCGCCCGCCGCCCGCCAGCTCGGCGGTGGAACGACTGAGCGCGTTGCCGGTGCCGGCATGGCTGGAAACTTCGCTGACCGCGCTCGCCGTTTGGCTGATCGCGGCTGCGATCTCACCCAGTGCGCCAATCTGCCCGGCGGTCGCCTGGGCCACCTGTTGGGCGGCGGCGGTGGTTTGACTGATTGCGGCTGAAACTTGGCTGGTATCGGCAACCAGCCCGGCCAGCGTTTCGCGCAATTGAGAGATGCCCCGATTGAAGTTGGTTTTGAGAACCGCGAACTCGCCCTGATAGTCATTATCGAGGGATCGCCGCAGGTCACCTTCCGCCATTCCCGCCGCCAGTGTTCCAAGCTCGACCAGCAGCGTCACCAAGCCATCAAGACTACGATTGACGTTGATTTTGAGCGCCCGCAAGTCGCCCTCATAGGCGCCGGTCACGCGGTCCTTGAGATCGCCCGCGGCTAAGCGTTGCATGACTCGGGCAACTTCGGCCAGCGGATGCGCCAAGACATCGAGCAAGTCGTTCGCAGCCGCCAGCAAATCGGCAAACTCACCATTGAGGTCGCCCGCCTCGGCGCGCACCGAAAGATTTCCGGCTCGGGCCTCGCCGATCAGGCCGCGAAGTTCGCTCATTAGGTGTTGTAACGTCTTGGCGGTGGAAGCGATGGACCGGGCGATCATCCCCACCTCGTCCTGCCGCTCAACCCCCTTGGGCGTAACCTGAAGATCGCCAGCGGCGAGCTTGCTCACAACTTCGGATAGCTCCTTGATCGGCCGCGACACGGCCCGCTCCAGGGCCACCGCCAGCCAAAGTGTAATCAAGACCATAAAGGAAATTCCCGCCGTCAAGGCATAGCGGGTGTTGGTAAAGACCCTGGTGCTCTCTTTACCTTCCTGAGCCGCGCCTTCCCGGTTTATTTTAACCAGTTTATTCAAAAGAAATGCAATCTCGTCAAAGCTTACCTTTTCATTTTTCATTAAATCATTGGCCTGAGAATTTTGATTATTGCGTAATAATACTAAAATATTTTTAGTCTGGACGTTAAAGTCGACATATTTATTTGAGAATATTGTATAGGTCTGGCGTTCTTCTTCAGAATCGATGAGTGGCTCGTAAAGAGCGCGCAGTCGGGCGATGTCGCGGTCGAACTCGGCCATCCGCTGTTCTCTTGCCGCCATACCGGGCGCATCGGTGGTCAGGATGTGGAGAGCAACCTCGATCATTTTCTGGCTGAAGTCGGCGTGGAGCGCGGCGGTATAGGCCATGCTGGGAATCCAGTTGACTTCCATTTCCGTCGAACGGGCGTTTAGCGTCCCCATTCGGTTAATGGCAAGAGCCCCAAATGCGATGAAGACTGCGGCTAAGCCGAAAAAGGCCAGTCGCAACTTCGTCTTGATCGTAAGGCTCATAATCTTGCTCCTGGGTATTGGGGTTTGAAGCGTGCGTGTTTTAAGGAGTAACGCCCGGCGCCAACCGTCCGAGCAAGGCCAAAGCTCCGGCCCGGCGGATAAGATAGGGCAGGTCTTTAAGATCGAGCCCGGACTCCAGCCGAAGGCACCAGCGCCCAGTAACGGGGTCGGCACGAACGGCGGCAACCAACCGGGCCAGCCCCAAAGGCAAAGCCGGTGGTGGCAGCCAGGGTGCGGTGTTTCCCGGATCTTCAAGGGCGATGCGATCAACCCGTAGCGCGATCAAGGTTTGGTTGGCCGAGCGCATCAGTAAAGTTTCTGCTGGTTCCGATTTCGCCGGCCTCGATTTCGCCGGCCTCGATTTCGCCAGCCTCGATTTCGCCAGCCTCGATTTCGATAGCGGCAGGCTAGCGGGCGAGAACCAGCGGGCGGCATCGAACAGGGGGACGCCATGGCCGCCGGGTCCGTCCGGCACAATGGCCTGTCGCTCATCCACCCCCAGCATTCGCACCACCAGTTCCAGCGGGATCAGCCACCGGACGCCCCGAACCTCAACCATCAAGCAACGGCAATCATGCCCCCAGCCCGAAAGCTCTGCCGGTGGGGACGACGAAGTTTCTCTCGCGCGGTTCTTCACCCGCTCCAGCAAAGCCCGATAGCTTGCGCCAGCCGCAGCCCCGCCCCCGATATCACAAGTAAGCGTCGCAAAATCCTGGAGACAAACGGGGTCGCCTCCCTCCATCGGAAAACACAGATTTTGACCGAGCGGCGCCCCCGGCAAAATCATCAGCCGATCAACGGCAATCCGTTCCAGCCCGATCAGCCGGCAGACCAGGATTGCCATCTCGCCCTTGGGTGGGCCGCCGATCACCGCATGTTCGGTGCCGCCTTCCGCCGATAATCGGCGGGCCGGCAGCAAACGATCATTGATGCTTGCCACCAAATGGCCGGTGCTGTCTCCGGTGCGGACCTCGACGCATTTTGTAACGTGGCCAACACTGACCCCGTTCTCAATCAGAATGCCGGTCCGGGTGGCGCCACTCGTGACCACCAGCGCGATTGCGGCGGGATTAGGGGGCTCCCGGGCGCTGGCGGGTGCAGCGTCCACCCGCCGGCAACTCGGTTGGGATGGCTCAACCAAACCTGGAATAATGGCCGCGACGGAAAAGCGGGGCGCCGTGGGATCGACCGACCGAGCCAACCCCCCGACCCGCAGCGCGATGACTCCGGCCGCAGATTGAACCACCACGATTTTATCGCCGGCTTCGGGCGTGCGCGCCGATCCAGGACCGCCAAGCGCGCGGCCAAGGTCGATCTGGAGCACCGGCCGATTGTCGATGCTGATCAATCCCTCGATCCAATCCGGTACGAAAGGCAACGCCGTGACGGCCCCCGCAAAACCGACTCGCAAAAGCGCATCGGCTGTGAGAGTAACCGCTCGCCCGCCAACCGAAACCGTGACCGCGCCCGACAATCCCGTTTCCTCCCCTTGTCAAAGCCATTCATCCCTGAACTAAACGCATGACCGCCAGTATTCGCGCAAGGGGCAAATAACGGGATTCTGCGCGGGTCAGGGCCGCCCGTCCGCCCGTCTGGGCGAATCCGCAAATCGGGTTTATGCCCCGATAGTGATTTCACCGATACAGTCAGATTTCCTCGGCCATTGCAAACAACGGTGAGGTATGGTCAGTTAGGTGACCGTCGACAGTTTGCGCCGGGGCGGCGGTGCTGGCGGGGCTTTCACATCGACTTTCACATCGATCGGAACCATGGCGAGCGAGACCGAGCCCGGATCGTCATCACCCACCGCGCACCCCGTGTTGGCGGGATGTGCTGGCTTCGAGGAGCTGTGGGACTGGTCGCTGATCGGTGGCGTTCTCGTCTGTTCTCCGCGTTTTCTGGCGTTGATCGGTTTGGGGCAGGGCAAGGCACACTATCCGCTGACGGATTGGCTGTCGCGGATACATCCAGATGATTTGGCCTGGTTGCTCGCCTGCTTTGAAGGCCAGCAGGAGCATCTGGGCAAACCATTTCACCTTGATCACCGGGTGCGCGTCGATGGTGCCGGTTGGCGCTGGCTGGCGTGTCGCGGTCTTGCCGTTCCCGGTAACAATGGTGGCCCCGTGCGGACGCTGGGGACGATTGCCGATATCAACGATTTGAAGGTTACCGAGCAGCAATTGCGTCTTGCCGAGGAGCGCTATGCCCTGGCTGCGGCAGCGGCCTCCGACGGGCTTTATGACTGGGATCTCGCCACAGGCCGAATTGATTATTCGCCGCGCTGGAAGGCTATTTTGGGGTTTTCCCCCTGGGAGATTGGGGATTCGCCCGAAGAATGGTTGGGGCGGGTGGTATCCGAAGACTTGATCTGGCTCCAGGCGACCCTTGATGAGCAGGTGATCCCTTCGGGGACGCCGATACCGTCATTCCAGATTGAATATCGCATTCGCGACTCGAAAAATGGTGTGCGCTGGATGGTTTGTCGCGGCATGACGGTGCGCGACGACACTGGCCTCGCCCTCCGCATGATCGGGTCCCAGGCCGATATCACCGAACGTAAAACCGCCGAACAGCAACTTCGCCAGAGCGAAGAGCGCTATGTTCTGGCCACCAGAGGCGCCAACGACGGGCTCTGGGATTGGCGGCTCGATAGTCGCGAAACCTACCTTTCACCACGCTGCATGGCGATGCTCGGTTATGGCGAAGTGGCGCTGGAAAACCGGCTCGCAGACTGGTATCGGCTGGTTATCCCCGATGACCGCGCCGGCCTCAAGATCGCGTTGCGCCGGCATTTTTCCGGCGAAAACGCCCATCTTGAGCACGAATTGCGGATGCGCCGCGCCGATGGTCAGGTGGCTTGGTGCCTGATCCGGGGGATGGCGGTGCGCGATGGCGAGGAGCGGCCGGTACGGATCGCGGGCTCGGTCACCGATATTACTGCGCGGAAGAAGGCGGAGGTCCGGCTTCAATATAACGCCGTCCATGACACGCTCACCGGCCTGCCCAACCGTTCGCTGTTGATTGATCGCATTGGGCAGGCGCTCGGCCGGCTTGCCACCAGCGGTGGGCATTTTGCGGTGATGCTGCTGGACCTTGATCGTTTTAAGACGGTCAACGACAGTCTGGGAGCCGATATCGGCGATTTGGTTTTGACCACCACCGCAACCCGGCTGTTGCGCCAACGCCGTCCCGGCGATACGCTGGCCCGATTGAGCGCCGACGAATTTGGGTTGTTGGTTGATGATGTTGCGGACCCGCTGGAGGCCCAGCTTGTTTCTCAGCGCGCCGCCGAAGCGGTGGCGCGTCCGTTCCATTTTGAAAACCGAGACGTGGTGCTGACCGCCTCGGTTGGCGTTGTGCTCAGTATTTCCGGCTATCAACGCGCCGAGGATATGTTGCGCGATGCCAGCTTGGCGATGGTCCGCGCCAAAACCGGCGGGCTGGCGCGGGTGGAGGTGTTCGATAACCGTCTACGCGACCGGGCACTTAGTCAGGCTCAAACCGAGTCCGAGTTGCGCCATGCCCTCGAAGACGGCCAATTACGACTGGTTTATCAGCCGATTGTCGAGTTGGACACCGGGCATATCGCCGGGGTCGAGGCGCTGATCCGGTGGCAGCACCCCGAACGGGGCATGGTGCCGCCGCTCGACTTTATTGTGCTCGCCGAGGAGTCTGGGTTGATCGTGCCCATTGGCCGTTGGGTGATGGAAACGGCGGCGGCACAATTGATGGATTGGCGCCAACGCTACCCCGGACATGATCACCTCTTTACCAGTGTCAATGTGTCGACCCGCCAACTGCGCGATGACGATCTTTTCGCGCTGGTCGAACGGGTGGTGCGCAAAACCGGCATTCCGCCCACCGCGCTCAAGCTGGAAATCACCGAGAGCGTGATGATGGTCGAGCAAAACGAGGCCGAACCGGTGATGCGGGCAATCGAGGCCATGGGCGTTCACTTCTCGATCGATGATTTTGGCACCGGTTATTCGTCACTCAGCTACCTCCACCGAGTGCCGGCCGACACGCTCAAGATCGATAAAAGCTTCGTTCAGGCGATTGGGGAGGGCCAAGAGCAGGCCGCAATCGTCGAACTCATTACCAAGCTTGCCGTCCTCCTGGGAATGCAGGTCGTGGCCGAAGGGGTCGAGACCGAGACCGAGGAAAAGTTCCTGCGCGCCCTTGGGTGCAAATACGGCCAGGGCTACCGCTATTCCAGGCCGGTGCCGCCCGAGCGGTTTGAAGAGCTGCTGGCATCGGGAGCGACCTTAACTCCGGGTTATCAGACGGCGTGACTTCCCAAGTTTGCGTCATCTTCGGTTGCCCAGTGTCAAGGCTTGGCAGGGGCGAAAAATTTAGCTATTGTGCGGGCCGCTAGATATTGGGGCGGGGTTGGATGTTCGCTATAGATATTGGTTCGCGCACGGGGAGTCTGGTGGGCTTGGGGCAGCGGTTGGTTTCGGCGGTGTCGATGCTGGCGTCACTGCTGATGCTCACTGCGTGTGCCGGTGGGTATAGCGGACCAGGCGGCGTTGGCGACCGGGGGAAGCTTGCGTCCCACGGGACCTACAAAGTCGGAAATCCCTATCAGATCAACGGGGTCTGGTATTATCCCGCCGAAGACTATGCCTATGACGAAACCGGGATCGCCTCATGGTACGGGCCGGGCTTCCACAAGGAGCGGACGGCAAACGGCGAGACGTTCGATCAGGAAAGCATCACAGCCGCGCACAAAACCTTGCCGATGCCGTCGCTGGTCCGGGTGACCAACCTCGATAACGGGCGCTCCGTGGTGGTGCGGGTTAATGATCGGGGGCCGTTCGTTGGCGGCCGAATCATCGATATGTCCCACCGCAGTGCCCAATTGCTCGGTTTCGATCGGGGGGGGACCGCCAAGGTCCGGGTGCAGATTTTGGCCGATGAAAGCCGGGCGGTGGCCGCTGCGGCCAGGGCCGGCACGCCAATCGAGTTATCCGATACCGGGCCGGCACCGAGGGCCGCGCCGCGCGGTGCGGTCGAGGTTGGCGGGCTGCCGCCGCCCACACCGCCCGCATCGAGGCCGCCGGTTGCAGCGCCGGCCACGGTGGCCGGCACGACGGAAGACGGACGGTTTTTGCCCGCAGCCGAGGTTCGTCAGGAGCCGGTGGAGACTGGGCACCAAATTTACGTTCAAGCCGGTTCCTTCAGCCAGTATGATAATGCAACTCATTTGAGGGACCGGGTTGCCGGGTTTGGCCCGGCTTCTATCAGTCAGGCGCGGATTGGCGCCACGCAGTTTTATCGCGTTCGTCTAGGTCCCATCGAGTCGGTGGACAAGGCCGACGCGGTGCTCGCCCGGGTTGTCGGGGCCGGTAATTCCAATGCCCGGGTTATCGTTGATTGAGGCTCCGGGGTGATGCCCATTCGCCGGGGGCGGTATCCCCCATTCGCCGGGGCGGTATGCCCCCATTCTCGCCGGGGTGATATGCCCCATTCGTGTGACGCAGAGGGACTTTGAGATGGTTTCCGTTCGTGCGCTGATTAGCTCTGGTTTCGTGGCCGTGATGGTGCTGGTGGGGTTTGGGGTGCCAGCCGGGGCCGCGACCATCGATACCATCGCGCGTCAGGCGATTTTGGTCGACGCGAACACCAACACGGTGCTTTTTGAAAAAGCCGCCGATCAGCGGATGCCGACATCTTCCATGAGCAAGGTCATGACGGCCTACATGGTGTTTGAGGCGCTGAGAGAAAAGCGGTTGACCCTTGAAGACACGCTGCCGGTGAGCGAGCACGCTTGGCGCACCCAGGGCTCTAAAATGTTCGTAGAACTCGGGGGCCGCATTAAGGTCGAGGACCTGATCAGGGGCATGATCATTCAATCGGGCAACGATGCTTCGATTGTGCTTGCGGAAGGTTTGGGGGGGTCCGAGGAAGCGTTCGCCAAAAAAATGACCGAGCGCGCCCATGCCCTGGGCATGAAGGACAGTAATTTCGTCAACGCCACCGGCTGGCCGGATGAAAACCACTATTCGTCGTGCCGTGATCTTTCTACGTTGGCGCGTGCGTTGATCTTTAGCTTTCCCGAATTTTACCACTATGACGCCGAGCGCGAATTCACCTATCACGGCATCAAGCAGGGCAATCGCAATCCGTTGCTGTACCGGAACATGGGGGTTGACGGGTTGAAAACCGGTCACACCGACATTGCCGGCTATGGCCTGATCGCCTCGGCCCTCCGCGACGGCCGGCGGCTCATTCTGGTGATCAACGGCTTGCCGACCATGCAGGCGCGGGCCGATGAGCCGGCCCGGTTGATTGAGTGGGGCTTTCGGGAATTTAGCGCCTACACCCTGCTGAAGCCGGGCGAGGGTGTGGACAGACTGCCGGTTTGGCTGGGCCAGGCGCCCGATGTTGCGGCCGTTACCGGCGGTGGGCTCACAGTTACCATGGCTCAGGAGGAACGGCGGGGGCTCAAGGTCACCATGCAGGCGCAAGTGCCGCTACCGGCGCCGATTGTCAAGGGGCAGACGGTCGGCAAACTGGTCATTACCGCGCCTGGGTTCGTCACCCGCGAGGTTCCGCTGATTGCCGCCGAAGATGTCGCCCGCCTCGGCTTCTTTGGGCGGCTGGGTGCGGCGGCGCACCACGCGGTGTTTGGTAGCCCGGCCAAGTGATGGAACGCGGTCGTTTTATTACCCTTGAAGGGGGAGAAGGCGCCGGGAAGTCGACCCAGGTTCGGCGGTTGGCCTCCTCCTTGCGGGGGCGGGGGCTGGAGGTGGTGACGACGCGCGAGCCCGGCGGCTCGCCTGGGGCCGAGGAGATTCGGACCCTGTTGGTCACCGGGGACGCCGGACGCTGGAGCCCGGTCACCGAGACCCTGCTACATTTCGCCGCCCGCCGCGATCATCTGGAACGAACGGTGTGGCCGGCGTTGGAGCGTGGCGCTTGGGTGATTTCCGACCGCTTCGCCGACAGCACGCTTGCTTATCAGGGCTATGGGCTGGGGCTTGATAAAGAGGTCATTGTCCGGCTTTACGCCAATGTGGTGGGAAATTTTTATCCCGACCTGACCTTAATTTTGGACCTACCCGCCGGGGCTGGTCTTGCTCGCGCCAAAGCCCGCAGCGCCGCCGATCGCTACGAAGACATGGATATTTCGTTTCATCGTCGTTTGTGCGAAGGGTTTTTGGATATCGCGGCGCACGATCCGCGCCGGTGCGCCATTATCGATGCTGCCGGAACCGAGGATTTCGTCGCCGCCGAAATTCTCGATCTGGTCGGCCGGCGCCTGCCGGTTCCGGGGTCATGACACCGAGGGAAAATCCCGATCTGGTTGGCCATGAAGAGGCCGAGCGGGCGTTGCTCGCCGCCTGGAACAGTGGGCGCATGGCTCATGCCTGGTTGATCGGCGGAATTTCGGGGATTGGCAAGGCGACGCTGGCGTTTCGGTTCGCCCGATTTGTGCTGGCAAACGGCGGGCAAAAACCCGAGCGGGGCGATGGGTTCGATATGTTTGGCGCGCCGCCGGCAGGCCCCACCAGCCTCTATCTTCCGCCCGAAGACCCGGTGTTTTGCCGGGTGCGCGCTGGCGGGCACACCGATATGTTGACCGTGGAGCGCCGCTACGACGACAAACGCGGTAAAATGAAAACCGAGATCGCGGTGGATGATGTGCGCGAAGTCAGCGCCTTTATGCGCCGCACATCGGGGGAAGATGGCTGGCGGGTGGTGATCATCGACGGCGTTGAACAAATGAACGCCAGCGGTCACAACGCGTTGCTGAAGATTTTAGAAGAGCCCCCCGAAAAGGCGCTGTTACTGCTGGTGACCGAGACGCCGGGCGGTCTTTTGCCGACCATCCGCTCGCGCTGCCGCAAATTACTGCTGAGTCCGCTGCCCAAGCAGGTGGTCACCGATTGGCTGGCCTGCAACCGCTCCGACCTCGCCGAGGCCGATCGGCTGGCGTTGGCCCAGCTTGCCGAAGGGTCCATCGGGCGGGCGCTCAGCCTTGCCGCGGCAGGCGGGCTGGAGTTACACCGGAAACTGGTTGCGGTGCTGCAAACCTTACCCCAGCTCAACCTCAAAGCCGCGCACGCCTTTGCCGACTCCGTGACCCGAAAAGGTGACGATGATCCCTGGTATACCGCGACCGGATTGTTGGTTTGGTGGCTGGCGCGCTTGGTTAAGGCGCGGGCGGTGGGGCAGCAACCAGCGGACGTCATCGCGGGGGAGGGCGCTTTGTTCGCCCGGCTTACCACGGCGCAACCCGGCCTTGATCGGTGGCTGGAGGTGTGGGAAAAAGTGACGCTGCTTTTCGCTCGGGCCGATGGCGCGAATCTCGATCGTAAATTGGTGATGCTGAACGCACTGTTGAGCATCGAGGCGGCCCTTCCTTAACGGCGGTGATCCCGCGGGAGTTTTCTCATGGCCGGTAAGGCTCGCTATTATCTGACCACGCCGATCTATTACGTCAATGATGTGCCCCATATCGGCCACGCTTACACCACTTTGGCGTGTGATGTGTTGGCGCGGTTCAAACGGCTGGATGGTTATGAGGTCAAGTTCCTCACCGGCACCGATGAACATGGCCAGAAGGTGGAAAAATCGGCGGCGGTCGCAGGGGTAACGCCGCAGGCGTTCGCCGACCGGGTATCGCAAAACTTCCGCGACCTCCCGGCGTTATTAAACTTCACCAATGATGATTTTATTCGCACCACCGAGCCCCGCCATCGCGCCGCATGTCAGGCCTTGTGGCAAGTTTTAGTCGATAAAGGGCATGTTTACTTAGGCTCTTATTCGGGCTGGTACGCTGTTCGCGATGAAGCCTATTACGGCGAAGATGAGCTTCGCGACGGGCCGGGCGGTAAAAAGATCGCCCCCACCGGAGCGGAGTGCGAATGGGTCGAGGAACCGAGTTATTTCTTCCGTTTGTCGGCCTTTCAACAGCCGTTATTGGAGTTTTATGAGAATAATCCGGGGTTTGTTTTGCCGCTGGGCAAGCGCAACGAGGTGGTGGCGTTCGTCAAGTCGGGCTTGCGTGATCTTTCCATTAGCCGCACGACGTTTGACTGGGGCATTCGGGTGCCCGGTGCCGAAAAGCACATCATGTATGTCTGGCTGGACGCCCTTACCAATTATCTGACCGCCGTCGGGTATCCTGAGACTGGCCTCGGCACGCCCTATGCCGAGTTTTGGCCTGCCGATCTTCATATGGTTGGTAAAGATATTCTACGTTTTCATGCCATTTATTGGCCGGCGTTTTTGATGGCTGCCGAACTGGAATTGCCGCGCCGGGTGTTCGCCCATGGCTGGTGGACCGTCGAGGGCCAGAAAATGTCGAAGTCGCTGGGAAATGTCATCGCGCCCGAGGCGGTGGTGGCCAAATATGGTCTTGATGCCACGCGTTATTTCTTGATGCGCGAAGTGCCGTTCGGCAATGACGGTGATTTTTCGCAGCGGGCGATCCTCAACAGGATTAACGGCGATCTTGCCAATGATTACGGCAATTTGGTCCAGCGTGTCCTTTCAATGATCGCCAAAAACTGCGGCGGCGTGGTGCCTCACCCGGGGCCATTCAATGCCGCCGACCAGAAATTGCTCGATGCCGCGCACGCGTTGCTGGAAACGGCGCGTAAAGAACTCGACGGTCAAGCCTTTCACCGGATGCTCGATGCCGTTTGGGGAGTGGTCGGCGCCGCCAACCGGTATGTCGACGAGCAGGGGCCTTGGACGTTGAAAAAGACCGATCCTCCGCGCATGGCGACGGTATTGTATGTCTTGGCCGAGACAATTCGCCATTTGGGGATTTTGACCCAGCCGGTGATGCCCGATGCCTCGGCGCGAATTTTAGATCAGTTGGTGGTGCCGGAGGATGCCCGCGCGTTCACCCATCTCGGTCCGGATCATGCGTTAACGCCGGGGGTAAAACTGCCGGCACCAAAGGGAGTATTCCCCCGTCATATAGAAGAGCCGAAAGCCTGATCCCATGCTGGTCGATAGTCATTGTCACCTGGATTTTCCCGAGCTTGCACTAGAAGAGGCCGCGGTGATTGACCGTGCCCGCGCGGCCGGGATCGGGCTAATGGTTTCTATTTGCACTCATGTGAGCAAGTTTTCCCAGGTTCATGAGGTGGCGCAACGCTCACCGTTTGTTGTTTGCACCGTTGGGGTTCATCCTCACCATGCAGAAGATGAGCTGGAGGGCGCTCGTATCGAGCGGCTGGTTGAGCTGGCTGCGCTGCCGAAGGTGGTCGGGATCGGCGAGACCGGGCTGGATTTTTTTTATAATCACAGCACCCGTTCAGCCCAGGAGGAGAGCTTTCGCCGCCACTTGAAAGCTTGCGTTATCAGTGGGTTGCCTGCCATCGTCCATAGCCGGGACGCCGAGGTGGACACAGTGCGGATGATGCGCAACGAGAGTGCGGGCGGGCGGCTGACCGGACTCATCCATTGCTTCAGCGGCTCTCGGGCCATGGCCGAAGAGGCGTTGGAGCTGGGGTTTTATATATCAATTTCCGGAATCGTGACCTTTAAAAAGGCCGATGCGCTGCGCGACGTTATCGCCGCCGTTCCGTTGGATCGACTGTTGGTTGAAACTGATGCCCCCTATCTCGCGCCGATCCCCCACCGGGGCAAGCGTAACGAGCCGTCTTTTGTCGCCCACACGGCGGCAGTGGTGGCCAAAATCAAGGGGGTCGGCATCGCCGAGTTCGCCGACATCACGACCGGGAACTTCTTTCGCCTGTTTCCAAAGGCCCGTGCCGGATGCGCGTGACGATTCTCGGTTGCGGCGGTTCCAACGGTGTGCCGACCATCGGCAATCGGTGGGGGGAGTGCGACCCCACCAACCCTAAAAACCGGCGCCGTCGCCCTTCCGTGCTGGTGGAAGAGGGGGGAACGACGATTTTGATCGACACCTCGCCAGACCTGCGCGAACAATTTCTCGATGCCGGCGTTGAACGACTGGATGCTGTTTTATATAGCCATGACCACGCCGATCATAGTCACGGCATCGACGATCTCCGGGAGATCAATCGGTTGATGGCAGCCGATATCCCCGTTTATGGCCTTCAGGAAACCATGCAGACTTTGACGGCTCGTTTTTACTATTGTTTTGAGCAGATCAACCAGGGACAGAGTTATTTTCGTCCGGTATTATTATCGAATATAATTTCAGGCGTGGAGCCGTTTACAATCAATAATATTGTCGTAACGCCATTTCTACAGGATCATGGCTACACGCTAACCGTTGGCTATCGCTTTGGGTCGTTCGCTTATTCGACCGATGTTTTGAGACTGGATGAGGCGGCCTTTTCAGTCCTTGATGGCATCACCGATTGGGTGGTCGATTGTGTGCGCCGAGACCCGCACCCGGTTCATTCGCATCTCGAGAATACATTGGAATGGATTGATCGAGTAAAACCCCGGCGCGCCTGGCTTACTCACATGAATAATACTTTGGACTATGCAGCCTTGGCTGCCACGCTGCCGCCAGGGGTAATGCCGGCCCATGATGGATTGGTGATCGAGATTTAGAGCGGATCGCGCCCAGCCGCTTTTGGGCTGCGGCCTTGCCAGGACAGGGTGATTTTGTTATGGTCCGGGCTCACCTGGGGTGCTGTCCTGCTTCGGCGTGGTGCGGCTGAGATCACACCCATTGAACCTGTCCGGGTAATGCCGGCGAAGGGAGTTACGAAAAATGGTTGTTGCTCAGCCTGTCACCATAAAGGGAGATTGCCCGAGTGTCGCCGTGATCGGGGGCGGCGCTATTGGGCTCGGCATCGCCTGGAGCCTTGCCCGCGCTGGTTGCGCGGTAACGGTGTTTGATCGCAGTGATGCCGGGCATTCGGCGAGCTGGGCTGCGGGCGGCATGTTGGCCGCAGGCGTGGAGACCGAACCGGGGGAGGAGTTGCTGTGGCAACTCGCCTCGCGCAGCCAACATCTGTGGCCGGATTTTCGCTATGCCCTCCAAGCCGATAGCGGCCGCGATATCGGTTATCGTGACGAAGGCACCATGGTGGTGGCGCTCACCCGTGACGATCTTGAGCAATTGCGCTTCAATTATGAGTTTCAACGCAGCCTGGGTATCGAGCTGGAATGGCTTTCCAGCATCGAGGCGCGGCGTCGGGAGCCCTATCTTAACACCGGGACCGCAGGCGCGTATTTCTGCAAAAACGACCATCAAGTGGATAATCGCGCGGTGGTCGAGGCGCTGAAGCGGGCGTTGGTGAAGGCCGGTGGGGTCTTGCGCGAACATGCCGAGGCGGCGGTGGAGATGGCCGGAGGCCGGGCGGTTGGCGTACGGGTTGGCGACGAAGTGCTTAAAGCCGACATTGTGGTGGTGGCTGCCGGCGCATGGTCGCGCGGTGTTGAGGGATTGCCCGAGGAGGTCCGGCCGCCGGTCCGGCCGGTGCGGGGACAGTTGCTTTATTTGCGTATGAACCCGGCGGAACCGCTGGTGCGGCACGTTGTGTGGGCGCCCAAGGCTTACATTATTCCACGGCGCGATGGCCGGCTGCTGATTGGCGCCACCACCGAGGAGCGGGGCTTTGATACCAAGCCGACCGCCGGGGGCGTTTTTAGTTTATTGGAAGGGTGCTGGCGCGCTTTCCCGGGGATCGAGGAACTGGTACTCGACGAAATCGTGGTTGGTTTCCGCCCCGGCAGCCGCGATGACGCGCCGATTTTGGGGCCAACCTCCGTGGAAGGGTTGGTGATGGCCACCGGGCATCATCGTAATGGCATCTTGCTTTTACCCGTTACGGTTGAGGCAATTAGCCGCTACATCCTGAAGGGCAGGGTGCTGCCCGAGATTGAGGCCTATCGTCCCGATCGTTTCCGCAAGGTGACGGGAGGCAAATCATGAGCCTCGCGATCCGCCTGAACGGCAAGGATGAAACGGTGGCGGCAGAGACCGTGGTTGATCTGCTGGTCGCTCTTGGCATCGATCCCGCGCGGCGTGGGCTGGCGGTTGCCATCAATGGCGAAGTTGTGCCGCGACGTGGTTGGCCCGACCATCGCCTTGCCACTGCCGATGACGTGGAAATTGTTCGGCCGCTACAGGGCGGTTGAGTAAATTTGGTTGGCGTTTACTTTTCCCTGAGCATCGAGGGTTCATCAATGACCGATCATCTTGTCATCGCCGGGCAGCATTTGCGTTCACGGTTGCTGGTCGGCAGCTCGGGCTATCCAAATCAGCAAGTCATGCTGGAGGCTTTGGAGGCGAGCGGCTGCGAACTGGTGACGGTGGCTATTCGGCGAATCAGCCTTACCGGATACTCTGAAAGTCTCGTCGATGTGCTGGGGGACACGTATCGGTTGCTGCCAAACACGGCGGGCTGTTCCACCGCCCGTGATGCCGTGCTGACCGCCAAATTGGCGCGGGAGGCGCTGGAGACGCCGTGGATCAAGCTTGAGGTCATTGGCGATCGCGAGACTTTGTATCCCGATGTTGAAGAAACATTGAAGGCTGCGGCGGAGCTTGTGGCCGCCGGTTTTGTTGTTCTCCCCTACTGCAACGACGACCCTGTTACTTGCCAAAAGCTGGCCGATCTGGGGTGCGCAACCGTGATGCCGCTGGGCGCGCCGATTGGCACCGGGCAGGGGATCCGCAATCCGGCCGCGATTGAGCATATTTGCTCGCGAAGCCCGGTGCCGGTGATTCTCGATGCCGGCGTTGGCACCGCCTCGGATGCCGCCTTCGCGATGGAACTTGGTTGTGCGGGGGTGTTGCTGAATACGGCTATTGCCAAATCGCGCCGTCCGATCGTTATGGCAATGGCGATGAAGGCTGCGGTTGAGGCTGGCTATGGCGCCCGCAACGCCGGCCGCATCCCCAAGCGTGCCCACGCCGACCCTTCCAGCCCACAAATGGGGCTGGTCGGATCGTGACCTCGGAATATGTAATAGACTGGTCGGATTTCCTGGTGCTGGAGTGAGTGAGATGTCTGAAGGAAGCGCGCTGAACCCCGGTTTTTCCGTCACCACCGGGCCTTTGCCGTCCTCGCGAAAAATTCACGTACCGGGGGTGTTGCATCCCACCGTTCGGGTGGCGATGCGTGAGGTCGATTTGGCGCCATCGGCAGGGGAGGCCCCGGTTCGGATTTACGACGCCTCGGGTCCCTACACCGACCCTGCGGTTAAGGTCGATGTTCATGCCGGTCTGACAGCGCTGCGCCGGGACTGGATCGCGGCGCGTGGCGATGTGGAGGCCTATGAAGGCCGTCCGATCCGCCCCGAGGATGATGGTGGCAAGGCCGAGGGGGCCGCGAATCTGGCCGAATTCCCCCAGTCCAGCCGGCGGTTACCGTTGCGGGCCAAGGCCGGGCAGGCGGTGACGCAGATGGCCTATGCCAAGCGCGGCATTATCACGCCCGAGATGGACTATATCGCCGTGCGCGAGAATCTTGGTCGCGATGCTGCCAGGGCCAGCGGCCAGGTTCGCTGTGGGGAGAGTTTTGGCGCCAGCGTTCCCGATCATGTTACGGCCGAATTCGTGCGTGATGAAGTGGCGCGAGGGCGGGCAGTTATTCCTGCCAATATCAACCATCCTGAAGCTGAGCCGATGATTATCGGCCGCAACTTCCTGGTAAAAATTAACGCCAACATTGGTAACTCCGCCGTCTCTTCTTCGATTGAAGAAGAAGTGGAAAAGATGGTGTGGGCGATTCGCTGGGGCAGTGATACGGTAATGGACTTGTCGACCGGCCGGAATATCCACACGACTCGGGAGTGGATCATCCGCAACTCGCCGGTGCCAATTGGCACAGTGCCGATTTACCAAGCGTTGGAAAAGGTTGGCAAACCCGAGGAACTAACTTGGGATATTTTTCGCGATACTCTGATTGAACAATGCGAGCAGGGGGTGGACTACTTTACCATCCATGCCGGTGTGCGCTTGGCCTATGTGCCGTTGACCCTCAAACGGACCACGGGTATCGTCTCACGCGGTGGTGCTATTTTGGCGAAATGGTGTCTTGCTCACCATAAGGAAAACTTCCTCTACACTCATTTTGAGGATATTTGCGAGATTTTACGCGCATACGATGTTGGGTTTTCGCTCGGCGATGGTTTGCGTCCCGGCTCCCTTGCCGATGCGAACGACGCCGCGCAATTTGCCGAACTCGAAACGCTGGGTGAGTTGACAAAAATTGCCTGGAAGCATGATTGTCAGGTTATGATTGAAGGCCCTGGTCATGTGCCGATGCACAAGATTCAGGAGAATATGACAAAGCAGCTTAAAATTTGCCACGAAGCTCCGTTTTATACTTTAGGACCACTGACGACGGATATTGCTCCCGGCTATGATCACATCACCAGCGCCATCGGGGCTGCGATGATTGGTTGGTTTGGGACCGCGATGCTGTGTTACGTCACACCAAAGGAGCACCTCGGCCTGCCTGACCGCGAAGACGTCCGGCAGGGGGTGGTTGCCTACAAAATCGCGGCCCACGCCGCCGACTTGGCTAAGGGGCATCCAGCAGCGCGTCTTCGGGACGATGCGCTTTCCCGCGCCCGGTTCGAGTTTCGGTGGCGGGACCAGTTCAACTTGGCCCTCGACCCCGAAACCGCGATTAAGTTTCACGATCAAACTCTGCCAGCTGAAGGGGCAAAGATCGCACATTTTTGTTCAATGTGCGGCCCGAAGTTCTGCTCCATGAGCCTGACCCAAGATGTAAAGGCAGCAGCCGAAGCGGGTATGGCAGATATGAGTGAGAAATTTAAAGAAAAAGGGGCCGAAATTTACCTTAAAGCGGAAGCTGCGGATTAAGGATGTATGCTGGCCTGCGCACTCCGGCCGAGGCTCGGTAGCTGAGGTCGGCGTTCGCCGGTCCGGGCAATTTGAATTCCCCTTGATTCCTGCGGACCAAACCGGTACTCCGGGTCTGCCTCATGCGTCGGTTCGCTTGTTCACTTGCGGCTGCGGAGATATGGGGTCAACGTTAGCGTGCCGGGTTAGCGACTGGTGCCTGACTTTATAGCCAGCTAGGAGGGGAGCGCCTCATGGGGAGACTGTTAAATCGTCTCATTATCCGCGTCGGTCTGATCGTGGCGGTCCTGATGGGCATCGCCGGTCCGGGCTGGGCGGAAACGGTTCTGATGCGCGGCAACGGCGGTGAGCCGGGCTCGCTGGACCCGCACGCCACTGACGGTCGGATCGAGTCGAATATTCTGCGCGATCTCTTCGAAGGGTTGGTCGTTTATGGCGTTGGCGGCCGGATTATCCCCGGTGTCGCCGAGTCGTGGGATATCTCGGACGACGGCACTGTTTATACTTTCCGTTTGCGTCCCAACGCCAAATGGTCAAACGGCGATGCCATCACAGCCGAAGATTTTGTCTATAGCCTCCGGCGCTCCATTGGGCCGCATCAAGGTGGCGGTTACGCCTTCAATATGGCGGTAATTCGCAACGCCGATGAGGTCATGAATGGCAAGAAGCCGGTTGAAGACCTCGGAGTGGAGGCGGTCGATCCCCAAACCGTCAAAATTACCTTGCGGGGTCCTACCCCTTATTTTCTTGCTTTGATTGCGGCTGACAACAACGCTACTCCGGTACATCGTGCCACGATCGAAAAGTTCGGCGACAAATGGACGGATAGCGGCAATATCGTCAGCAATGGCGCTTATATGCTTTCGGAGTGGGTCGCGAATCAACGGATCGTCTTGGTGCGCAACCCCAATCACTATGCTAACGCCGATACGAAGATCGATAAAGTTGTGTTCCTGCCAATCTCCAGTGCAGCCGAAGAACTTAAGCTGTTCCGGGCTGGACAGATGGACATGACCTCCGAGGTGCCGCAAGAGCAAGTGAAGTGGATTTCGCTCAGCGATCCCCAGGAGTTCTGGAACAAGCCCTACATCGCCACCTACTATTATGCGTTTAACCTGACGGCAGAACCCTTCAAGGGCAACAAAAGCCTACGCAAGGCGCTTTCGATCGCGGTTAACCGCGAGGCGTTGGTCGAGAAGGTCACCCGGGCTGGCGAGTTGCCAGCGTATAGCTTGGTGCCGCCGGTCGTTCCCGGGTATAAGCGCCAGCCGTTGCCGTTTATCGACCAACCGGTCGCCCAGCGTCAGGAAGAGGCGCGCCGACTGTTCGCCGAAGCCGGATACAGCCCAGCCCAGCCATTGACCATCGAGTTGCTCTACAATACGTCTGATAATAACCGGAAGATCGCCAACGCAATCGGCGGCATGTGGCAGGATACCTTCGGCAAAGGGATTGTTGTTAACACTGTCAACACCGACCGCGCCGACTATCTTAAGCGCCGCGCCCGCCGCCAATTCCAGGTGGTCCGTGCCGCTTGGATTGGCGATTATGCCGACCCGACGGTGTTTCTCAACCTGATGCTCTCGAATGCCGGCCCGCCCCGGAACGACCCGGGCTACAAAAATGCCGCTTATGATGAGCTGCTCAGCAAAGCCGGCCAGACTGTTGACCCGGCCGAGCGCGCCGCGCTGTTACAACAAGCAGAGCGACTGATGCTTGAAGAGTATACGCTAATCCCGATTTACCATTATGCAACCAAGTCGTTGGTCGCAAAAAAGGTCAAGGGGGTAATCTTCAACATTCGTGATGTCCATCTGACCCGCTTCCTCGATATCGCACCCTAAGTGCTGATTTTCTTCAAAGCCGCCGCCGGAGTCATGCCCGACGGCGGCTTTGTCGTATTTTTTGTGAATTTCCCGACGCGACGTTGTGCCCCCTTGCCCTGGCCCTCGGCTGTGGGCTAAGAAAAGCGCCTCGGATGGCTGCGCGCATGGCTGGGTTGCCGGGCTGGCGGGTCTTAGTGTTATCGTTCGGGTGCCTGTGCCCGACAAACAAAAATGGCTATGGAATACTTTCTTCAGCAACTCATCAACGGCCTGACCTTGGGGGCGATCTATGGGTTGATCGCCATTGGTTACACGATGGTCTATGGCATCATCGGTATGATAAATTTTGCTCATGGTGAGATTTATATGATTGGCGCTTTTGTGTCGGTCATTAGTTTTTTGGTGTTGGGTGCCGCCGGGATCACCTGGGTTCCCTTAGCGGTGGCGGTGGTCCTGGTTGTTTCGATGCTGTTTACCGCCGTTTATGGTTGGACGATTGAGCGTATCGCCTACCGGCCGTTACGGGGCTCAACGCGCTTAGCCCCTCTGATTTCGGCAATTGGGATGTCTATCTTTCTTCAAAATTATGTGCAATTGGTTCAGGGTGCGCGGGTTAAGGCGTTGCCCCCGGTTATTTCAGACGTAATTGTGATAATGGTGCGTGAAGATGGATTTAAAGTCAGCATTTCCTATCTTCAGATTCTAATAATTTTACTAACTTTTGCTTTAATGGTCGGGTTCACACAGATTATTTTGAGAACCTCCCTGGGGAGAGCCCAAAGGGCTTGCGAGCAGGATATGAAAATGGCCTCCCTGCTTGGGGTTGATGTTGACAAAACTATTTCCCAAACCTTTGTGATGGGAGCGGCTTTGGCCGGTGTCGCGGGGGTTATGGTTACAATGTATTATGGGGTAATCGATTTTTACATCGGATTCCTTGCCGGCATAAAAGCATTTACCGCAGCGGTGCTGGGGGGAATTGGCTCGCTGCCTGGCGCTATGTTGGGCGGCCTCACCATCGGCATGATTGAGGCGTTCTGGTCGGCGTATTTTTCGGTGGAATACAAAGACGTGGCAGCCTTCGCAATTTTGGTGTTGGTGTTGATCTTCCGACCAACCGGCTTG
Organism: uncultured Rhodospirillales bacterium; assembly: GCA_903931735.1. Lineage (GTDB taxonomy): Bacteria > Pseudomonadota > Alphaproteobacteria > Azospirillales > Azospirillaceae > BOG-933. Next base: position 30,188 of record CAIZDL010000010.1, read on the forward strand.
TTGGGCCGTCCTGAGATCGAGAAGGTTTGAACCATGACCGGTGGTGGCGCCGAGACCATCAATTTCAAGTCCGCGCTTCGTGAAGCAGCAATTGCTGGAGGGCTCGCCTTATTGCTGACCTTACCATTGATTGGCCTCAAGACCATTGAGACTAGTCATGGCTTGGTAATTCAGCCTCATTTTGCCGATGTTGCGGTCACTGTGCTGCTGGTGTTCATGGGGCGGCTTGGGTTGGTGTTGGCCGCGACGGGTCTGGGGTGGCCGGTGTTGGCGATCGCTGGCGCTGTGACTGCGGCGGGCTGGCTAGTCCCGTTTCCAACCGATGCCTTGCGCTGGCTCGATATCGCGGGGGGGGGCGTCGTGGCGATTTTCGCCTCCCTGGCGCTGCGCTCGAGCCGTGTCGGATTCGATCAAGCCGAGCGCGACAGGCGCATGGATCGGATCGGCGCCCGGCTGCAAGATGCCTCGCGACTGATTGGTCCGGCAGCGGTACTGTTTGCGCTGGCGCTGCCGATGCTACCATTTGCCAACCGTGGGGTGGTAGACCTTGGCTGTGTGCTGCTTTCCTATATTATGCTTGGATGGGGATTGAACATTGTCGTTGGGCTGGCCGGGTTGCTTGATCTAGGCTATGTTGCCTTTTATGCGGTGGGCGCTTATTCTTATGCTTTATTAGCGCAAACTTTTGGATTCGGGTTTTGGCTGTGCTTGCCCTTGGCCGGTGTATTTGCCTCACTTTACGGGTTGATGCTTGGCTTTCCGGTGCTCCGACTTCGGGGTGACTATTTCGCCATCGTGACGTTGGCGTTTGCCGAAATTGTGCGCATGGTGTTACTCAATTGGACCAGCTTGACCAATGGCCCGGTGGGAATCGCGGCGATTCCCCGTCCGAGCTTTTTTGGAATCGCCGATTTTACCAATTCCCCGGCCGAGGGGCGATTGGCGTTTCACCAAATGTTTGGGCTCGATTACGCGCCGATTCACCGCATCATTTTCCTCTATTACGTGATTTTGGCTCTGGCGCTGGTGGTCAATTTTTTCACCTTGCGCATTCGCCGTCTGCCGCTGGGCCGGGCCTGGGAAGCTTTACGGGAAGATGATATCGCCTGTACCGCGCTTGGTATCAATAGTACCAATATCAAACTGGCGGCTTTCGCAATCGCAGGCATGTTTGGCGGCTTTGCTGGGGCATTTTTCGCTAGCAGGCAAGGTTTTATTAGCCCTGAGAGCTTCACTTTTATCGAGTCTGCGATTATTTTGGCTATAGTTGTTCTGGGGGGAATGGGAAGCCAAGTTGGTGTGGTAATCGCGGCGCTGCTTGTCGTTGGTCTGCCCGAAGCATTTCGCGATCTCGCCCAATACCGGATGCTGGCATTTGGTGCCGGCATGGTTTTGATCATGTTATGGCGGCCACGAGGACTGCTGGCGCACCGAGACCCAACCATTTTGCTTCACGTTCGTAAAAGCGCGCGCCAACAGCAGGCGGAATCGGAGGCGCGGGGATGACCGGGGATCCAACTCGTCCACTCCTTATGGTGGAACACCTGACCCAGCGATTTGGCGGGTTGGTCGCGGTATCCGATGTTTCATTTTCGGCGCGCGACCGCGAAATTACCGCGATCATTGGCCCCAATGGCGCCGGAAAAACCACGGTGTTCAATTGCCTGACCGGGTTTTACCCCCCAACGTCGGGTCGCCTTACCGTCAGCCATTGCGGCCGGTCCTGGCTGCTGGAGCGCATGGAGGCTCACCGCATCGCGGGCGCGGCCCGGGTGGCGCGGACGTTTCAAAATGTCCGGTTGTTTGGTGGCATGAGCGTGCTGGAAAACCTGATCGTGGCTCAGCACAACAAGCTTATGAAGGCGTCGTTCTTCACGCTCGCCGGGCTGTTTGGTCTGCCGTCCTTTCGCCGGGCCGAGGTTGAGGCGGTGGATAAAGCGCGATATTGGCTGAATCGGGTCGGCTTGGTTGGTGTCGCCGATTGGCAGGCGGGAAATTTACCCTATGGTGCCCAGCGGCGGCTCGAGATCGCTCGGGCAATGTGTACCGAGCCGCGCTTGTTGTGCCTCGATGAGCCCGCCGCCGGCCTCAATCCACGCGAGTCGGCTGATTTGTCGGAATTGCTGCGGTTTATTCGGGATCAACACCAGATTGGCGTGCTTTTGATTGAACACGACATGAGCGTGGTGATGCAGATTTCCGATCATGTGGTGGTGCTCGATTATGGCCGGAAAATCAGCGAAGGCCCTCCCGAACAAGTCCGCCTCGATCCGGCGGTGATCGCGGCCTACCTTGGCGAAGAGGGGGATGGCTGATGCTGAAAATCAACAGTGTCCGCACCTTTTATGGCGCTATCGAGGCGCTGAAGGGGATCGACCTCGAGGTCGCCGAGGGCGAAATCGTGACGCTGATTGGCGCGAATGGCGCCGGAAAATCTACGCTCTTAATGACGATTTGCGGCAATCCCCAGGCGCGATATGGCCATGTGGTGTTCGAGGGGGAGGATATCGCCCGGCTGCCCACTGCGAGTATCATTCGGCGTGGTATCGCCCAAGTGCCCGAGGGGCGACGAATATTTCCGCGAATGACGGTGCTCGAAAACCTGCAACTGGGGGCGCTGATCGCCCCGCCGACCTGCTTCAAAGATGACATGGAGCGGGTGTTCACACTCTTTCCCCGGCTTAAAGAGCGCGCGGATCAACGCGGCGGCACGCTGTCCGGCGGAGAGCAACAAATGCTTGCCATCGGTCGCGCGTTAATGAGCCGTCCGCGCCTGCTACTGCTCGACGAGCCTTCTCTTGGGCTGGCACCGCTGGTGGTCAAACAAATATTCGAGATTATCCGGGATATTAACCGCGAGCAGGGCATGACCGTGTTTTTGGTCGAACAGAACGCCCATCGCGCGCTTCGCCTTGCGCACCGCGCCTATGTCATGGTCAATGGGCTGATTACTCTTTCCGGAACGGGTGCGGCTCTTCTTGTCAATCCTGAGGTGCGGGCAGCTTATCTCGAAGGCGGCCATTAGCCATGTCGCCCCGCTCGGGCCTTTTTACGCCCTCTGAGCCCCTTTTGCCGCTCCTGTGCGGGGAAGACCCGCCGCCGTTGGAGCTGCATAATCCCAACGGCCAGGCGCCGGTGCTGTTGGTTTGCGATCATGCGTCGCGGCTCGTGCCGGGGGGACTGGGTGGGCTGGGGCTCGCCCCATCGGCGTTTGACTTGCACATCGCCTACGATATCGGGGCCGCCGAGGTGGCCCTGCTGCTTTCCAAAAGGCTGGACGCGGCCTTACTCTCGGCCGGCTATTCCCGCCTGGTCATCGATCTTAATCGCGGCCTTGATCAGCCGACCCTGATCCCCGAGGCCAGCGACGGCATCATCATATCGGGCAATCTGGGGTTGAGCCATGCCGCTCGCGGCGCCCGGATCGAGGCGCTTTACCACCCCTGGCACCGTGCGGTGACAACCGAACTCCGGCGGCTCGACACACGCACAAAGGTTCGCGGCGCTCTCATCGGTGTTCACAGCTTCACCCCTCGGTTGAATGGCAGCGCCCGGCCCTGGCAGGTTGGGGTGTTGTGGGATGGTGATTGCAAGCTGGCCCGGCCGCTGATGGCAGCCCTGGCGGGGGAGGGGCTGAGTGTGGGCGATAACCAGCCTTACACCGCTCGCAACCCCAGCGGAGGCACCCTGGAAACCCATGCCCTCGACCAAGGGCGCCCCGGCTTATCGATAGAAATCCGCCAGGACCTGATTGCCGACGAGCGGGGCTGCGTCGAATGGGCCGATCGCCTGGGGGGCGTGCTGGGGAGGCTTTTATGCCGGATTTGAGCCGCGAGTTGGCGCTGGGCTCGGCTGATGGCCGATTGATTTGCGGTGTTGATGAAGTTGGGCGCGGCCCGCTCGCCGGGCGGGTGATTGCCGCCGCGTTGATTTTGCCCCCAACCGGCTTACCGGCCGAGCTGGCAAGCCAGATTAAAGACAGCAAAATGCTGAGCCGTAAGGCGCGCGAGCGGCTGGCCCCGCAACTTCGCACCCTTGCCGCGTATTATGCCATCGGCGCCGCATCGGTCGAGGAGATTGATGCGATAAATATTTTTCAGGCATCCCGGCTGGCCATGGAGCGCGCGGTTGCCGGCCTTGGCTGCACGCCCCACCACGCCTTGGTGGATGGTCGGCACGTTCCGAAGTTGTTGGGCTGTCCGGGGACGGGCATCATAAAGGGAGATAGCCTCAGCCTTTCGATTGCGGCAGCCTCGATTATCGCAAAAGTGTTCCGCGACAAGGAGATGGTGGAGCTTTCTGAGAGATTTCCGGCCTATGGCTGGGCGCATAACGCCGGCTACCCCACCCCTGAGCATATTGCGGCGTTACGTCGGCACGGGGCCACGCCCCATCACCGCACAAGTTTTAGTCCAGTACGTGAAGTTCTATCTATAACTAGATGATTCAAATGATATTATGTGTTATAATTGCACCGATTTATGAGGAAAGCCTCATAACCCACTGATATGCGTGGTGCGTCGCCGCGAATCGGGGCATTATCTGGGCATCGATCGGCCCCCGATCCCCTCAGGTGACCTTGATGGCCATGAAACGCGCTCCCGTAGCCTCCCCCCTCGTCCACCCCAATCGCGTCGTGGTGGGCGACTGTGTTGACATCATGAACGAAATGCCTGCCGGCATCGTCGACATGGTGTTTGCCGATCCGCCTTATAATCTCCAGCTTGGCGGAGATTTGTTACGGCCCAATCATACGCGGGTTGATGGTGTCGACGAAGCTTGGGACAAATTCACCGACTTTGCCGAATATGACCGGTTTACGCGTGCTTGGCTTAGCTCGGCGCGGCGGGTTCTTAAAGATACCGGCTCGATTTGGGTCATTGGCAGCTATCACAATATCTTTCGGATCGGCTCCATTCTCCAAGATATGGGGTTTTGGATACTCAACGATATAGTCTGGCGCAAAACGAATCCGATGCCGAACTTTCGCGGCACTCGGTTTACCAACGCACATGAAACGATGATTTGGGCAGCCAAAGATAAGGATGCCCGCTATACATTCAATTATGATGCACTAAAGGCTCTCAATGAAGATTTACAGATGCGGAGCGACTGGTTGCTGCCGCTTTGCACCGGTCCCGAGCGCCTAAAAAACGCCAAGGGCTCGAAGGTCCATCCGACCCAAAAGCCCGAGGCGCTGCTCTACCGGGTAATGATGGCCTCGACTCACCAGGGGGATTTGGTGCTCGACCCGTTCTTTGGCACCGGCACCACCGGCGCCGTTGCCAAGGGGCTGGACCGTGCTTGGATTGGGATCGAGCGGGAAGCGGAGTATGCCGCCGCAGCCGAGGCGCGCATCGCAAGTGTGACGGAAATCAAGGACATGGACCTGCTGGACCTTAAGTCCAAGCGCCAAGCGCCCCGCATACCCTTTGGCGTCTTGGTTGAACGGGGCTTGCTCAAACCCGGCACCACTCTTTTTGATAACCGACGGATGCACTTGGCCCGGGTCCGGGCAGACGGCACGTTGGTTGCGTCAAACCACCTCGGCGATCATCGGGGCTCAATTCACCAAGTTGGCGCTGCGGTTCAGGGATTACCGGCTTGTAATGGCTGGACTTTTTGGCACTTTAACACCATTGGTGGCGACCAGCCGATTGATTTGTTGCGTGAAAAAGTTCGCTCTGAAATGCATTAGAGCGGGTTGCAACGAGGGGATCTCTTCCGGCCGGGACTTTGTGCCAACATGGCGAGGGCAGGGGAATGGGACGGTCTCGCGCGCGCTCTGCACGCGCCGTTCTCCCTGGAAATGGCGGGGCATCTCTGCCATGATCGGTTTTTCGGCTGCGGTAGCGAGCGTATTTTTCCGATGCGGATTTGTGCGACACAGGTTGGCGCCTGATGGTGGCCGGGAACGCGCATGGCGGCGTGCTGGCGGCTTTGCCACGGACGGTGGCGTTGGTTGGCCTGATGGGGGCAGGAAAGACTGCGATCGGCAAGAAATTGGCGGTTCGGCTCGGCTTGCCGTTCATGGACGCCGACGTTGCCATTGAGGCTGCGGCCGACTGCACCATTGAGGAATATTTCGCCCGTCATGGCGAGGCGGATTTCCGGCGCAAGGAGCGGCACGTTATCGCGCGTCTGCTTACCGAACCGGTACAAATCTTAGCGACCGGCGGCGGCGCCTTTATCGATCCCGAAACCCGGGCATTGATGCGGGGACGAGCGCTTTCAATCTGGCTGCGGGCAGAGCTTGATGTTTTGCTCGCGCGCACCGCCCGGCGCACCAACCGGCCACTGTTAAAGCAAGGCGATCCGCGCGAAATCCTTGGACGGTTGATGGCGACGCGCTACCCGTTATATGCCGAGGCCGATTTGATCGTGGACAGCGAGGAAGGCCCGCTGGATGAGATGGTCGAGCGGGTGTTGCTCGCGATCGAACGTCATCTTGGACGGGAGTTGGTAAAACACCCCGTCCCCCCCGATCCCCATGTTGAAACCACCAAGGCCAGACCATGACCAATACGGTTTGTGAGCGGGTTCGGGTTGATTTGGGTGGCCGTGGCTACGACATTCTGGTCGGCTGCGGCGTGCTTGGTGAGGCCGGGCGCCACATCGCGGGTGCCATCGGCCGGCAGCGCCGGTTGGTGATCGTGACCGACGAGTCCGTCAAGGTCGCAGGTCATCTTGCCGTTTTGGAGCACGCCCTTGATGCCGAGGGAGTATCGACTATCGGCGCGCCGATCGTGTTACCTCAGGGCGAACGCACCAAAGATTTTGGGCATCTGGAACAACTCCTCGATTCGCTGCTCGGGCGCGGGGTGGATCGCAAAACGGTGCTGGTGGCGCTGGGCGGCGGGGTGGTTGGCGATCTCACCGGCTTTGCCGCCGCTTGCGCGTTGCGCGGGCTGGATTTCATTCAAATTCCGACAACGCTCTTATCCCAGGTCGATAGCTCGGTGGGCGGTAAAACCGGGATCAATAGCCGTTACGGCAAAAATCTGATCGGTGCCTTTCACCAGCCGAAACTGGTGCTGGCCGACACCAGCGTTCTCGATACCCTGGACCCGCGAGAGGTTCGCTCGGGCTATGCCGAGGTGGTAAAATATGGGTTGATCAACGACCCTAACTTTTTTGAGTGGTTGGAACAGCATGGCTGCGCGGTCCTCAAGGGAGACGCCCTGGCGCGGCGCCATGCGGTTACCGTGAGTTGCCAAGCCAAAGCTGCAATTGTTGCTGCTGATGAGCGCGAGGCGGGGCAGCGCGCGCTGCTTAATCTTGGTCACACCTTTGGTCACGCCTTCGAGGCCGTCTGCGATTTTGGCGACACCTTGCGCCATGGCGAGGGGGTGGCGCTTGGCATGGCGTTGGCGTTTGATCTTTCGGCCCGTCTTGGGCTTTGCCCTGCCGCGGATGCTTTGCGCGTGCGCGCCCACCTTTTCGAGATGGGTCTCCCCGCGAGTCGGGCCGATGTTCCCCGCGTCCGCTGGGTTCCCGCAGAACTACTGGCCCATATGGGTCACGATAAAAAAGTTAGCGATGGCCGGATAACCTTCGTGCTCGCCCGTGGTATCGGTAAAGCATTCCTCACCGCCGATATCGACCCCGCCGACGTTTTAAAGGTGCTGGAAGGGTAGGGGGCGTTTTTATCTGCAAATAAAACGGCAACGGCGGGCTCTCGCTGAGCCCGCCGTTTTGGTGCGTCAGCTCTGCTCTAGCCGCTGATTGCCGTCGCCGCCGCAGGCAGGTCCTTGATACGTCCAACCAGATTGTCGGTAAAAACTTTTTCCACCGGGGTCAGTTTCAGGGCCTTGGCCGTCATTTGCTGCGCTTCTTCGGGCTTGCCGTTGGCGCTCAACACTTCTGCCCAAGCCGAATACACATCGGAGAAGGTCGGGTCGGTGGCAATGGCTTGGCGAAACTTGTTCTCCGCATCCTGGGTGCGGCCAGTAAGCGCAAGGGCAAAGCCCCACTCGCTATAGGCTGCGGCCAATACGTCGACGTGCCCGCCCTTGCGCCAGATCTTAGTCACTTGTTGAAACTTCGCAATCGCCTCGTCCCGCTTACCCTGGCGCAACAACACAACCCCGCTGTTAAGCAAAGGAGACATAAAACTCGGGTCAAGTTCCAACGCCTGCCGAAACTTTTCCCCAGCACCGCTGAAATCACCTTGCTGATAAAGCACGATACCCCACAAATTGAGCACCCACTTGTGATGACGAACATCGTCAGAAGCAAGCGCCCGCCGAATTACCCCTTCGGTTCCGGTGAAATCCCGGGTGAGGTAATCTTTTTTGAACTGGTAGGCGGCAAGCAACGTCGGCTCAACCACCCGCATCATCTCATAGGCGGTTTTGTTAACCAGGGTGTCGATATCGCCCAGCGGCGCGGCGGTGCGAATGAGCGACTCGCGACGGCCAGCATCCTGACCGCGCAGCACCATCTCCATCACCTTGCCCTGAACCACGATTTCCCCGGAAAACGAATAGGGGATCAGGCCAAAACTGGTTTGCACCACATGCAGCAGAGGGGTGAGGCCGAAATATTGCCCGAGAACCGCAGCCGAACCGCCATCGTCTTGCACGATTACCGGCGCATGGTCGGCACGCGACGACGCCTGACTCTCGATCTCCTCCATCCGGTCGACCAGAGTCTTGATGAGAAAATCCGGTGTGATGCCCGTGTTGCCCACCGCTGAAGCGGGCACAGTCAACGACTCGATATTAATCGCATCGACGCTGTTGAAGATCGCGAGCGTAAACGCGGCTAGGCCAGTGAAAACTGGGACCATTAAGAAACGCAATTGCATCATGGCGGGACTCCCAAGGCGGCGCAGCGGCTTAGTTGATCACCGAGGCGGTCGCCGGCAGATTTTGGACCGGGCCAACCAGATTTTCAGTGTAGATCACTTCGGTCGGGGCCATTTTTACCGAGCGCTCCGTCATGGATGCCGCCTCATCGGTGCGGCCAAGCGCACTCAGGACTTCGGCCCAACTGGCATAAACATCGGCAAACCCAGGGTCCGTGGCCGCGGACTGGCGAAATTTGGCGAACGCCTGCTCATATTGACCGGTCAGCGCTTGAGTGAACCCCCACTCGCTATAGGTGGCTGCCACGGTCGCCGTCGAGGCATCGCCGCGACGATTCTCGATCACCGAACGGAATCGCTCGATCGCCTCTTGGTTGTGGCCCTGGCGAGTCAACACCACACCCCAGTTGAGCATCGGCGAGGCAAAATTCGGATCGATAGCCAATGCCGCCTGAAACTTCTCAATCGCCCCGGCCCGGTCGGCCTGTTGATACAGCACCATACCCCACAGGTTGTAGAGCCATTTGCGGTTGGGACTGGTTTTCTTTTCCGGATCAGTCAGCTCGCTCTGAATGATCTCCAAAGTCGGAGTGTAGTCTCTGGTTTTAAAATCTTTGCGGAACTGATAGGCCGCTACAATATAAGGGTCAATCATCCGCATCGCCTCATAGGCGGTGACCTTAATCAGTTTATCGAGCTGATCGGGCGGGGTCTTGACAATGATGTGTCGGGACTTCTGGTGAGAGCCATGGCCCCGAAGAACCATTTCCAGGTCTTTACCAGAAACAATAACATCACCGGAAAAGCGGAACGGAATAAGGCCGGCGGTCTCTTGAGCCACGCGCATCAGCGGCGTTACCTTCATGAAGTCCGCAAGGACGGCGATAGCGCCTTTATGGCCAGATAACTGTAGTTGGCGAGCCTCTGCGCGCGACTGCGCCAAACGCTCGATTTCATGCATTTCGTCGGCCAGATGCTTGACAACGACCTCAGGCGTATAACCATTCGCGGCCGAGGCCACGGCCGCCGGCAGCGTGATTTTGTCGATAACAACCGTCTGGGTGTCGGTTACCACGGCAAAGCCGAACGCCAATGCCGCCATGGTCAGTGGAACGGATAAAAAGCCCAGGTCCATCGCACGTCTCCCTGCGCCTGCCAGCTCTGCCTTAATTCAGGCGGTCGCGCCGACGATCAATACAGCAGCACGGGGCAATCTTCCACGAATTTAATAACCCCACTTTTGCCTCCGAGGCTGCGCCGATTGCCCGATACGGGGCCTTTGCGCCGAGTTTGGGGGGGACCTGCGCAATTTAGATTTTGACAAGTGCGCGCGGCCATGGCACACGGCCCAACAGAATTGTTGCAGCGCCTTCGGGCGCTGTTCCCAACGAGGCCCCGTTACCCGCCGATGTCGTCGGGAATCGTGGAAGACACGGAGGACGAAGCGTGGTAAAACCGGATTGGGGCATAAAGCGTATCTGCCCGAGTTGCGGCGCGCGCTATTACGATCTGCGTAAAGATCCGCCGGTATGCCCAACTTGTGGCGCCGAATTTGATCCGGAAGCGCTCTTAAAATCGCGCCGCGCCCGCCCGACTCCCGCCGAAGAGCATATCAAAAAGCAGCCGTTGCCCCTTCAGGCCACCCTCGGCGTTGAAGTGGACGACGATGCCACCGATTTGGTGGATGCCGACGATACTCTGCCCGTTGGCGATCTGGAGGAGGACGCCGACGATGAGGAGGACGTTCTGATCGAAGACGCCTCTGAACTGGGTGAAGACGACATGGGCGAGGTCGTCGTCGACGGTAACGACGAGGACGAGGAAGGGCGCTAAAAAAGGAGATGGTCGGAGGTCGCATTTTTCCCTTGCACCTCCCCCCCACCTTGATCAATAACACTTCCACGAACGGCGCTGGCGCGCATCGGCCGGATAAACGAACTCCAGGGCTTACCGATCCGCCAAACGACGTTAAAAGCTTTCGCGGCCAAGTGCAGTAACGCACTCTAGCCGCATCGGTTTGGGGCCATAGCTCAGCTGGGAGAGCGCTACAATGGCATTGTAGAGGTCATGAGTTCGATCCTCATTGGCTCCACCAATTAAATCAAGGAGTTAGCAAGAAATTGCTAACTCCTTGTGCGTTTCTAAGCCTAAGGTTGTCACAACCGAACTAAGATATTTGAGCATTTTCAATGGGTTATTTTTGGGCTTAGCCTGTCATCATTATACAAGCCCGTATACAAGGCTCAAGGAGGCTCAACTCTTTGATCTCAGGAGACGATTAGTCAGTGGCATTTTAGAACAAAACAGAAACATAATTTTAGAGCCTACTGGACAAATTTTGTAGAAAATTCTGGTTACGGTGGAACTGCTTAACACTACGGCCGTTCGTATCGTTTTGAGAAGTGGCCGGCGTAAACGGGCACCCGCAGTATGTTAGTGTGAGCCTCGTCGCATTGTCTCAGAGTGGACGTCGGGCTGTAAACTCCCAGGGCGGATCACAAGGGTGCTGGCGGCAAAAAATAGTTGCCGTTTCTGGCGTTGATCAACCGACTCGGGACCGATAATTCATTTTACGATGCTCTCGATTGACCGTGTCAGTGTAAGAGGGCGGCCTGGGGCTCGTCGGGGCAGGTGTTTTCTTTGATGCGAGTCCCCCTAATTATCCAGGCTTATTTATCTCTAAATTTTTGGGTTCCCCCTCTTGATGTTCGATGTCTCGTCCCCAATGTAAGGGACGTCAGAGGACAGGGTGGCTCTGATAATGCAGAACTAAGTCGTGGTCTGTCGGCATGTCAATAATAGTCGGCCGCGGCGCTGTTGATCGCTCAATGGAGGATCATATGAATACCTTCGACCTGTCACCACTGTTTCGTTCTACTGTCGGTTTTGACATCCTGAGCCGCACTCTTGATGCTGCGCTTGCTCAAACTGAGGATGGTTATCCTCCGTATAATATTGAGAAGACAGGCCAGGATACCTACAGGATTTCCTTGGCTGTGGCCGGCTTCAAGATTGGTGACCTCGATATTGTAACTCACGAAGGTGTGTTGGCTGTTCGAGGCAGGATTAAGGGTGAGGATGAAAAGACGGTTTACCTCTATCGCGGGATTGCTGGACGTTCCTTCGAGCGCCGGTTCCAGTTGGCCGACTACGTCGAGGTCAATGGCGCACGGCTGAAAAGCGGCCTCCTTGAGGTCGATTTGGTGCGTAGGGTTCCCGAGGCACTGAAGGCCCGTCGGATAGAAATCTCCTGTTCACCCGCAGCCGATTCTGCTGTCGAACAGGCATCGATCAGTAAGGCCGCGTAGGCCTTGAGTGTTCGGCAGTTGGCGGCTGGTGGGTATTGGCTAGCCGCCGACTGTCGTTGTGGTTGTTCGTTTAACTTTCATATTTTGTCGTTTTTGTTGCCCCATCTCGCGGCCCCATTTGGTCAGGGAGCCGTATTTTTTGTGCGCGGCCCCACTATTAGTGGGAAATGGTTGCGGTTGGTCGCCCATCGTGTAAGCATAATGGAAAGGTTTACGGGGTTTGGTATGGCACAGAAGCCGGCACAGATTGCATTTGTTCAA
>CAIZDL010000011.1 GCA_903931735.1 uncultured Rhodospirillales bacterium
CAGGCCATTGCCTTTTGATTTTGAAATCTTCTGGCCTTTATCATCCAGAAACAGTTCATAAATAAATGTTTCCGGCCCCGGCTTGCCGAGAATTTTGCAAATCTTGCGAGCCAATTCCACCGAGGGAATAAGGTCTTTGCCCGACATCTCGTAGTCAACATCGAGAGCATACCAGCGCATCCCCCAGTCAGGCTTCCATTGTAGTTTGACAGTACCGCCGGTAACGGGGACTTCCTTCTTTACGCCATCTTCATCGACGAAAACAATCGTGCCAGCACTGGCATTCCGCTCCAGGATCGGCACTTGCAGCACCCGGCCACTGCTCGGCGAGATCGGCAGAAACGGGCTGTAAGTCGCCGCGCGCTCCTCCCGCAACGATGGCAGCATAACCGCCATAATCTCTTCATAGCGCTCAAGCACCGCAAGCAACGTCGCATCAAAGCGCCCGGAACGATACCAATCGGTTGAGGACTGAAACTCGTATTCAAAACCAAAACTATCGAGAAAACCACGCAACCGGGCATTATTGTGATGGCCAAAACTTTCGTGGGTGCCAAACGGGTCGGGAATTTGGGTGAGCGGCTTGCCCAAATGAGGCCGGATCAGCTCGCCGTTGGCGATATTATCCGGAACCTTGCGCAACCCGTCCATATCATCGGAAAAAGCGAACAGCCGAGTCGGGAAATCGCACAGCCGCTCAAAGGCCCGGCGCACCATGGTCGTGCGCACCACCTCGCCAAAAGTTCCGATATGGGGCAGACCCGAGGGACCATAACCGGTTTCGAACAGCACATACCCCTTTTCGGGCAGCTTGCCGCCGAGGCGGGCCAGCAGCTTGCGGGCCTCTTCAAAGGGCCAAGCTTTGGCCGCCATGGCCAATTCGCGTTCTGTGGTCATTCCGACAGTCTCTTATTGAACAGGCATTGCCGCCCGGGGCGGTAAAGGCCACAGATACGACCTGAAGTCAAGATCTTTCCTGCAATTCCCGCGATATGGCGAGTGGAGGTTCTACATTTATGAGGGGTTATGAAACAATCGGGAGGCTTCGTTTGCAACGCCAGCCGCTTGCGCTTATGGTTTATATCTGTTTATAAACCGCTGCTTTTCCGAATTCTGGTCAGTTCCCGGTCGAGGCTGTCGGAGAAGCGCTGCCGGTCTTTGGGGCCGAAGGGCGCCGGACCACCGGTAATCATTCCGGCCTCGCGCAGATCGGTCATCAGGTTTCGGGTTGCCAACCGATCCCCCACCGTGTTTGGCGTGTGAACAACGCCCCGGGGGTCGATGACCGCAACCCCTTGCCGGCACAACAACGCCGCGAGCGGAATATCCTGAGTTACCGCCAAATCTCCAGCCGCACTCGTGGCCACAATGTATTTATCGGCGGAGTCGGGCCCCTGAACCACCGCGACATAACTCAACAGCTCTGATTTTTCCAGGTGGACATACTTGTCCGAAACGAACAGCGCCTTGATCTGTAACCGAAGGGCGGTCCGCACAACAATATCCTTGACCGGTAAAGGACATGCGTCGGCATCAACCCAAATTTGCATCCCCGCTCGCCCCCTTTAGGAAAATAGCGAATCAATGTCGCCTTGGCCCATGGCGGGGCCGGGTTCCCCCTCGCCATCCCCTCCATTTGTCACACGCTGAGGCTGCGCCGGAGGCTTGGGAGGCTGCTGCGCCAGAGGCTCGGCGGGCTTACTCACCGGCCGCACCGGCGGGGCGGTGGGAACAAAACTCCCCCCCAGCAACCGGTCGATATCGTCATGGTTGATACCGCTATCCGTGGGGCCGTTGAGCAAATGGGCATCGGGACGGGTATCCTCCGTGCCCGCGATCTGGCCGCCAAGTGGCCGGGTCCCGGCATCCGCGCCCCAAATCGACATCATGGCGGTGACCCGCTGCTCGATATAGCGCAGGGCGTTGACCACTTTGGTGGTCCGCTGGCCGGTCAAATCCTGGAACGAACAAGCGGTAAAGATATTCGAGATCTCGTTCTCGATTTCCGAACAAATTTCGGCGGCGGCCCCGGCGGCGCGCAGCTTGTTGGTCAGGTCCATCATGCGCTCGGCGGCATTCAGGATCTCAAACGAGGCGCGTTCAGTGGACTGAACGATCGCGTCCAGCTCGTTGGTGGCCGTGACGATACGGTCGCTGCCCTCCTCATCGTCTTTCGGCCGGAGCGAGGCGATTTCCCGCCGGGCCTGAACAATGGAAGCGCTCATGTCTTGAAGCTCGCGGCGCAAAACCTCCACCTTGGTTGCACTGGCAATCCCGGTGGAATGCTGCTGCCAACTATCGCGCAACTCGGTGATCAGCCGGATCACTTCCTCGGCGGCCAGCTTTTGGGACCGGGTTTCGTGCTCACGCAAAAACGCCCGGCCCTTGGGCGTCCGGGCCACAAACCGCCTCAGCTCGTCGTAGTCGTCTTCGTTGATGCGCACAACTTCTGTCATCGACTAACCCCGGATGAGCGACATGCACCTAAGAACGTGGGCGTCGGAGATTAACAAACGGTGACCGCGACGCAACATTTTTATCCGTAATTATCCGCTCCCGTCGCCCCGGCGTATCACGATCGAACCGCCAACACCACCAGATTAGGCGAAGGCTGACTATTCTCATACCGGAGGTTCGTGGTAAAAAGATGGGCAATCCCGAGCCCATGCGCCGCCAGCAACGCCCTCAGCACCCTTTCCCCATGAAAATAACGGCCGTGAGGCGCAAGCACATGGGATAAGTCCGGCCGTGACGCTTGCTCGACGGTGAAGGTCAAGGCCCCGCCCGGCTTCAAGGCCCCGGCCAGCCAGCCCAGCACCGGCCCAAGATCGCCAAAATAACACAGCACATCGGCAGCGGCGATCAGATCAAAGGCGCAGGAGTGGTCTTTTAACCACACCGTCAACTCGGCCTCTTGCAGGATATCGTAAAGGCCCCGGCTCCGGGCGTGATCGAGCATCGACGCTGAAATATCGATCCCGGTCAGGGTGCGCGCATAGGGGCGCAACACCGGCCCGCAAAGCCCCGTACCGCAGCCGGCGTCGAGCACAGCGAGGTCGCCTTTGGGCACGCGAATCAGCCGGGCGAAGGCGGCGGCGGTCAATTGAGGGCCGCAATACCCAATCGACAGCAATTCATGCTCGAAGCTGGAGGCGAAGCCCTCGAACAGCGCGCGAACATAGCCGGCCGGCGGCTGGTCGGGGGGCGGGTCCTCAGCCAACAACGCACACGCCATATGACGCGCGATCGGCTGCTCGGGGTGCGCCGCCAACCATTGGCGAGCGCGGTCGCGGCAGCCCTCCGAATCGCGGCGGCCAAGGGCATAAAGACAGCACCCAAGGGCATTATGAAACTGAGACCGGAGCGGCTGCAACCGGCACGCCTCGGCAAAAGAGGCCGCCGCCTCGTGAAGATGGCCCTTCGCCTCCAGCGCCAGCCCCAAATTGTTGGCGGCCTCGGCATAGGCGGGCGCGAGCCGGAGCGCGTCCTGGTAGCAACGCACCGCCTCGTCGAGCCAGCCCACCGTTTGCACGGCGGTCCCCAGATTAAACAGCACTTGGGCCGAGGTGGGGTTGAGGGTCAACGCCTTGCGGTAATGCTTCACCGCCTCCATCATTTTGCCCTGGGCCTGAAGAACGGCACCAAGGTTGACATGGGCCGGGGCGAAATCGGGCTCGGCCTTGAGCGCCTGGCGGTGAACGGCGGCGGCGTCATTCAACCGGCCCTGGCCTTGCAGCACCGTCCCAAGATTAACCAAGGTCGGCGCGTGGCCGGGGCGATACTCCAGAGCGGCGCGATAGCTATCCTCGGCCTCTTCCAGCTTTCCCTGGGTCTGGAGGGCGCTGGCAAGGCTGAAGTGAACGGCGGCGTCCCGAGGCTGCACCGCGATGATCCGGCGGAACTCGAGTTCCGCCTCGGCCGGACGGCCCAGGCCACATAAGAGCTGGGCGAGCGCCAGCCCCACCGTCGTCACCGCTGGCGGCGCCGCCAGCGAGGCCTTGCGGTAATGCTCCAGCGCCTCGCCCTCGCGGCCTTGCCCCTGAAGCGTGGCGGCCAGATTGTAATGGTACTTATAGGCGTCGGGATGCCCCGGCTCGGCCGCAAGCAGGCTGCGGTATCCCGCTTCCGCCTGATCGAGCCGGCCGGCATGATGGGCAGCAATGGCGGTGGCGAGAAGGCTGGTCATGATCGGCGGCGGGGACTCTGGACGGGGACGCGATGCTACCATTCTCTTGGCTTCGATACGATATCGCTTGAGAGTTTTCTGGCCTTGGCACCCGATCCCTTTTATAAATAAGGAGAGTATGCCCGGTGTTCGGAGCGGCAGCGTCAAGAGAGTTCGGACATGAATTTCCAACAAATTCCCGCAGGCAAGGCGCCGCCCTGGGACATCAACGTGGTGGTCGAGATCCACCTTCGCGGCGACAGCACCTTTTGCCCGCCCAGCTATAAGCCGGGCAATCTGGGATTCGTCCCCCGCACCCTGATGGATGATGGCGAGCTGTGCGAAGTGCTGGTGGTGGGGTCGGTCTCGATCTTGCCGGGGGCGATCCTACGGTCAAGGCCAATTGGGCTGGTTGAGCTGACCTGCGATAAAAATGGGCCAGATCAGGTGCGTTTATTGGCGGTTCCGGTGGACCGGATGCACCCGTTCTACGCTGGCACGACCTCGCTTGAGAGTTTGCCTTCGGCGCTCCTTGATGATGTTGGTGAATTCTTTGCCGATTTTCAAAATTTTCTGCAAAAACGGGCGCTCCGAGTCGCAAGGTGGGGCGGAGCCGACGAAGCGGCACAGGTCATCGAGCGGGCAATCAAAGCCTACCAGGCCACCACAACAGCGCCTCAGCCAGCGTAAATCGATGCGCCCCCGTCCCCGCCCTTGTTTTGGGGAGGGCACGGCGCAGATGGGGCAACCCTTCGTGTGCTTTGACGCCGTGGCCGGACCGCTGTATCGTGCCAGCCTTCACTTCGTAAGATAGCCTCCACCGGCATGACCCAACTCGACACCAGTATCGATATCAACGCCTCCGCCGACCGCGTTTGGGAAATCCTGATCGATTTTCCCGCTTATCCCCTGTGGAATCCGTTCATCACCTCGATCTCGGGCGAAATTAAGGCCGGGGAAACGGTGACGATGCACCTAACATTGCCGGGAAAGCCGGCGATGAGCTTCAAGCCCCGCATTAAGGTGGTGATCCCGCCACGCGAACTGCGCTGGGCCGGCTATGTGCTGGCCCCCGGCCTGCTCGATGGCGAGCATAGCTTTGAAATCCAGGGGCTAACCGCCAATCGCTGCCTGTTACGCCATGTGGAGGTGTTGACCGGCGTACTCGCGCCATTGTTCATCCCGACGCTCCAGGATGCGACCAAAAACGGCTTTGTGGCCATGAACCAAGCCCTGAAAAACCGGGCCGAAGGCACGGCGTCAGGCCAAAAAATCCAATAGCCGGGAGGTGGTCGCGGCAGTGCCGGTGCCGGCGGTGGTGCTGGCGGCTTTCTTGATCGCTTGCCAATTGATTCCCCCCGCAGCGGCCACGGCAGCGGCGGCGGCATCGATGGTTTTGAGGCTATCGTTGGTCTTGGCCGCCACGTCTTTTGAGGCGCGCCCGGTTAACGCCCGAAGACTGGGCAGCGAGCCTGCAAGCGACGTCAAGACCTTGGTGATTTTCGCCTGATAGGATTTCAGCGCCGGATCGGCCCCCGAAACCGAGGTTGCCCCCTTCAGGCCATCGACCACCGCCGATGCGGCATCCATGACCTGTTGGGCTTGCGCCGTCATGGTGGCGAGGCGGTCGGCCCGTCCGGTCTTGATCGCGGCATCGGTCTGGAGTCGCACCGACTCGGCGACTTGGGCCGCGATGGTCAACTTATCGCCGGGCTTGGTCGCGGCCTTGAGGTCGGCCATGGTCGCAAT
This sequence comes from uncultured Rhodospirillales bacterium, assembly GCA_903931735.1. Classification (GTDB taxonomy): domain Bacteria; phylum Pseudomonadota; class Alphaproteobacteria; order Azospirillales; family Azospirillaceae; genus BOG-933. Next base: position 5,915 of record CAIZDL010000011.1, read on the forward strand.
AAGGGTTTTCCCGCGGCTGTCTTTTGCAAAGGAATAGGACGGGGCTCGATTGGTAAACCACGGGTCGGCCGTGGTGGCGGTAGAAAACACCATTTTTTGCTTCCTCTAACCGTCCGGAGATTTGGCCCCGGCAGGAAATTCCCGCGCTCCGGGCAAATCCTGCCGGGTCTTCCGTCTTTCACGCCCTAAACGCGCAAAAAACCACCGGTCGTGAGGCGATATCGCAAGACCCGTGCCGCACAGGCGGCCCCCCCTGCGGCGCCACGCCACACCTCGATGACCCCGGAAGCCGGCGTTTCCCTCACTATCATTACTTAAAATTAACTGAGTTCGAGTAGATTTTGCCGGTAATCAGGGCGACCCCACCCGGCTCCTAACTTTAGAGCGGTGGGCTTTCGTCACGTCAAACCAGGGTGCATGGGGCTATGAGCGTTCGCAATCTTGATTCTTTGTTGAAGCCGACCTCGATCGCACTGATCGGTGCCAGCCGCAGGCCAAACTCGATCGGTGCCGTGGTGGCGAGGAATCTGTTCCACGCTGGCTTCGACGGCCCGATCATGCCGGTAAACCCCCGCGAAAAGGCGATTGAGGGTGTGCTCGCCTACAAATCGATCGCGGATTTACCAATCGTCCCCGACCTTGCCGTCATCTGCACCCCCCCCGATACCATTCCCGGTATTATCGATGAGTTGGGCACACGCGGCACGGCTGCCGCAGTGGTCATCACCGCCGGCTTTGGCGAGCTGGGGGAAGAGGGCAAAGCGCTCCAGCAAAAGGTGCTGGACGCGGCAAAACCCCACATGCTGCGCGTTCTTGGCCCCAACTGCCTGGGTTTGATGATTCCCGGGCGCGGGGTCAATGCCAGTTTTGTCCATGTGGCGCCGATGCGGGGCGATATCGCGCTGGTGGCCCAATCGGGCGCGGTGCTCACCTCGATCGTGGATTGGGCGACCAACCGCAAGATCGGCTTTTCTCACCTGATTTCGCTCGGCAACAAGGCCGACGTTGATTTCGCCGACCTGCTCGATTACCTCGCGGCGGACCCCAACGTCCGGGCGATTTTGCTCTACATCGAAGCGCTCAGCCATACCCGCAAGTTCATGTCGGCCGCCCGCGCCGCCGCGCGGCAAAAGCCGGTGATCGTGATCAAGGCCGGGCGCAGCGATGAGGCCGCCAAGGCTGCCAGCTCGCACACCGGGGCGATGGCCGGCTCGGACCGGGTGTACGACGCCGCCTTCCGTCGCGCGGGCGTGCTGCGCGTCCACGATCTCGACGAGTTGTTTGATGCTGCCGAAACGGTGGGCATGGGCGTTTCCATCACCGGTGGCAAGCGGGTTGGGCGGCGGTTGGCGATTTTGACCAACGGCGGCGGCATCGGCGTGCTGGCCACCGACTCATTGATCGAAGGCGGCGGGCAACTTGCCAAAATCGGTCCCGAGGCGATCGCCAGGCTCAACAGTTTCCTGCCCCAAACATGGTCCCATGGCAACCCGGTAGACATTATCGGCGACGCCACCGCCAAGCGCTACGCCGATTCCCTGTCCGCACTGCTCGACGATTCCGACGCCGATGGCTTTTTGGTGCTCAACTGTCCAACCGCAGTCGGCGACAGCTATTGGGCGGCACAAGCGGTGATCGACACCCTCTCCAAGCATCCCAACGGCAAGCAACGCCCGGTCTTCACCTCGTGGCTCGGCGAAGGAACCGCTCATCAATCGCGAACTTTGTTTGCTGCAAACTCGATCCCGACTTACGATACTCCGGGCGATGCCACCCGTGCTTTCATGCACTTGGTCCAATACAGTGCCAACCAGGATCAATTGATGGAAACACCGGATTCGGTGTTGGAAGACTTTACCCCCGACGACGCCACGGTGCGCAAAATCATCGATGTGGCGCTGGCGGAAAACCGGCCCTGGCTTTCCGAGTATGAGGCAAAACAGGTCCTTGCGGCCTACGGCGTCCCGGTGGTCGACACCCGCCGCGTCACCAGCCCCGAGGAGGCGGAAGAGGCGGCCCGGGCCATCGGCGGCCGGGTGGCGCTCAAAATTCTATCGCCCGATATTACCCACAAGTCTGATGTCGGCGGCGTCGTGCTCGGCATTCCCGATCCGGAGCAAACCCGGATGGCGGCCCAGGCGATGTTGGAGCGCGTGCGCGTCGCCTGCCCCGACGCCAGAATTGAAGGCTTCACGGTGCAGCAAATGGCGGTGCGCTCGGGCGCGCACGAACTCATCATTGGTGTCACCACAGACCATCTATTCGGCCCGGTGATGCTGTTCGGTCATGGCGGCGTGAGTGTTGAAGTTGTGGGCGATCAAGCGTTGGCGCTGCCGCCGCTCAACCTCAACCTCGCCCAGGAGTTGATCTCGCGCACCCGCATTTATCGGCTCCTGCGCGGCTACCGCGACCGGCCGGCGGCGGCGATAAAAGATATCGAGCTGACTTTGATGAAAGTCTCCCAGCTCGTGATCGACTTTGCCGATATCACGGAGCTGGATATCAACCCGCTGTTCGCCGACGAACAAGGAGTGCTGGCCCTCGACGCCCGCATCAAGGTGGCCCCGCCCACAGTATCGGGTTCGGCCCGGCTTGCGATTCCGCCCTATCCGAAATATCTTGAAGAAATGTCCGGCCTTAAGGACGGCACCGAATATTTGCTGCGACCGATCCGACCTGAGGACGAGCCGGGAATGCAGCGTCTTTTTGAACGCATGACCCCCGAAGACGTACGCCTGCGCTTCTTTGCACCGATGCACCGGCTCTCCCACCAAGCAGCCGCCCGCCTCACCCAAATCGATTATGACCGCGAAATGGGCTTGGTGGCAGTGGCAAAACCCTTCCATGGTATTGCCGCCGATATTCAAGGCGCGGTACGAATCGCCACCGACCCCGACAAACGGAAGGCCGAGTTCGCCGTAATGGTCCAATCCGATCTCAAGGGCCACGGACTTGGAACGATCTTGATGAAGAAAATCATCGAGTATGCCAAGGTCTGTGGGATCAAGGAGATTTATGGAGAAGTTCTGCGGGAGAATAACAACATGCTTAACCTCTGCCGAGACCTGGGATTTACCCGCAAGGTGGGCGGCGACGATCTTTCCATCGTTGAGGTAAACTTGAAACTCAAGCCGTAACCTGGATGCCGTAAAAAAGGCGAGTCGGCCCCCCTGCCCGGCCGGCTCGCCCCCCTTCTTAAAAATCTCGTGGGCCGCATTCGTTAAAAGTCCAGGTTTCCAAAGGCCCCCGGCCTTTGGTCGCCGAAGGCAATCTGATAGTTTTGTCGGGGCTTTGCCCCTCCGACCCCACCAAAGGCCAGCGGCCTTTGCAAACCGTTACCCCAGCAATTTTGCTGACTAGCTCCACTCCCCGGCCAAGCCCTTACAGCTTGGCGCTTTGCTTCCAATTTCCGCCCACCGTCTTTTGGGAAAGGCGACGAGCGCGCTGGTGATGATGGCCGTTGGCCCAGCACCAACGGCAATACTCGAGGCGTCCGATCCGGTCGCGGGCGCGGTCGAGATAATTCGGGGCGACCTTCGACCATAACGACAAATCAGTTTCAGGTGCCCGCTTCATAAGCTTACCGGCCCCAAACACTGGTGGCCCACAGTAAAGATAAACTTTGTCGCCAACCAGCATCGGTCCAGAGCATTGGCACGGACAGGGCACCGGCGCCGGTCCCGTTATCTTCTTCGGGACATCGACAAAATCATCCATCGGCACGATGAATAGCTTTTGTTCATTCTGGGCCGCAATACTCCGAATTGCATCGAGCTTTTTATTGCCCTGATAAAGGCTGATATCCATGGAATCGATCAAAGCCAAATCGTCAGCCGCCAGCCGGTGCAACAACAACCCGTTGGAGGTGATCCAGGTCCAGCACGCGGCGCCAGACCGCTTGATCTCAACCAGGCCCGGACCGAGATGCTTCCAAAGTAAAGGCTCGCCAGAGCCATGAATTGCAAGCTGCCCGATCAGGTATCCAGAATCCAGCGTCGCCGTAAGAAAGGTTTGCAACTGCTCCAAGGTAAGTTGATAATTCAGATCCCCTTGGCGCTGATCGCCATGAGCACACAGCGGGCAATCATATTGGCAGTCGGCAACCACCTCGCACTTGATCTGGGGGATGAATTTGCGAATATTGCCTCGGTTGACTCGGAGATGATTAAAAAAAGGCGCGAGATGCGGCGCCTTCGCCAAGCCCACCGCCTCGGCCGCTCCGGCCTCGCAGGTCTGACCGAGAGCCGCCGCCGCCGTCGCGACCAGCCATGTTGCATGGTGAAAATCGGGGGCCGCCGCCTTCAGGCACAACCCACCCTCACGCGCAGCCCGAAAATCCCCAGCGATAAAACGCTCAATCGAGGTGTGAAGCACCCCATAAGCGATGCTCAGGGCGCGGGGAAAATTACGTTCAGCGAGCGCGGAGGCCACCTCGCGCGCGGCATCATCGGCTGAGGGCATCATCGGAAAAGTCCGCTGTTTGAAGGGGCTAACGCCGATGCCCGATCAGGGGCGGGTGGGAATAGGTGCCCAGGGGCGGCGCCCGGGGCACCGGATAGCCAGTGCCGGCCCGCTCGCTCCAAGCAGCACCCGAATCGAGGTCAGGATCGGATTCAGCATCATCGTTGGGATAATTTCCCATCATCACCACCATAAATGCCCCGCCAGCGCTCGTGCGCTGGGGGAACGTCGCGACCCGATAAACACCATAAAGAATTGAAGCGACCACCCACTGATCAAACAGCGGCAAATAGGTGTGGTCGAAAATCATCAAGAGCCCAACGACAAAAATCCCGGTCAGCAACACCGCCGCCGCGAGATGAATCAGCGAAGTCATAATAATCAGCCAAAAGGCCGCCACGATATGAATAGCGTCCCTGGTATCCTGGCTGTTAAGGCTCTGCCGTCTCATGGTTCTTGTCCCAATCGGAACACCGGGCGCTCTCCCATAAGCCAATCTAGCGCGTTTCGCACGCGGTGTCGATGGCCCTGGTTAAGCCGGAACCGAGGAGACGCCGCACAAAACGAAACCCCCCGCCTCGGTCAGAGGCAGGGGGTTCGACACCGCACTTCCCTATTGGGGGGAGCGTATCAGTGATCAGACCGAATAATACATCTTGTATTCGATCGGATGCGGCGAGGTTTCGAAGGTCAACACTTCTTCCATCTTCAAGTCGATGTAAGAAGCGATAAAGTCCTTTGCGAAAACATCACCCTTCTGGAGGTAGGCGTTGTCGGCGCGCAGGCTGTTGAGGGCCTCACGCAGCGAGCCGCAAACGGTCGGGACCAGAGCCAATTCATCGGGCGGCAGGTCATAGAGGTTCTTATCCATGGCATCGCCAGGATGGATCTTGTTTTGGATGCCATCGAGCCCGGCCATCAGCATCGCCGCGAAAGCGAGGTAGGGGTTCGCGCCCGGATCGGGGAAACGAACCTCAACCCGCTTGCCCTTCGGGCTCGCGGTGTAGGGGATGCGGCAAGACGCCGAACGGTTACGGGCCGAATAGGCCAACAACACCGGCGCCTCATAGCCCGGAACCAACCGCTTGTAGCTGTTGGTCAGCGGATTGGTGAAGGCATTCAGCGACTTGGCGTGCTTGATGATGCCGCCAATGTAGTACAGCGCCATATCCGAAAGATCGGCATAGCCCGACCCGGCGAACAACGGCTTATTGTCCTTCCAGATCGACTGGTGGACGTGCATCCCCGAGCCATTATCGCCAAACACCGGCTTGGGCATGAAGGTCGCGGTCTTGCCATAGGCATGCGCGACATTATGCACAACGTATTTATAAATCTGGATGTTGTCGGCGGCCTTCACCAGGGTCGAGAACTTGATGCCCAATTCATGCTGAGACGCCGCGACCTCATGATGATGCTTTTCGACTTCCACGCCCATGTCGGCCATAACGCTGACCATTTCGGCGCGGAGATCCTGGGCGCTATCGACCGGCGGCACCGGGAAATAACCGCCCTTGACACCCGGGCGATGGCCGAGGTTGCCGTCTTCAAACGACTTGGCGCTGTTGTAGGGGCCTTCCTCGCTATCGATCTCGTAAGAGACCTTGTTCATCTCGACCTGGAAACGAACGTCGTCGAAAACGAAGAACTCGGCCTCGGGGCCAAAAAACGCGGTGTCGCCGATGCCCGCCGCCGCCATGTATTTTTCGGCGTTCTTGGCGATCGAGCGAGGGTCGCGGCTATAGGGCTGGCCGGTCGAGGGCTCGAGAATATCACAGAAAATGGTGAGCAGCGGCTGAGCGGCGAACGGGTCCATGACCGCGGTTGAGGCATCCGGCATCAGGATCATGTCCGACTCGTTGATCGCCTTCCAACCGGCGATGCTTGAGCCGTCAAACATGATGCCATCGGTGAACACCTCTTCTTCAATGGTGCTCACATGCTGGGCGGTGTGCTGGAGCTTGCCGCGCGGGTCGGTGAAACGGAGATCGACGTACTTAACGTCGTTTTCTTTAATCAGATCGAAAACCCTGCTGACATCAGACATCTGTCGAATCCCACGAGACTAGAGTTGGTTGGCCGCGCCGGAATACGCCAGCGGCTAGATCCGGCGGCAGCGGTGACTAGATTGCTGCTTATCTCACGCCTTGACCCCGAAAAACAACGGGCAATAGGGACACTCGCGGCCGTGACCGACCGCGAGTCCCCAATCAAGATACCGGATCACGAAGCGTCTCCGGGGTGTTAGGGTGCCAAGGAGCCGAAAAAGAACAGGTCAGATGGCATCGTTCCCACGTTCGCCGGTACGGATGCGAACCACTTCCTCCACCGGGCTGATGAAAATTTTACCATCGCCGATTCGTCCGGTCTGGGCCGCGTGCTGGATCGCCTCGATCGCACGCTCGACCAAGCCATCTTCCATCACGACCTCGACTTTCACCTTGGGCAAAAAGTCGACGACATATTCGGCGCCACGGTAAAGCTCAGTATGGCCCTTTTGCCGCCCGAATCCCTTCGCCTCGGTGACCGTGATACCCTTAATCCCGACCTCGTGGAGGGCTTCCTTCACTTCGTCGAGCTTGAACGGTTTAATGATCGCTTCAACCTTTTTCATCGGCTCACCCAAATGACTAAGTTCAACCAAGAGGCGTCTGCCGCCGGCTACCGGATTGCCTGCACGGCGCGTGCCAGCACCGGGCATAACCGATACTGGGTCAACATTGCCAGCTTCCACGACCGGGTGCCATCGCTTTTTGCAGATGACGGCCTTCAGACTAGGCGGCATGCCTAAATTCTTGCCTATCCGGTTAACGCAGACACCCACTACATGTTGGGTGCGCCCAATCGCCGGAGTAGAGTTCAGCGTAGGTCGGCGCCTCAGCCCCGCCCGCGATCCCCAGCAATGATCTGAAGGCATTGAACGGGTAGAAG
>CAIZDL010000012.1 GCA_903931735.1 uncultured Rhodospirillales bacterium
AATCGCCTGCCCAGCGCCGCCTTCATCGATCTTGGCAAAACTCGAGGGCGGAGTCGTCACCGGACCCCGGGCCAGTGAGGGCGCTGCCCTTCTCGCCAAAGCGGGCCGAACCCGCACCGGGGCCGCCGGAGCAACACCCGGCGCTGCAACCGAGGGAGCGGCGGGATCGGCCAGCCCGGCAGCCGGAGCAACCGAAGGCGCAGACTGGGCGACCTGCGGTGCGGGCTGGGCGATCTGCGGTGCGGGCTGGGCGACCTGCGGTGCAGGCTGGGCCGCCTGAGCGCCCGACCCGGCCAGCACGGCCAGCAACACGGCCCCAACCATCCAAGACATTGGCCGTCCGGCGGACGGGCTGGGGTGCATGGGCGGAGGCTCCGAAGATGATGTGAAGAAATTCGTGTTCCGTCTCCGATAAGAATCAATGTCGGGATCAAAGTAAAGGGCGGAACCGGGGCCGACGGCGCCAGTCGGGGCACCGTTGAAAGCTTATCGTCGGGTGTTGCGGGTTAGCATCAAGGTGCGGTGTTCCGCCCAGACGCGGACTCACCCAGAACGGCCGTCGACTCGCGCCCGGCAAAGAATGCTCCCGTACTCCAACACAAACAGGAGGAACGCCCCAACCCACAGCACAACCGATAGCTCCAGTGCGCGCATGGTCAGCCCGGGGGCAAGAATCGGAACAAAAACCCGCATCAGCGCCGCCGCCGTCACCAACCCATATGAAACCACGGTCAGGCGCGCCGCCACAAACGGGCGCCCGGTATGGCCAAGGCTAACCCTGGTCATAATCCCCAACGTCAACGTGCCAATCGCCCCGGCGGTAAGGGCATGAAGGGCGGCGGTGGGCTGCACCAGTTCGGGGGCCAGCGCCGCCAGCCCGCGCAATGCCAGCCCCACAACCAGCCAGCCATAGCCAAGATGCAGGACCCACAAAATCGGCTCGCCAAGAGTGCGGACCCCGCGCCAACCCGCCAAGCGAACACCGTGGATCCCGGCGGCCACCAACGCCGCCACGCCGGCAGCCACGCTCGCTTCAGCCACCAGATCGATCAGCGCCACCGCCACCAGGGAAATCAGCGCGCCCCGCTCCAGCACCGGCACCACCTTCGGGCCGTCCAAATCCCCCCGCCGGCGCAACGAGTTGCCGGTAAAAGCGGGGATCACCCTGCCGCCCAGCACCGCGATATAGAGCATAACCAGGGTGACGGCCAGGATCAGCCCCCGGTGGCCGCCATCGGCCATCACGCCCAGCGCCTCCAGATGGATGAGGAGGTTGGCGACAAACAGCCCCGCGAAAATGCCAATGAAAACCAACTGCCGCCGATTCCCGGTCGCGAGCACCGGCACAGCCAGCATCCAGGCCAAAACCGGCAGAAACGGCAAATCGACCACCGCAACCAGCCACGCCGGCAACCACGGCGCGGCGATCCAGGCCAGCCGCCCGGCCACCCACAACAGGGCGGCCAGCGCCAAGGGCCGTCCGTTCCAGGCTTCGGTATTGGTCCAATTGCTGACGGCGGTGAGAATAAAGCCCGCGATCACGGCGGCGGTGTAGCCAAACACCATTTCGTGACCGTGCCAGATCACCGGAGGCACCGACGCATCCCACGAAACATGGCCAAGGTAAAGACCGAGCCAAATCAAAACGGCCGCAATGCCATAAAGCCCGGCGAGAAGAAAAAACACCCGGAAGGGGGATGCCAATAAAACGAAGCCACGGCCGTTCATAGCATCACCTACATCATCGGGAAAGCCACCCGGGAGAGCGCCGCCCCCCCGGGCTAGCGGTAGGTCTTATTTCTTGGTCGCGAGATAGGCAATGATGTCGGCACGGTCCTGAGCATTCGGCAGACCGGCGAAGGTCATCTTGGTGCCGGGAACCACGGCCTTCGGGCTGGCCAACCACGCATCGAGCTTGGCTTCGTCCCACGCGTAACCGAGGGCCTTCACGCCCGCCGAAAACGCATAACCGGCTTCGGTGCCGGCGGTGCGGCCAACAACCGCAAACAGGCTCGGGCCAACCAAGTTCTTGCCGGCGACATCGCTATGGCAAGCCTTGCACTTGTTAAAGATCGTCGCGCCCTTGGCGGCATCGCCCGCAGCGGAGGCACTGCCGGAAACCAGCAGACCAACAACGGCAACCAAGCCGAAAATTGAGAACTTGCGCATACAGTCACTCCCCTGATTTGATATTGCTAAACGGAGTTAAGCGGTTCGATCGCGACACGAAAAATGTGCGACCATGGCCATGGGTAGCCGACCCGCCACGGTGCCGCAAGATATTGACACATCACCCTGTTAAGGTCGACGGGGACGCGCTGAAAAAATTCAGAGCGCGGCGGTGTCGATCACGCCTTCGCGGTCATGGAAAAAGCCGTTGGAGAGCTTGGCCGGAGCGACCATTTCGAGCACCTTGGCCCGCGCCTCGGCGGCCCCCAGCACACCATCGGCCAAGCTGCGGAACAACGCCGCCACCGCCACCATATCGCAAGTGTGGGGCGAAAGGCGCAATCGACGGATGCCCATTCCCTGAAGGGTCGCAATCTCGTGAGTGAGACCGACATAGGTGTGCGACAAGGTTTGCAGCCCGTTGACCGAAAGGAATTCCTCGCCATCGAGGGTATCCACGGTCAGGCCATCGGGGTCTTCGTTACAAATATAGCGACAGTTATCTTTGTGCAGACCGTGCGCACGGGCATGATAACAGCGCACCGAGATCGCCAGCGGCAGCCGGCCAAACACCTGCACCTCAAGCTCACAACCGAGCAAGGTCGCCTGCGCCGCCAGCGCCGAGAGCGCAGGCTCGGTCAACTCGCCGGCCAGGCTCACGGAAACCGCGCCGCGCCGGGCCAGCCACGCCAATGTCGCTTCGTTATAAACATTGACGAACGGCCCGATCCAATGCGGGCGGCCGCCAAGCTGGGCGACACAGCCCATATCGTTGGCCTCGATGAGAAAATCGCCGGCCGAACTCACCAGCTCGCGCACCCCGTCGCGCTCCCGCTCGGTGGTGGCCAAAATGGGCGACGCCAGCACCACCTGCTTGCCCGCAGCCTGCAAACGCTCGACCACCGACGGAATTTGCTCGGCAAAGAAGGGGGTGCGTTTGGAGCAAACCACCTCGCCGAGCACCACCGTCTCGATTGGCGCCTCGTCGGCGATTCGGAAGTAAAAGTCCCGCCAAACCTCGGGGGCCCAGTTGAACAGCACCGGACCGAGCGTCAGTTCCGCCTTTTTCATGGTCATCGCCAAGCCCTGCCATACGCCCCTGCGGTATCCTTGCCGCCTTCCGTCACCCGGTCGAGCACGGTGGCGTCGTAAGGCAGCCCCCGGTCGAACCGATCGAGTGCCAGCCGGCACGCGCTCACCACCTCGGCGATATAAGCCTTGCCCCGCTGCCGGCCCTCGATTTTCAATGCCTTGACCCCGGCCGCCTTCAGGTCGGGCAACAAATGCAGCGCGTTGAGGCTGGTCGGCTCCTCGAACAGGTAGCTCGCCTTGTCGTGGGTGGTAAACCTGCCCTTGCACAAGGTGGGGTAGCCCGCCGGCTCCTCCTCATCGAAGGTGTTGATGGTAAAGGCGCCCAGGCGCGACACCAGCTTTGAGCCCCGAGTCTCATAACGCACATGGCTCGCGGGCGAACACACGCCGTTGCGGTTGGGCGACCGGCCGGTGGCATACGAAGACAAAGAACAACGCCCCTCGGCCATCGGGCACATGCCGCCAAACACAAACACCTCGGTGTCGATGTCGATCTCGGAAGTCAGCTTCGCGATATCATTGATGGTCAACACCCGGGGCAACACCACCCGGCGCACCCCAAACGCATCGCGGTACAGCCCAATCGCCTCGGGATTGGCGGCCGATGCCTGCACCGACAAATGCAGCCGCAACTTGGGCCGGCTGCGGGCGGCATAATCCAGCAGGCCAAGGTCGGCCAAAATAACCGCGTCGGCGCCGTTGTCGGCGGCATCATCCACCGCCCGGTGCCACGCCCCGGCATTGCCGGCGGTGGGGTAGGTGTTGATGGCCACAAACACCTGTTTGCCCCGCGCATGGGCATACGCGACGCCCTGGGCCAGTTCCTTGCGCGAAAAATTCAGGCCGGGGAAATTGCGGGCGTTGGTCTCATCGCGAAAGCCCACATAGACCGAGTCCGCCCCGGCATCGACGGCAGCCCGCAACGCCGCAAGGGTGCCAGCCGGACAAATCAGCTCGAATGACGCCATGGCTCTACCGTTTGCCCTCTTCCAGGCGGCCGAGCCTGCGCTCGACCTGTTCCAGACGCCGCAAGGCCGGCGCCAACAACACTTCGTGCAGATTACCTAGCACACCCGCGAGCGAGGTCAACGGACGGCGCAACGGCAACCGGGCCAGCGGCCCGAATAATGAGCCAAAATCTTCAGCGATATCGAAATCCTCGCCATCGAGGGCATTGCGCATCCCGACCACCAGCTCGGTATCGCCTTCAATGGTCAGATCGCGCGAGAAAAACAGCGCGTCGCCATCGATCCGGCCCTCGAATAAATCCAGCAACGCTGCAAAGGCGCCCCGCACCCGGGCCGTGGCAACGGTGGACCGCTCGACCACCCGCAGGCTCGGCTTTTGCCCGACATGAAGTAGGAACGCCGCCGGCAGATCACTCGGATCAACCAGCAAATCCGCCTCACCCAGCTCGGCCATGCGCTCAAAAGCGTCGGGATGGCGGCGGGCCAATGTGCTTATCATGAGGTCGAGAACCGGCTGAATCAGCCGCCCGCCCAAAGGCTGCGCCAGCGTCAGCCCCAACCGCGCGACCACGGTTTCGATTGTCCGCTCGGGGGTCCGCTCGGGCGGCCTACGGGTATTTGCCCTGTCGTCCATCGCTACTATCACCTCCGTCACACCCGCACCGAACCAACCTTTGATGCGGAACTCCGGCTGGCATTGGGGCCACAAGCCGCTCAGCCGCCTTGATCGGCACCAAGGTTCGTGGCAGAGAGTGGATGGCAGAATCGCCGCGTTGTCAACAGCCGTCTCGCGGCAGCCGATAGCCCCTTCACACGCCCGTCCCAATAGAGGATTAACCAATATGGCCTTGACTTGGGGCAACCGCCCGGCGGACATGCGATCATGAGCGCGCCCTTGATCTGGGTGCTGCCCGATGGCCGCCCCGGCAACGCCAGCCAGTGTTTGGGCGTCGCCGAGGCGCTCGGCCTGCCCTACGAGATTAAAAAAGTCGGCTATACGTGGGCAGCGTTGCTCGACAACCGGCTGCGCGGCGCCTCCCTGCTCGGTACGGACGCCGCCACCAAGGGGCTTTTGGTGCCGCCCTGGCCTGATTTGCTGATTACCGCCGGTCGCCGGGCCGCCCCCGCCGCGCGCTACGTAAAAAAGCAAAGTGGCGGACGGACCTTCCTCGTGCAACTCATGCACCCGACCCACCATGCCGACGACTTCAACCTGATCGCGGTGCCCCACCACGACCGCCGCCCGGCAGCACCGAACATTCTCACCGTTACCGGCGCCGGCCATCACGTTTCGCCGGCCAAGCTCGCGGCGGCGGCGGCGCTTTGGCGAGAGCGCCTCGCCGCGATCCCCCAACCGCGTTTGGCGGTGATGATCGGGGGCGCATTCGGGCAAAAGCCGCTGCCGGTCGCGGTCGCGCTCGACATGATCGGGCAAATTTCGCGGGTGGCCAACCGGCTCGGCGGCGGCATCCTGCTGACCACCAGCCGCCGCACTCCGGCCGATGTGGTCGCGGCCATCCCCGGCGCCATCACCTGCCCGGCCTACAGCCATTTCTGGACCCCCGACGGCGAAAACCCCTATTTCGGCTTTCTCGCCCTGAGTTCGGCCTCGGTCATCACCGGGGATTCGGTCTCGATGCTGTGTGAGGCCACCGTCACCGAACGGCCGGTCTATATTCTTTCGCCCCCTGGCCTCGCCCGGCGCAAACAAGCGCTGCTCCACGAACGCTTGCTGGAGTTGGGCTATGCCGAGCGGTTTGAAGCGCTGGCCGCCAGCACCGGGCCGCTGCCCAGCGGCCCTTACCGCCCGCTCAACGCCGCCCACGACATCGCAGCCGCGATCCGGACGCGGCTGGGCTGGCGCGGCCCTGACGATCCTGTTTAGAGCATCATGCTCTAACGTCTTGTTTTTAGAACGGATCAACGCTAGGGGGTTCGTCCACCCCTTCGCGACCCGCTCTAAATCCCGGCTCGCCCTTCACCGCCGGAAGGCTGCCAAATGGGCCACCCCTTAGCCGATTGCTTCGCCCGCGCGCTTCAAGCTCACCAAGCGGGACGACTGGACCAAGCCGAAATGCTCTATCGGCGCGTGCTGGCAACAGAGCCGGGCCACCCCGACAGCCTGCATTTGCTGGGCGTGCTCGCACACCAAACCGAGCGAAGCTGCCTTGCATTGGAGCTGATCGGCCAAGCGGTCGCACTCACCCCCGACAACGCGGTGTTCCACCACAATTTGGGCGAAGTGCAACGGGAGCTGGGTCGACTCGAGCCCGCGATGGAAAGCTACCGCCAAGCGATCCTGCTGGAGCCGTCATGGGCCGAGGCGCACAATCACCTTGGCGTCGCCCTGCAAGAGATCGGGCTTTACGACGAGGCGGTGGCCTGTTACCGACAGGCGTTGCGCCTCGATCCCAACGATGCCAGCGCCCACAGCAACCTTGGCGTCGCGCTCCAGGACATGGGCGCGCTGGCGGAGGCGGTGGACAGTTACCGCCGGGCGCTCGCCCTCAACCCCGATTATGTCAATGCCGGCAACAATCTTGGCAACGCCCTCAAGGAACAAGGGCGGGTCGACGAAGCGGTCGCGCTCTACGCCGATATTCTAACCCTCCATCCCGATGCGGTGATGGTGCGGTCCAATCTGCTCTTTACCAGCCTGTGCCTGCCGGGAATAGCCCTGCCCCACCACGCGGCAGAGGCCCGGCGGTGGGACGAGCGCCACGGCCGCCCACTGCGCGACCGCTGGCCGGCGCACGAACCGCAACCGGGCGACGCGCACCGGCGGCCCCGCATTGGCTTTGTCTCGGGAGATTTTCGGCGCCACGCGGTTGGCTTTCTCACCATTGCCACCCTTGAAGGACTGGCCGCCGCCGGGCACGAAATCACCTGTTACAGCAACGGCCTGATCGAAGACGCGCTGACGGCGCGTTTCAAGGCCGCGTCATCGCGCTGGCGCTCGGTTTTGGGCCTTTCCGACATGGCGGCAGCCGAGATGATCTACGCCGACGGGATCGACATTTTGGTCGATCTTTCCGGACACACCGCCCAAAATCGCCTGCTGACCTTTGCCCTCAAGCCGGCGCCGCTTCAAATCACCTGGGTTGGCTACGGCGTGACCACCGGCCTCGCGGCCATGGATTATTGGCTCGCCGACCGCCATCAGGTGCCCGACAGTGCCGAGCCCTGGTATCAGGAAAAAATTATCCGGATGCCCGCGAGCTACGCCTGCTTCGATCCGCCGGAGGAAGCACCCGAGGTGGCGGCGCTGCCAGCGGCGGAACGCGGCCACATCACCTTTGGTTCTTTCAATTTTCTCAGCAAAATCACCCCCGAGGCGGTTGCGGTTTGGAGCCGCATCTTGAAGCGCGTCCCCCTGTCGCGACTGTTGCTTAAGGCGGTGGGCTTCAACGGCGAGGCAACGCAACACATTTTGGTGGACCGATTCGCCCGCCACGACATCGGCCGCGAGCGGCTGGAGTTCCTTGGCGGCAGCTCCCGGGCCGATCATTTGGCTGCCACCAGCCAAGTAGACCTCGCCCTCGACAGCTTCCCCTATAGCGGCGGCCTGACCACGCTCGAAACGCTCTGGATGTGGGTGCCGGTGATCGCGGTTCCGGGGGAAACCCTCTGTAGCCGCCATTCTTATGGCTACCTCACCTCGCTCGGCCTGGACCAAACCGTGGCCGACAGCCCCGACCACTATGTTGAACTGGCGGTTGCCTGGGCGGCCGACCAAAACCGGCTAGCCTCGACCAGAGCCGGTTTGCGCGCCCGGATGCTCGCCTCGCCGCTCTGCGATCGGGCCGGCTTTATCGCAGCGCTCGAACAGGCGTTTGACCAAATCTGGCAACGACACCTCGCGGGGCTGCCGCCTTGCTCGGTCAGTTTGGCGGCACCGGCCCGGCGCGCAACGGCGGCAATGCCTTGAGATAGGTGACAATCGCGCGGCGATCGCCGGGGGTGAGCCTTGAGGTGCTGTTGCGCACGATTTCCGCCATCGAGCCGCCCACCACATCGCCATCGGGGCGCAACCCGAGTTCGAGCAGCAACATCAAATCCGCTTCCGACCAGCGACCAAGGCCGGTTTCCGGATCGGGGGTCAGGTTCGGGGCGTTCTCGCCGTTGAGGCTGTTGAGATTGCCGCTAAAGGCGCGGCTTTCCTCAATCGCGCCGGCCCAATCGCGCGGGCTATGGCATTCGCCGCAATGACCGAGCGCCCGCACCAGATATTGCCCGCGATTCCATTGCGCGGTCCGCAGCGGGTTGGTGTCCAGCGGTCCAACGCCAAGATACAGGATCCGCCAGCCCGGCATCATCAAACGAAAGCCCCAAGGCTCGCGCAGATCGTGGGGCCGGCTCTGGCGCGCCACCGGCTTTTGGGTCCGCAAATAGGCCCGCAAATCCAGAATATCCTGATTGTCCATCAGGGTATAGGCGGTGAACGGGAACACCGGCAACAACTGAGTGCCATCGGCGCTGACCCCATGGCGCAACGCCCGGATAAACGCGCTATCCGACCAGCCACCGATCCCATATATCGGATCGGGAGAAATGTTCGGCGTGTAAAAAGTGCCATAGTCGCTGGAAATGGCCCGACCGCCGCCCAACCGCTGACCGCCATGGGCCTCGTCGGTGTGACACCCCAGGCACCCGGCGGCCTCGAAGATATACCCCCCGCGCGCGACCCGCTCCGCCTGGGGGTCCGGCCGACCGCCAGCATATCCGGCCTCGGTCCAAACCCCGAGCACCGCCACCAGCGCCGCCACCATCAAAACAAGGCCAGGGCGGGAGAGGTTCATCATGGCACCCTGCGACGAAATAATTCATGGCAAGATCCGCAGGCTTGGCCCACCGCCACAATCGGCGCCCGCACCGCCTCGGCGTTCCCAGTCGCGGCGGCGGTCACCAGCCGGCCGGCGGCGGTTTGCAGCGCGGCGGAGCGCTCCTTAAAGATATCCCACTCCTGCCACACCTCTTGCCGCGCGGCGCTGCGGCCGACCCCAACGGCGGTGCCCTCGGGAAAGAGATCGTGATTGAATTGCCCGCCAACCGCCCGAATGATTTCAGCAGCGGCGCCCACATCGCTGACATTGGCGCCCTCGCCCTTGAGAAAACGGCCAATGACGCGCATTGCGCCGCTCAGTCGGCGTGATTCGCTCTGCCGGCGTGCGATCACCTTCAGCAATTCGGGCCGAACCACCTCGGGGGAGGCCACCACCGCGATCTCGTCGGCCAGCGCCGGTCCCGCCGCGATCGCCCCAAGCCACGCCCACACCACAAGCCCGCCCATCGCGGCAGCGACGCTGGCGCGGCCGGTGGCGGCGTTCAGGTGGCACGGCGAGCACGCCATAATCCCCTTCCCCCCTCGTTCCCTCCGCCCCCGGCTTTCGTCGGATAAGGTCGGTATCGGCCGAGCTTGTGATTCTCCGGCTCATGGTGTAAGCGGCCCCACGGACCCTCACACCCAATTTAGGCCCCAAATTCGGGTCCTAAGTCAATTGTACTGGATCGCCAATGGTCTCCCCAAGCTCCGTCTGTGTTTACTGCGGCTCATCCAGTCGCGTCAACGATGTCTATAAAGAGGCGGCTCGCTCACTTGGCACCGGCCTTGCCCACGCCGGAATACAGTTGGTCTATGGCGGCGGCCGGGTTGGGCTCATGGGCATCCTCGCCGATGCGGCGCTGGCGGCGGGCGGCCGGGTGGTCGGGATCATCCCCGAACACATCCAAGCGCTGGAGGTGGATCACACCGGCCTTTCCGAGTTGGTGGTGGTCGGCAGTATGCACGAGCGCAAACGCATGATGGTCGACCGCTCGGATGCCTTCGTGGTGCTGCCGGGCGGGCTGGGCACGCTCGACGAAACCTTCGAGATCGTCACTTGGAAGCAGCTCCGCCTTCACGACAAGCCGATCGTCATTGCCGATATCGCCGGCTATTGGGAGCCGTTGACCCGGTTGTTTGAGCATATGGACGCCGAGCACTTTATCAGCGGCGGCTATCGGCGGTTGTTTAGCGTGGTCGGCACCGTGGGCGAAGCACTCGAAGCCGTTCGGCAACACCCCGCCCCGGCCACCCCGACCGACAGCCGGGCGATGTAACGATTAAGTCTTAAGGCAAAATTGTGATATCTCAGAAGGGCTGAAATAATCGAGGCCGGGCTCGTGTTCTTGTCTATGTCCGCACCTGACGGACTGACCTTCTCATCTGGAGAATACCATGAACAAGACCTTGGCCGCTTTTGTCGTGCTCGCCCTCGCCGCGCCGTTCGCCGCCTCGGCAACCGATTTGCCCCAGGCCAGCGGCACCCCGGCTCCGGCGGCGCAAGAACGGCTTGCCACCGGCAAGACCGCGCCGGCGCCGACAAAGGCTCAGGCCCCCGTCGCGGCTCAGCTCCCCGTCGCGGCGCACCCTCAAGCGACGGCCCTCCCTCAGGCCGGGGCTCAGGCCGGGGCGACCAACGAGCAAGCCCGCCCTGGGGCCATGCCAGCCCCGACGCCGGCCACCGGCAAACTGGTTGACAAGGCTCCGGCCGTCAAATAGAGCCAATTGGCGCGCACCAAAATGCCCCGCGAGCCCCCGCCCTCCGGCCTCAACCGGAACGGCGGGGATGCTCGTTTCGGCGGCGCGCGAAGGCAGCCGTTGATCGGGGAGCAGGGGAAATGAAAACGGTGTTTCCACCACCACCGCAGCCGTTGGTCGCCGTGGCCGGCACCGGGGCGCGGTTTCCGGTGCGGCGCATTTTTTGCATCGGCCAGAATTATGCGGCCCACGCCCGCGAAATGGGCACCGACCCCACCCGGTCCGAGCCGTGCTTTTTCACCAAGCCGGGCGATGCCGTGGTGCCCGACGGCAGCACGCTGCCCTATCCCTCCGCCACCAGCAATTTGCACTATGAAATCGAGTTGGTGGCCGCCCTTGGCAGCGGCGGCGCCAACATTCCGGTTTCCAGTGCGCTCGACCATGTTTTTGGCTACGCCGCCGGCATCGACCTCACCCGCCGCGATCTTCAAGCTGCCGCCAAAAAAGCCGGACAGCCGTGGGATATGGCCAAGGGCTTCGACCGCTCGGCGCCGGTGGGCATCATCGCCCCCGCAAGCGAGGTTGGCCACCCAAACCGGGGTGCCATCCGGCTCGCGCTCAACGACACTCCGTGCCAAAGGGGCGACCTTGGCGACATGATTTGGAGCGTTGCCGAGATTATCGCCCGGCTGTCCCAGTTTGTGGAGCTGCGGGCGGGCGACCTTATCTTCACCGGGACCCCCGAGGGCGTTGGCCCGGTCAAGCCCGGCGACCGGCTGGCCGGCGTGATCGACGGCGTTGGCACCATCAACATTGGGATCGCCTAGCCAATGCGGATCTTAACCTGGAACATCAATTCGGTTCGTCTGCGCATCGACCTTTTGGCGCGGCTGATCAACGAGGCCAACCCCGACGTTATCTGTCTCCAGGAAACCAAGGTGGTGGACGACGCCTTTCCGCGCAAGCCACTGGCGGCCCTCGGCTATACCCACACCATGATCGCGGGGCAAAAGAGCTATAACGGCGTCGCGATCCTGTCGCGCTTGCCGCTTATCGAAGGCGGGGTCAAGGATTGGTGCGGGCGGAGCGATTGCCGCCACGTTTTCGCAACCGTTGCCGGCGGACGCGGCGTTGAGGTGCATTCGCTTTACATTCCGGCGGGGGGCGACGTTCCCGACCCGGCGCTCAACGAAAAGTTCGCCCACAAACTCCAGTTTCTCGACGAATTAAACGCTTGGTGGCCAACCGCCAGCCCCGCCGGGCGGCCTGTGGTCTTGGCCGGAGATTTTAACATCGCACCGCAGGAGCACGATGTTTGGTCCCACAAACAACTGCTGGATGTGGTTTCCCACACCCCGATCGAGGTCGGGAAATTGGCAGCATTGCGGGAAACAAGAGACTGGATCGACACCGCGCGCCACTTTGTCCCCGCAAACCAAAAGCTTTATAGTTGGTGGAGCTATCGGGCCAAAGACTGGCAAGCCGCCGATCGCGGCCGGCGGCTCGACCACATTTGGATCACCCCGGACCTGGGCGGCGCCCTGAAAAGCTGCACCACCCTTCGGGCGGCACGGGGCTGGGAGCCCAAGCCTTCCGACCATGTGCCGGTGATCGCCGAACTGTGTGTCTGATTGCCGAACTGTGTTTATGACAACCGGCGCGCACCCCACCTTTTTGCCCTGTCAGATATGACAGCTACCACGAGCCCAAAAGACCAGCTCCTATTTAACCCGGCACCGCTAATGATGGTTTGATTCTGTTGTTGGCGAGATTTGGCTGCGTCAGATTGTCGCAGCGCCTATTACACGATTACCGAGCCGGCACGCAAATGTTACCTCTTATTTGCTTTTGACAGCGCTGGTCGGTAACGGTGTCTGAACACGATCAAGACGGAGACTGGGACCATGGGATTTTTTGACTGGATACGTAAGCCGGCGGCTCCCGATCCGATCTATTCCGTCATGAACGAGGATCACGTTCAGCTTTACAAGATTTTGGGCGAACTGCGGCAGGGCGCGGTCAAACGGGGCGATGACCAACTCACCCGCGACCACAAGCTAAGGGCGACGCTGGAAATCATGCAACGCTTAATCGCGGAAACCAAGGCTCATTTCACACGCGAAGAGGCGTTGATGGTCTGTTCCGGCTACCCGGAAATCCGCGACCACAAGCGCGACCACCTGATGTTGTTGCGCAGTATCGAGGTTTATTACGCCAAAATCGCCACCGGCACGGTGCCGATTACCGAAGAAGTTGCCCAATACCTCAAAGGTTGGCTCACCACCCACATTCGCCATGCCGACCGGTTGTTGGAGCGCTTCTTGTTCTCGGCCCACAAAAATCGCGATGCCCAAGACCAAATGGCCCTCGGCACCGGCGATATGGAAAAGTTTGTGGCCATGGTCGCCGCCGGCAAGCCAGCCCGGCCCGGCGCACCGGTCAAACGCTAGGCGGCCGCACCCGTTACCTTGCACGGGAAAAGGCCGGGTTTCCAAAGGCCGGCGGCCTTTGGAAACCGTTAACCCGACAATTTTGACGCGGCCCCGTCTTCTGCTTCCAGGGCATCGATAAAGCTGCACACCATGGCGAGGCCCTTTTGCCAAAAAGCGGGGTCGGTGGCATCGAGGCCAAACGGTGCCAGCACCTCGCGGTGGGGCTTGGTGCCGCCCGCCGCCAACATCTCGATGTATTTCGCAGCAAAGCCCTCGGGCGCCTCGGTATAGGCGGCATAGAGCGAGTTCACCAAACAATCCCCAAACGCATAAGCATAAACGTAAAACGGCGAATGGAGGAAGTGGGGAATATAAGACCAATAATTGCGATAACCATCATCGAAGCGCACTGTTGGCCCCAAGCTTTCAACTTGAACCTCTAGCCACAACTCCCCCAGCCGCTCGGCGGTGATTTCCCCGCTACGACGCAAAGTGTGGACGCGCAGCTCAAAATCATAAAACGCGATCTGACGCACCACCGTGTTGAGCATATCCTCAACCTTGGCCGCCAACAGGGCGCGGCGGCGGCGTGGCTCGGTCTCGGCGGCCAACAGGGCGCGAAAGGTCAGCATTTCGCCAAACACCGAGGCGGTCTCGGCCAAGGTTAACGGCGTATCGGACAGCAAATGGCCCTGCTCCGCCGCCAAGAGTTGATGAACGCCATGGCCAAGTTCATGGGCCAACGTCATGACATCGCGGGTCTTGCCTTGGTAATTGACCAACAAATCCTGCCTATCCGGTTGACGCAGACACCCACTAGGTATAGTATTTTATAGAAAGTTGCTGGTCTGGCCAGCAATGCGTTGGAAATGGCGATCTGGGATGAATGCATCTGCCCCGAAGTTGATGGATTGCGCATTCCGACGATCGCGGGCAGTCAAACCAATCGATGGCGGGCAGCTGATCCGACGGATCGCGGGCAGCTGCGGGGTTGGGCAGTTTG
>CAIZDL010000013.1 GCA_903931735.1 uncultured Rhodospirillales bacterium
GCCCCCGGTTGCCGAGGCGCCGGCCCCTTCGGGGGGGTGGCTCTCGCGGTTGCGCCAGGGCTTGGCGAAATCGTCGAGCAAGCTGACCGACGGGATTGGCGGGATCTTCACCAAGCGTAAGCTTGATCACGCGACGCTGGAGGAGCTGGAAGAGCTGTTGATCAGCGCCGATCTCGGCCCGGCGACAGCGGCGCGGTTGACGGAGGAGTTGGCGAAAAATCGCTTTGGCAAGGAGATCAGCGGCGAGGACGTGCGCAAATACCTTGCCGCCGAGATCGCAACGTTGCTGGAGCCGGTGGCGCTGCCATTGGTCCCCGACCCGGCGTTGCGGCCCCATGTCGTGCTGGTGGTGGGGGTCAACGGCACCGGCAAGACCACCACAATCGGCAAGCTGGCCAAGCACTGGCGCGATCAGGGGCGGTTGGTGATGCTGGCCGCTGGCGACACCTTTCGCGCCGCCGCCGTGGCCCAGCTAAAAATTTGGGGTGAGCGCACCGGCTGCCCGGTGATTGCGCGGGAGACCGGCGCCGACGCCGCCGGGCTGGTTTACGACGCGCTGGAGCGCGCCCGGCGCGAGGGCATGGAGATCTTGTTGATCGACACCGCCGGTCGACTCCAAAACAAAACCGACCTCATGGGCGAGTTGCAAAAGATTATCCGGGTGATCCGTAAGCTGGATTCGAGCGCGCCGCATAGCGTTCTGTTGACGCTGGACGCCACCACCGGCCAAAATGCGCACTCTCAGGTCGAGGTGTTCCAAGACATGGTGGGAGTGACCGGATTGGTTGTCACCAAGCTCGATGGCTCGGCGCGGGGCGGTGTTTTGGTGGCTTTGGCGCAGAGATTCGGCTTGCCGGTCCATGCCATTGGTATCGGCGAGGGGGCGGCGGATCTGCGGCCCTTCGAGCCTGCCGCCTTCGCCCGGTCACTAATGGGACTCTAATGCGCCGCGATCGTTAAGCAATCCTTGATTATATCTTGGCGGTCATTTAACCAGT
Source organism: uncultured Rhodospirillales bacterium (assembly GCA_903931735.1). Lineage (GTDB taxonomy): Bacteria > Pseudomonadota > Alphaproteobacteria > Azospirillales > Azospirillaceae > BOG-933. Next base: position 999 of record CAIZDL010000013.1, read on the forward strand.
AAGAGCGCAACCCCGGCCCGGATCGCCTCGATGTTCGATATTTTCGCCACCATTCTATCCGCGGGCGTCGTCATTTCGGTGGTGACCCTGGTGGTCCATGAACCGCTGCTCCTAGCGGCGGGGATATCGACGATTCTTGGTTTGCTGTTTCTGCTGCTGCCGCTGTTTACCCCCATGGTCCCGGTTATGGGCTATTTGCTGGTTTTTACCGGCATCGTCGGGCTCGGCTATGGCGTGCTCAGCACCCGCTCGTGGCTGAATGTGCTGCACGCGCGCCGTTTGCAAAACATGGCGCGGCGTCAACAGCTCCAGGCCGCTCGTGCTCACACCGATACTCCGGCGCCGGCCCCCAAAGCCGCCGTGGCGGTTCCGCCCAAACGGGTGCTGGACGAAGACGCCGAGGATGAATTGCCGCCCCGGCTTAGAGCGGAACTCGATCAGGAAGAAGCACCGCGCGCCAGGGGCACCAGCGCGCTGGCCCGGGTTGGTCGGAGACTTGGCAAAGGGGTCGCCGAACCCGAGCGGGAGCGGGAGCCCGAGCCGGACTATGACCTTAAGCCGGTCGGTAAACCCTGGCGGAATCCCTACGGTTCAGCCCCGGAGACGGTCGTTGTTCCGGTGATTGAGGCGCCTCCGCCGCCACCACCTCCGCCGCCACCACCTCCACCGCCACCACCTCCACCTCCGCCGCCACCCGCGCCGCAGTATTTTCGGGAGTTGCCGTTGCCGGAGCCGATGGCCCGGATTCGGCAGCCAAATCCTGTGCCGCCTCTCAGCCGGGGAGCGGAGCGGATTAAGCGGATTAAAGACGAAGCGCGGCAGATGTATCCGCAACGCCATCACCGACCTAAAGTTCTCGCCGCACCCACTCCTCCTCCTCCGCCACCACCGCCACCGCCGCCGCCCCCTCCACCTCCGCCGCCACGGCCTCAACCAGCGCCCCCTCCGCCACCGCCTTCGGCACCCAGCCGGGATGAGGCTGCGGTTTTGCGGGCGCGGCAGCAGCGGGATTTGCTCGAGCTGGATCTCTTGGAGCTGGATCAACCCAAGCCCGCCGAGCGCAAACGGCCGGCGCGGGACGATGGCGACGAGCCTAAGGGGACCAAACCGTTCCTCAGCCGGATCGCCCGTCGCACTTAAACTTCGGTCGGGTGGCTTAAACCACAATGCCGGCATGTGAATAGAAAGTTTTGCACAATATTCGTTGCAGAGACCGCGGCGCCGCACTATCCTGCGGGGGTTAGGTGCCCGTTGACACTCGGCACCGTCTTTGCGCTTCCGCAATCGCGAATCCCTGATCATCAGCCGCCGATTATTAGATCATGACCATGCGCGCTCCCTCTCCTCTCCCAGACCTTGAAGCCGTGCGGGCTTCTTACCCAGACCTCGAAGCCGTGCGGGTGCGTGCCCAACGGGTGGCGGCGCGGGTGGCTGGCCTCGATGGTGCCGCCCTGCTGGAGCCGCTGATTTGCGACGAGTTCGCCGGTAGGATCGCGCTGGTTTCCTCCTTTGGCACTGAGTCCGCCGTGCTGTTGGCGCTGGCGGCGGAGGTGCGATCGTCGCTTCCCGTGCTGTTCATCGATACTGGGGCGTTGTTTGGCGAAACCAAACGATATCGCGACCAGTTGGTGGCCCACCTGGGGTTGACCGATGTGCGGACCATTGCGCCCGATGCGGCCGAGCTTGCCAGCGCCGACGGTGATGGCTTGCTGTTTCAACGCGATAGCGACGCCTGCTGCCATGTTCGCAAGGTTTTGCCGTTGGATCGGGCGCTGGCCGGGTTTGATGCTTGGATCAGTGGCCGCAAACGGTATCACGGCACCGACCGGGCCGAGTTGCCGGTGATCGAGGCCGACCGGGGTTGGATCAAGATCAATCCGCTGGTCGCTTGGCCGCGTGAACGCCTGGTTGCCGAGTTTGAGCGCCGCGCGCTTCCCGCTCATCCGCTGGAGGCGGACGGCTTCCTTTCGATCGGGTGTATGCCCTGTTCCGCGCGGGTGGCACCCGGCGACGATATCAGAGCCGGTCGTTGGGCCGGACGCGACAAAACAGAATGCGGCATCCATCGCCGCTCCGCCTGACGCTGGCACCACAAAATAAATGGGAAATCAGGTCCATGGATCAGCTTTCGGCCCTTGAGGACCAGAGTATCTATATCTTCCGCGAAGCCTTCAACCGGCTCGATAAGCTGGCCATGCTGTGGTCGATCGGCAAGGACAGCAATGTCATGCTGTGGCTGGCGCGTAAGGCGTTCTTTGGCCATGTCCCGTTTCCGGTGGTGCATGTGGATACCCACCACAAAATCCCCGAGATGATCGAATTTCGCGACCGGATGGCCAAAGAGTGGAAGCTCGACTTGGTGCTGGGCGAGAACCGCGCCGCCCTTGATGCCGGGATGGGGCCGGCGCGGGGACGGATCACCTGCTGCACCGCGCTGAAAACCGAAGGGCTGAAATCGGTGATCGGCGAGAATGGCTTTACGGCGGTGTTCGCTGGCATCCGCCGCGATGAAGACGGCACCCGGGCCAAGGAGCGGGTGTTCAGTCCGCGCACCGAAAACGCCGAGTGGGATTTTCGCGATCAGCCGCCGGAGTTTTGGGATCAGTTCAAAACCACCTTTCCGCCCGGCACGTCGCTGCGGGTCCACCCGATTTTGCATTGGACCGAGCTTGACGTTTGGCGCTACATCCGGCGCGAAAACATTCCGTTGGTCGATCTTTATTTTTCCAAAAACGGCCGGCGTTACCGCTCGCTTGGGTGCGCGCCCTGCACCGCCTCGATCGAGAGTACCGCCAGCACCGTGGACGAGATCATCGCCGAACTCGAGCGCAGCAACACCTCGGAGCGCGCGGGCCGCGCCCAGGATAAAGTGTCGGAAGATGCCTTTGAGCGGCTGCGCGCCGGCGGATATATGTGAGAACCATGTCGATGAACGCCATTTCCCCCCAGCGCCTGTCCTCCCAACGCCGGTTGCCGATCGTGATCGTCGGCCACGTCGATCATGGTAAATCAACCCTGGTCGGCCGCCTGCTCAACGATACCGGCTCGCTGCCCGAGGGCAAGGTCGAGGCGATGCGCGAAATGAGCCGCCGGAGGGGGATGCCCTTCGAGTGGTCGTTCGTGATGGACGCGCTTCAGGCCGAGCGCGACCAGGGTATCACCATCGACACCACCCAGGTGCGCTTTCAGACCGCGACCCGGCCCTATGTGATTATCGACGCGCCGGGGCACAAAGAATTCCTCAAGAACATGGTGACCGGCGCCGCCAGCGCCGACGCCGCGCTGTTGGTCATCGATGTCACCGAAGGTGCACTGGAGCAATCGCGCCGTCATGCCTACCTGCTTCATTTGCTGGGGGTGCGGCAGGTGGCGGTGGTGATCAACAAAATGGATATGTGCGATTTTTCGGAAGCGCGCTACCACGACGTGGCCAAAGGAATTCTCGGCTATCTTGAAGAAATTGGCGTTCGCCCCTCGGCGGTGGTGCCGATCTCGGCCCGCCATGGTAATAATATTGTTACCCGCTGCAAGCACATGGATTGGTATAGTGGGCCGACGGTGGCCGAAGCGCTCGATAATTTTTTGCCGCCGAAGTCGCTGACCGACCAGCCGTTGCGCTTTCCGATCCAGGATATCTACAAATTCGATGAACGGCGGATCATCGCTGGCCGCATTGAGAGCGGCGCTCTGGCGGTGGGGGATACGCTGACCTTCTCCCCCGGCGGGCGGACCGCCAAAATCGTCACCATTGAAAGCTGGAACGAGCCCGAGGCGCGCACCCAGGCGGTTGCCGGCCAATCGGTGGGCATCACCCTCGACCAGCAGATTTTTATCGAACGCGGCCACATCGCCGCCCGCGCCGAAGCCCGGCCGATCGAGACCCATTCCATTCGCGTCAACCTGTTTTGGCTCGGGCATGAGCCGCTGGTGGTTGGGCGCTCCTATATCCTTAAGCTGGGCACCGCCGAGCACGACGTGACCGTGCAGGCGGTCGAGCGGGTGATCGACGTTGAAGATCTTTCGGGCCGGGGTGGCGACCGGGTGGAGCGCAATGGCGTCGGCGAAGTGGTGTTGCACAGCCGCTCAACCCTGGTCGTCGATGATTTTGGTGATTTCTCGCGCACCGGGCGGGCGGTGCTGGTGGATGGCTACGACGTGGTGGGCGGCTGCATTATTCAGAAGCCAAAAACCGACGAGATGCCCGCCCATAACCTGATCGCCACCGCTCATACCTTGACGGCGGAAGAACGCTCGATCAGTAACGGCCATCAGGGTGGCATTTTGTGGCTGACCGGGCTTTCGGGTTCAGGCAAGTCGACCCTGGCCATGGGGCTGGAGCGCGAATTGTTCCGCAAGGGCGTGCAAATTTGCGCCCTCGATGGCGATGCCGTGCGCCAGGGTCTCAATGTCGATCTTGGGTTTTCGCCCGAGCACCGGTCGGAAAACATTCGCCGCGTCGCCCAGGTTGCGCGCTTGTTCGCGGAAAGCGGCATGATCGTGGTCACCGCTTTCATTTCGCCCACCCGGGCCGACCGCGCCATTGCCCGGGAAATTGGCGGCAGCTTCTTTCATGAAGTCCATGTGGCCGCCGACCTCGATACCTGCGAAACCCGCGACGCCAAGGGGTTGTATAAAAAGGCCCGCACTGGCCTAATCCCTGAATTCACCGGCGTTTCCGCCCCTTACGAGGCTCCGGTTAACCCGGAATTGGTGCTCGATACCGGCAAGATTTCCGCCGAGGGCAGCCTTGCCGACCTTGCCCGCTATACCGAACTCGCGCTGATCCGGCCGGCGCGGCGCGGCTCCAAAACCAAGGCTGTGTGATCGATCTTAGCGGGGGTCTTGTGGGCCAGCTTTTTGGGAGAGGAGCGAGGAATGTTGCTCTATAAATTCAATCCCGAACAGAAATTCACTTTTCTCAAGCTGGTCCGGGAAATCGCTATTTCTGACAAGACCTTGCACGCCAAGGAGCAAAGCATCATTCGCGAGCTTTGTGGGGAAATGGGGATTTCGACGATCAACATCGTGGCGCCGCTCGATGAAAACACCCTCACCGAGGTGTTCGATAGTCGGGAGGTGCGGGTGCTGGTTTTGGTTGAGTTGGCGCGACTGTCGTTGGTCGATAACGTTTTTTCCTATGGTGAAAGCGCTATTTTAAACCGCGTTCGGATGAAGTTCGATTTCACCAAAAAAGAACTCAACGACGTGCTGCGCTTGGCCGAGATTTATGTCTTGTTCCGCCAGGGGATACGGGCGCTGGCGGCGGGCACGACTTGAGGGCCGAATCAACGCGCGCCTTGGTCTGACGCGAACAGCGCTTCAAAGTCCGATGGCTCGGGGGGCGCGGCGTTAAAATCCACCTCGCACTCGATCGCTTCAAACAGCATCCAGCGGTAATCGTCGCGCGGCACCTCGATGGCGCCAAACTGGCCGAGATGACCGGTGACAAACTGGGTATCGAGCAACGAAAAACCGTTGCAACGCAGGCGCGCAACCAGATGGACCAGCGCGACCTTGCTGGCATCGGTGGCGAGGCTGAACATGCTCTCGCCAAAAAAGGCGCCCCCGAGCGAAACGCCATAGAGCCCGCCGACCAGCGTGCCATTCTGCCAAGTCTCGATGCTGTGGGCGTGGCCGATTTCGTGAAGGCGGCCGTAAATGCTCAAAATTTCCTGGTTGATCCAGGTGGTTGGGCGGGCGTTGGCGCATCCTTCCATCACCTGGCGAAATGCGCTATCCACCCGCACCTCAAACGTGCCTTTACGAACGGTGCGGCGCAGCTTGTGCGGGACATGGAAATCATCGATCGGCAAAATCCCTCGGAAGTCGGGATCATACCAGGAGAGGCCGGTAGCGTCGGCACTCTCGGCCATTGGAAACAGGCCGTTGGCATAGGCGTGGAGCAGAAGTTGGGGGGAAAGTTCAACCACCATCCCGCCCCCGCCCCCGCCCCCGCTCCTGCCCCAACGCCTCCGCCTCAATCACGACCGAACCAGCGCCGAGTAATCCGCCATGAGTGCGGCGGTGATCGGGCCGGGGCTGGCGAACTCCAGATCGTCGATCCGCCCAACCGGGGTCACTTCGGCCGCTGTGCCGGTCAGGAAAATCTCGGTAAAATCTTTCAAGTCTCCGGGCCAGATCGCCCGCTCGATCACCTCGAAGCCGCGCTTGCGGGCAAGCTCGATCACCGTGCGCCGGGTGATGCCATCGAGGAAGCAATCGGGAGTCGGGGTGTGTATCCGCCCCTCTTTAACCAAAAAAATGTTCGCGCCGGTGGCCTCGGCAACTTGGCCCCGGTAATCGAGCATCAGCGCGTCGTTGCAGCCATTGTTTTCGGCACTGTGCTTGGAGAGGGTGCAGATCATGTAAAGCCCGGCCGCCTTGGCCGCAACCGGCGCGCATTCGGGCGAGGGCCGACGCCAGCGCGAGGTTTCGAGTCGAACGCCATCGGGCAGATACTTGCCCCATTCCCACACCGCGATGGCAAGGTTGATGCGGTTGCTTTGGGCGGCGACGCCCATCATCTCGCTGCCCCGCCACGCCACCGGCCGGACATAGCCATCGACAAAGCCCATGGCGGCGACGGTCTCGCGCGTGGCCTCATCGATCTCGGCAACGCTATAGGGGATGGTAAAGCCCAGCAATTCGCCCGACTTGACCAAGCGCTCGCTGTGCTCGGTGAGCTTGAAAACGCGGCGATTGTAAAAACGCTCCCCTTCGAATACACAACTCCCATAGTGTAAGCCGTGGGTAAGGACGTGAACCTTAGCCTCGCGCCACGGCACCATGGCGCCGTTCACCCAGATTACGCCGTCGCGGTCGTCGTAGGGGAGTAAGGCCATGGCGGTTGGAATCCTTGAGGAATGTTGCGTACGAGGGGTGACCACCCGGTAGCTAACACTCCGCTCCGGCCAAGTCAACACGGGCCGGGACGACACGAGGGAGCCGTAGATCATGACCGAAGGGCTGCCCCATATTCTGGTGGTGGATGACGATAACCGCTTGCGCGAACTTTTGCGCAAGTATTTGGTCGATAATGGGTTTGTCGTGGCGACCGCTCGCGATGCCGGGGAAGCGCGGGCACAGCTCGCCGCCCTCTGCTTCGACCTGATCATTCTCGATGTGATGATGCCGGGCGAAACCGGGTTGGAGCTGACCGCATCCTTGCGCAAAACCAGCAAAGTCCCGATCCTGCTGCTCACCGCGCGTGGCCAGCCCGACGACCGTATCGCGGGGCTGGAGGCCGGCGCCGACGATTATCTGCCCAAGCCCTTTGAGCCGCGCGAACTGGTGTTGCGGCTGAACTCGATTTTGCGCCGCGCGCCGCCGCCGCCGACCGCTCCCGAGCCGGCGCGCACGCTGAAGTTGGGGCGCTGGACCTATCACCCCGACCGCGACGAGTTGCGGGCCGGCGAGGAGATCATGCGCCTGACCACCGCCGAGGCGGCGTTGATGCGGGTGCTGGCGGCGGCGCCGGGAACGGTGCTCAGCCGCGATGAGGTGACAGGGCGGGCCGGCATCGATAGCAATGCCCGCTCGGTGGATGTCCAGGTCACCCGTCTGCGCCGTAAAATCGAGGATGACCCCCGCCAGCCGCGCTATTTGCATACCGTGCGCGGCGAAGGCTACACCCTGCGGCCGGATTGACCCATGCCCGATTCGGAATATGCCAGCCTGCTCGCCGATGGTTCCTTCGAGCGGCAAACCGGTTTGAAGCGGTTGCTGCCGGGGACCCTGTTCGGCCGGGCGCTGCTGATTATGGTCACCCCGGTGGTGCTGACCCAACTGGTGGCTACCTGGATATTTTATGATCGCCATTGGGAAAATATCACCCGGCGGCTGGGCTTCGCGGTCGCGGCCGAAATCGCGCTGGTGATCGATGGCATTCAGCACACATCCGACCCCAAGGCCCGCAACCGAATTCTCGATAAAGCCCTGACCGCCACCGATTTGATTATCACCATCGAGCCCGAAACCCGATTGCCGGCCAGCGGGCGGCCGGCAATCGGAATGGTCGGCCCGAGCATGGTCGAGCGCACGCTTGGCCTTGCCATCGCCGAGCGGGTTCGGTTGCCCTATACCATCGATGCCCGGCTATCCCGCGAGTGGTACGAAATCCGGGTTCAACTGCCCGAGGGCGTGTTGCGGGTGCTTGCGCCCGGCCGCAGGCTGTTCAGCCCAACCACCTATATTTTTATTTTGTGGATGGTCGGCAGCGCGCTGGTGCTGTTTGCCATCGCGATTATTTTTATGCGGAACCAGATCCGCTCGATCGGTCGCCTCGCCATTGTTGCCGACAGCTTCGGCAAAGGCCGCGATGTTCCCGACTTTAAGCCCGAAGGGGCGGCCGAGGTTCGGCAGGCGGCGGCGGCGTTTCTGGTGATGCGCGAGCGTATTCAGCGCCAAATGAAGCAACGCACCGAAATGCTGGCCGGGGTCAGTCACGATCTGCGCACCCCGCTCACCCGCATGAAGCTCGCCCTGGCGATGCTGGGGGAAAGCCAGGACATTGAAGACCTCAAGGGCGACGTTGCCGAAATGCAAACGATGATCGAGGCCTACCTCGCCTTCGCGCGGGGCGAGGGCACCGAACCGCCCGAGCCGACCGATTTGGGAAAGCTGCTCGGCGAGGTGGTGATTGGTGCCCGGCGGGCGGGCGGTGTGGTCGAGCTGGAAGACCCGCTGGACCCGTTGACCTTGCCGTTGCGCGCCAATGCCTTTCGTCGCTGCCTGACCAATTTGCTGGCCAACAGCCGGTTGCACGCTGAAACGGTGTGGCTGCGCGCCGGGCACCGCGACCCGGTGACCATCGAGATCGTGCTGGATGATGACGGCCCCGGCATCCCCGAGAGCGCCCGGGAGGATGTCTTCAAGCCGTTTTTCCGGCTCGATTCGTCGCGCAATTCCGAGACGGGTGGTGCCGGGTTGGGGCTGGCCATCACCCGTGATATCGTGCGCTCGCACGGCGGTGAAATCACCCTCGACGATAGCCCCCAGGGCGGCTTGCGGGTGATTATTCGCCTGCCGGTATGACCCGCTCTACGGTTTGTACGGACATAAGGGAGAGACTTGATGAAACGGATCAAAATGGTGGCTCTGGCCCTGTTTGCGGTGGTTGGGCTGGGCGCGACGGGGGCTGCGGCCGAAGAAATCGGCTGTGTCACCACCGCGTGGAAGCTTATTGGCGCCAACCATAAAATTTGCGTGGACGCCTTCGACGATCCCCGAGTCCCCGGCGTTGCCTGCCATCTTAGCCAAGCCCGCACCGGTGGCCTTGCCGGCAGCTTTGGCCTTGCGACCGACCCGTCGAAATTCTCGATCGCCTGCCGTCAGGTCGGGCCGATAACCGTCCCCGCATCGTTGCCGGAAAATGAAATCGTGTTCAACGAGAGCACCTCGATTTTGTTCAAAGAAACCCGCGTGATCCGGATGTATGACAAAAAGCGCTCAACTCTGGTTTATTTGGTTTACAGCACCAAGTTGATCGATGGCTCGCCGATGAATAGTATTTCAACCGTTCCGATCATGCCGTGGAAACAATAGACGGAACTATTTCTTTTTATACTTCGTGGGCAGTAGCGCGTTGAGGTAGTCCTTCAAATCATCCCTGCCTATCCGGTTGACGCAGACACCCACTAGGTATAGTATTTTATAGAAAGTTGCTGGTCTGGCCAGCAATGCGTTGGAAATGGCGATCTGGGATGAATGCATCTGCCCCGAAGTTGATGGATGTTGAGCAACGCC
>CAIZDL010000014.1 GCA_903931735.1 uncultured Rhodospirillales bacterium
CTACCCGTTCAATGCCTTCAGATCATTGCTGGGGATCGCGGGCGGGGCTGAGGCGCCGACCTACGCTGAACTCTACTCCGGCGATTGGGCGCACCCAACATGTAGTGGGTGTCTGCGTTAACCGGATAGGCAAGGAACAATTTATGACTATAGCGAGAGCTTCCTGGGGTGATGTCACGATATTGTTATAATTCTGAAAGAATGTGGATCTATTGAGTCGTGTAGATCTGGGGTGCACTGTGACCGCGTTGACCAGAATGACAACGGATAGGATTGTGCTATGTCACCTTACCCGCAGAGTCGTTTCCCTGTGAACTTGCGAGGCGCCGCGTGTAAAGCCGCGCTGAAATTTGAGGTTCAACGGACCGAGGGCGTTACCGAGATCGCTTTCAAAGGGGAGCTCGGCTATCTCGACCATCGTGCCTTTCTGGAAGTCATGGCGGAGTTTAATGCCCCGGCAGGCCACCAGTTGGTTTTCAACCTCTCGAAGCTTGAGACCGTCGACTCATCCGGTCTGGGCATGTTTCTGATCGCAAACGAAGAGGCCGAGAAAAGGTCATTGAGGTTCCGGATTTCGCACCCGCGATCCGAGGTGCTCAGAATCATCAATCTTGGCAAGCTCGATAGAATTCTTGACGTCAGATCTTGATTGCCGACTTTGGTCGTGACTCGCGGGCCTGCCGCTGCTCGGCTGGTCAACCAAGCCTTAGCGGGGAATGGCGGCCATCCTACGGTGAGAACGAAACCCAGGCTTCAGCACCATGCGCTCACCTCAAGAAAACAAAGCTGTAATGTTAGGGGCCGGCTCGACGCCTCAGAACAGGCTGTCTTGGTGAGGTCGCCGCGTGCGGCCGGTCGGGGCATGGCGGGACGTCAGGGGTTCGGGGATCGTGTCGAGGAACGGTGACGGCGGCAGTGCGCGTGGCTTGCCGCGCCAGAAGCGCTCGGTGGCGCGGGTGAGGAACAGGCGGTCTTTGGCGCGGGTCATGGCCACGTAGAACAGTCGTCGCTCCTCTGCCGCAGCACCGCCGTCTTCGGCCGCGTTGGGGAAAGAGAAGGGGGTGAGACCGTCCTCCAGACCGACCACGAACACCACGGAAAACTCCAGTCCCTTGGCCGCGTGCATGGTCATCAGCGACACCCGGTCGGCGCGGGCGTCGCGGAAGTCGGCCTCGGTGGCCAGCGCCACCTGCTCGCGGAGCCGGCGTTCGTCACCCGCGACCTCCCCTGAGACCGCCAACGTCGTGAGCCAGCCTCGCGCCTCGGCGAGCATGGCAGCATCGGCCGCGCCCTGCCCCCGCGCCGTTTCAGCGGCAGCGAACAGGCGCGCTGAGAGGTCGCCGGTCCCGCCCTCAAGCGCGGCCAGCAGCGCCACAACGCCAGCATGGCCGGCGATGGCGGCCGGTGTACTCTTCCCGAATGGAATGCCAGCGCGGTCGAAGGCGGTGCGTAGTGGCGTCGCCTGCGCGTCGGTGCGGTAGAGAACGGCGAAATCGGCGAAGCCGAGTGGCGCGCCGCCACCGGCCCCGCTCTTACCAGCGGCGAGCATGTCGTGGCCCCCCAACAACTCTTCGATGGTGGCAGCCACGAACGCCGCCTCATCGTCCTCGCGGGCGGCGGTGTGAAGCACAATCGGCAAGCCCACCGGCCGGACGACGCTACCCTCTGCCATCCGGCCGACCAGGGCGGCGGAGGCGGCGACGATGGTGCCGGTGGAGCGGTAGTTGCGCCCGAGCCGTACCGTTCGGCTATGCGGAAAATCGCGCGCGAACCGCGCAAAGCAGGTGGCGTCGGCGCCCCGGAAACCGTAGATCGCCTGATCGGGGTCGCCGATGACGCAGAGATTGCCTTCGGGGCCAGCGAGCAGCCGGAGCAGGCGGTACTGGCATTCGTCGATATCCTGGAACTCGTCGGCCAGGATATGGGCGAAGCGTGCCCGCCACAGCGCCGCCACCCCGGCATCTCGCTCCAGCAGGTCTACCGCGAGCCCGACCAGATCGTCGAAATCGACCCAGTTCTGATCCCGTGACAGCCGGGCCAGAGCTGCCACGGCCAGCCGTTCGTCGCCCTCCCCGGCCAGGCCGGTTCGTTTCAGCACCGAGACCGCCTTGATCAGCCGGGAAGCGCTGCTATCGGAAACGCCCAACGCTGCGGCCAGCGCCGCCGTCCGCTCGGCAGAATCGGCGATGCGGAACCCAGGGGCGAGGCCGAGCGCCGTGCCGTGCTCGCGCAGCATCACGAGCCCCAGCGAATGGAAGCTGTGCACCGCGCACTCCCGCGCCTGACCGGGCAGCAGCAAGGCCAGCCGCGTCCGCACCTCATCGGTGGCGCGGCGGGTGAAGGTAACGGCAAGGCAAGATGCCGCCGCTACGCCGCGCTCCTTGACCAAATGGGCGATGCGATGGGTCAGCATCCGGGTCTTGCCCGAGCCGGGGCCGGCGATCACCGCCAACGGCCCGTCCACCAGTTCGGCGGCGCGGGCCTGATCGGCGTCGAGGGTGGCCAGAATGCCGGTGCGGCCGGACAGTGCCGGCGCGGGGGGCAACGAGGCCGACACCGGGCCGGCAGTCTCGGTCTTGTTTTGGCTTGCGCCGCGCGGAGGGCGTGGCCGTCGCTGCACCGCCAGCGCCTCGAACAGCGACGCGCCCTTGGTGAGGCGGTCAAGTTCGCCCTGTTCAAACAGGCGGATCACGCCATATTCGCCGTCATAGCCCGCCTGCCGGATCACCTTGCCGGCCCGCAGCCGTGCCACCGCCTCGCCGAGCAGCGGATCGGCGCGGGCGATCTCCTCGACCGGCACTTCCGCGAGCACAGAAAGCTCCGGGCCGAGGGCGGCGAGGGTCCGGTCATAGGCCCGGGTCACCCCTTGCGAGGCGACGCCGCTGCCCAGCAATTCCGACAGGATTTCCGGCAACGGCACCAAGCTGTCGACGGCACCGGCGGTTGGGGGCCGGAAGGTCTGGGCCTCGTCGCGGTCGGCCAGCATCTTGACCCGGTGGGCCACGCCCACGGTAACCGGTTGGCCGCAGACCGGGCAACGCCCGCCCAAGGCGAGGGTTTCTTTCGGGTCGAGCCGGACTTCACAGGCGCGGTGGCCGTCGAGATGGTACTTGCCCTCCTCGGGAAAGAATTCCACCGTGCCGTCGTAGCCCTCACCGCTCTCCAGCGCCCGCCGGATGGCGAAATAGTCGGCGGCGCAGGAAAAACGGGTCGCCTCGCGGCCGAGTTTGCCCGGCGAATGGGCATCGGAATTTGAAACCAGCCGGTAGCGGTCGAGGGACGATACCCGCCAGTTCATCGCCGGGTCGGAGGAAAGCCCGGTCTCGACCGCAAAGATGTGGCCGGCAAGGTCGCCGTAGCAATCGGCGATGGAGTCGAAACCCGATTGCGAGCCGAGCGCCGCGAACCACGGCGTCCAGATATGGGCCGGCACCAGATAGTTGTCGGCTCCCGCTTGCAGCGTCACCTCCAGCAGATCACGGGAATCGAGCCCGAGGATCGGTCGGCCGTCGGAAGCGATGTTGCCGATTCGGGCCAGCCGCGTCGCCAGCTGGTCGGCGGCGTCGAGGTCGGGGGCATAAATTAGGTGGTGGACCTTTCGGGTCTTGTCGCCCTTCTTGTAGATGGTCGAAATCTCGGTCGAGAGCATGAACCGCACCGGCCGCCGGCAGACCGTCGGTAAGGTCTTCAGCACCTCGGCTTCGATTTCGGGCCTGAGCCGGAACAACCCGCCGCCGTCGGGCACCAGCTTGCAGCGCAGCTCGGTAAGCCAGCCCGGATGCACGCAGTCGCCGGTGGCCACCACGGCGATGCCCTTGCGCGCAGCCCACCACGCGAGGTGCTCCAGATCGAGATCCCGGCTGGTGGCACGGGAATATTTGGAGTGCACGTGCAGGTCGGCGTGAAAGTTCATCCTCGCGCGCTTTCAAAATCCGCCAGCGGTATCCGACAAGGGGCTCGCCCTGGTGACGGGGAGAGTGACAAATCAGCGTATCCGGGTAAACCTATATCCGATGATCGGAAGGCTGACGAGCGAATCATCGCGGCATCCACACTCTCGTAAGCCGCCCCGGTTTATTATGTCCATTGAGCTCCGCAGTTGGGCTCATGAGTTCTAATCAGTGAGAGTTAATATTACCCAGCGTGCCAACATACGTAACTATAATATTAGCTAAAATCTTTGATCTTAGTGCAAATGTCCTGGAATTCTTTTTCCAAAGCAACAAAGGCATCAACAACATCGGGATCAAAGTGCTTGCCACTGCCTTCGATTATAACCGCCACAACTTTATCATGCGGCCATGGCTCTTTGTAAGGGCGCCTGCTGATCAACGCATCGTACACATCGGCAACAGCCATAAGCCGCGCGGATAAAGGAATATCCTGGCCGGATAGTCCACGCGGATAGCCGCTTCCATCCCACTTTTCATGATGGCAGTATGTAATTTCACCGGAGTAACGCAACAAGGTATTCGGGCCAAAACGCTGCTCGGTCATATTAAGCGTTTCCCAGCCCTTGATTGTATGGGTCTTCATTTCTTCAAATTCTTCTGTGGTCAGTTTACCTGGCTTAAGTAAAATATGGTCAGGAATGCCAACTTTTCCAATATCATGAAGGGGAGCTGATTTGAAAATTGATTCAATGTTCTGAGATGTCAATGAATTAGAATGCTTTACTGAAGTGCTTAGGTAAAGAGCGAGTGCTTTTACATAATGCTGAGTCCGCATAATATGAGCGCCCGTTTCTGGATCGCGAATTTCTGCAAGGTTAGCAACTGTAAAAATGGTAGCGTCTTGGGACCGCGATAACTCTTGTGTGCGTTCATCGATCAGAATCTGTAAATTATCCCGGTACATTTTTACCTCGAGCTGACAACGAACCCGAGCATTAACCACCTCTCGTTGAAATGGCTTGTTGATATAATCAGCTGCACCGACGGAAAATCCACGTTGCTCGTCTTTTGACTCGATCAAGCTCGTTACGAATAGGACCGGAATGTGACGGGTAACCGAGTTGGCCTTAAGTTTGATGCAGACTTCGTAACCATCCATATCTGGCATCACAACATCAAGTAAAATTAGGTCTGGAGACTGCATTTCCGCAATCTTGAGCGCCAATTCACCATTCGTAGCGATTTTAACAATAAATTCCGGAGTTAATATTGTTTTAAGTACAAGGATATTTTCCCAGGCATCATCGACTATAAGAATCGTATGCTTTTTTGCGTCAGAAACAACAGTGACTTCATTATCACAGGATAGTATGTCAATCATGTTCGTGCCTCCACATTAAAACTCATGTGACAGATCGTTCAGAACAGCTCTTATATGCTGCGAGAGTTACTTGGATGCAAGTCCGCCCGGCCTTTGATGTATCAAGGGCGATTGACCCATTAAGAGTTCGCGCAATCAGCATCGCTGAATAAGTTCCAATCCCAGTACCCCCGCTTTTTCCGGAGGTTACAAATTTATCAAAAAATTTATCCCGAATTATACGTGGAACCTCTCCCCCATTCTCAATTGAAACTATAATATCGGGACCACATAAAAATTTAATATTTAGAACACCTCCTTCGCTCGATGATTCAATAGCATTTTTACACAAATTTGAGAACAAAGAATAACACAAAAGCTCTTCACCCATTGCAACAGCGTTTTTATTTTCATCAGAAAACAAACTATCAACAGTAATATTGATAGTAAGTTTTTTTTCAGTGGCCGATGTTCGCAATTCTGAAAGAACCCCCTGAACACATCCAAGGAGATCAATCGGGGTTAATTTTGCTTCATATGCCCCATACTCCATCTTAAAAAGATCAAGAGATCTGTTAATCATATCCAACATTCTATATCCAGAATCTTTAATCAAATTGACAAATTCTCTGTCTTCTTTTGTAAGAGAAAGACAATGTTGCAACAAGAACTGAGGCACACCAATAATAACATTGAGCGGAGATTTCAGATCGTGTTGCAAGATATGATCGACATCCTCCCGTAATCGTGCCGCACTCTTTAAATCCTTGTTTTGCCGCGTTACCTGCCTAAGAGCGTCTGCAAGCATAATTTGAGTGCGAACCCGGGCTCGCAAAAGCTGCGGTTTAATCGGCTTTGCAATATAATCGACGGCACCCAATTCCATGCCATAGATTTCATCCTCAGTCTGATCTTTTGATGTAACAAAAATTACCGGAATATCGCGTGTCTCCTCCTTTGCTTTTAGTTGTCTTAGTACATCGTAGCCATTCATTTCAGGCATAATAACATCAAGAAGTATAAGGTCTGGCGGGGCGGACTGTGCGACGGTTAGGGCTATATTTCCATTTATCGCCCCTTTTATAGTGTAATCCTTGATAAGGATCGATTTGATAACAGCAATATTTTCGTGCGCATCGTCGACGACAAGAATTGTTTTCTTACTTCGCGATACCGAATTTTCCATCACTTATCTCCCGATAGCGACTTTGTTATTTGATCAAGGAGGCTATCAAGTTTCACGAGTGCCGCATCGAAATCATAATGCAAAACCCGAATCGAGAGCGCCATTAAAGACTCAAGGAGAATGAGGTCAGATACGTCAGCCATAATTTCAGCTAGAAAGTCTTCAGCCTCACAGTTGTTATGCGCCAGCATTTCTCGTAACCTTCGCAGGTCGGGAATAAGAAGAAGAAGTTGAGGAACTCCTATAACACCCGTCGCCGGTGCCATTATTTCATGTTGCAGAACCGTATCACCATCTATGCGTAATTGTGCGGCACCAATCAGCGCTTTGTTTTGTATTGTAAGGTATCGAAGCGCGTCGGCCAGCATAATTTGAGTTCGTACGCGAGCCCTTAAGACTGGGGGCTTGATCGGTTTAGCAATATAGTCGGCAGCTCCCAACTCCATACCAAGTGTTTCATATTCAGTTTGATTTTTTGCGGTGATAAAAATAACCGGAATGTCGCGGGTTACTTCGCTGGCCTTAAGGCGACGACAAACCTCATAACCATCCATTTCTGGCATCATAACGTCCAGAAGAATTAGATCAGGTGGTTCAGCCTGAACGATCTTCAAAGCTTGAGATCCGCTTGTGGCACCTTTTAAAATATATCCCGGGACCAAAATTGCCTTTATAATAGAAATGTTCTCGTGTGCGTCATCGACAACGAGAATTGTCTTCTTTGCTCCCAACACGGCGTGCATTAGTTTTCTCCCGGTGATGATGTGGTCAGTTTATGGATTATCGCATCAATATCTGCGATAGCGACCTCGAATTCATAGTGAGTTATCCTGATAGACAATGCCAATAATGAATTTCTTAAAACTGAGTCTGACAGATCACCTATAATCGCCGTTAGAATGTCTTCGGCTTCACAATCATTCTGGGCTAGCATTTCGCGAAGGGTGAGGAGCCGGGGAGTAATATCGGTAATACTTACTGAGCCAGTATAGGCAGGGATGCTAGAGTGCTGAATCGTACGTATGCTAGAAACGATTCTCTCCAATTCGCCACCAGTTGCAGTGAGCAAGCTTTCTAGGTGCTCGGTACACCCGCTAATCAATAGCGTTTCGAGATCGCTTGCAATTTGTTGGAGGGAGGTTGCCCCTATATTGCCCGCCACGCCCTTCAGGGTATGCGCCAAGCGCACGGCAACTTCATGATCCCCGCTATCTACGGCCTTGCATATTTCGGCCACAGTGGTCATCCGGTCATCGGCAAATAAGGCGAGAAAACGTTTATAAGCGCAAATATTTCCACCCATCCGGGTGAGCCCATCGGCAACATCAATTCCTGGCAGATCTGGCAAGGTTGCCACATTCATGTCGCCCACGATCGGACTGGCCACAAGCTTTGGGCGATCGCGATTCCCAGGAGGAATCCATCGAAGGAGGGCTTCAAATAGCTCCTGCGGATTGATCGGTTTGGCGATGTGGTCGTTCATGCCGACATCAAGCGTCCGCTTGCGATCTTCCACCATGGCATTGGCGGTCATCGCAAGGATAGGTAGCCTTGCAAACCTGGAATCCAAGCGTATCCTGCGGGTCGCTTCCAAACCATCCATGACGGGCATCTGCATATCCATCAAAACACAGTCATAGCTGGCCTGATTAAGCATCTCTATCGCCATTTGGCCGTTATTTGCGACATCAACTACGAAATATGCTTGTTGAAGAATCTCTGATGCGACTTGTTGATTGGTCTCATTATCTTCAACTAAAAGAATTCGCGCCCCTTGTATGTGATACAAAGCATCTATTTCTAATTTACTCGATAAGCGAGTATAATGAGGTTTCTGTGCCTCTCCACCGAACACTTCGATAATTGAGTTAAATAATACAGAAGAGTTTATCGGTTTATTTAGAATTGCATCCAAACATTCTGACCCAGCCATTGAGTGAATGTCCTCAATATTACATGAGGTAATCATAATAATTTTTGGTGCTGTCCCCGGTTTATAATTATTTGCAATTTTGGTGGCAGTTTCCAAGCCGTTCAATTTTGGCATATTCCAATCAACAAAGATTATGCTGTATGAAACGCTTGCCTCTCTCAAAGTAATGATGGCTTCTTCCCCAGAACAACAACTGGTAACATTAAATGAAAAACTCTCAAGATATGATCGGAGTATCGTTCTAGATGAATCGTTATCGTCTATGATCATTGCATTGTAATTTGCAAAGCTAACTCTTAGGCCATACACAGCCTTTCTTTTGTCATTGAGCAATGCAAATGGAATACTAAAAAAGAATGTGCTGCCACTTCCTAATTTTGTATCAACTCGAATTTCACCACCCATCAACTCGACTAGTTGTTTAGAAATGGCTAAGCCGAGGCCAGTGCCGCCATATCTTCGGGAGGTTGAGGAATCAGATTGAGAAAATGCTTTAAATAGCCGGTGTTTGTGCTCTGGTGACATGCCGATTCCGGTGTCACGCACTGAAAATTCGAGCCGTTCAATGCTCTGCGGATCAGATGCTTTCTTAACGGAGATAACAACTTCCCCAGATTTAGTAAACTTGATTGCATTGTTAGTGAGATTAAGGAGTATTTGCCCAAGCCTCAGCGGATCGCCAACCAATTCATTGGGGACATCAGGGGAGTGAAAAAACAATAACTCTAGTGATTTCTCCTGAGCCTTGATCGACATCAAGGCGGAGAGGTTATCCAGAACTCGATCGAGGGTAAACGGGACCGCCTCAATATCAAGTTTTCCCGCTTCAATTTTCGAAAAGTCTAAAATGTCGTTGATAATTCCAAGCAGCGATTCAGCAGCAGCGTAGCTCTTATTTAGATAGTCGCGCTGCTTTGCAGTAATATCTGTTTTGAGACACAAAC
>CAIZDL010000015.1 GCA_903931735.1 uncultured Rhodospirillales bacterium
GCCCCTACAATACAACCTCCAGTGAGAGGCGGCATGAACCAAACTGCCCAACCCCGCAGCTGCCCGCGATCCGTCGGATCAGCTGCCCGCCATCGATTGGTTTGACTGCCCGCGATCGTCGGAATGCGCACCGGCGGGGCATTTTTTAAACTGGCAGCTCGATCCGCAATGGAATTGGCTGGCCCGGCTGGTCTTTCCTGAGCGCACCCGGTTGTTCCGGGTTACGGTCGATTTGGTTGCCGATATGTCGGTGATCAACCCGTTCGACTTTTTCCTGGAGCCTTCGGCCGAGATCTGGCCGTTTGAGTATCATCCCGATCTTGCCCATGAACTGGCGCAGTTTCGTTTGTGTGAACCGGCGGGACCGCATCTTTCGGCTTTGTTGGCCGATATTCCCCGTGACGACACCAAGACCGCCGATTTTCTGGTTGCGCTCAACCAACGCATTCAGGCCGAAATCAGCTATGTCATCCGTTTGGAGCCGGGCATTCAGAGTTGCGAGACCACGCTTGGCATAAAAACCGGTTCATGCCGCGACAGCGCTTATGTTTTAGTTCAGGTTTTGCGGCATTTGGGTTTTGCTGCCAGGTTTGTTTCGGGCTACCTCACCCAACTCGTTCCCGATCAAGCGCCGCTCGATGGACCGGGCGGGCCGGCGACCGATTTTACCGACCTTCACGCCTGGGCCGAAGTTTATCTGCCGGGAGCGGGTTGGATCGGGCTTGACCCCACGTCTGGCTTGCTGGCGGGGGAGGGGCATATTCCGCTGGCCTGTTCGCCCGATCCTTCCAGCGCCGCGCCGATTACCGGGTTGGTTGGCGAGTCCGTGGTTACGTTCTCCCACCGGATGAGTGTGACCCGGGTTTATGAGACGCCGCGCGTCACCAAACCTCATAGCGAACAACAGTGGCAAGCGATCGATGCCTTAGGCGCAAAGATCGATGAGCGGCTGGCCAGGGGCGACGTCCGGTTGACCATGGGCGGCGAGCCGACCTTTGTTTCCATCGACGATATGGATGGCGACGAATGGAACACCACCGCGCTTGGCCCGACCAAAAAACTCTATGGCAGCGCGCTTTTGATGCGGCTGCGGGATCGCTTCGCGCCTGGGGCCGTTGTCACCTTTGGGCTGGGAAAATGGTATCCGGGCGAGTCCCTGCCGCGCTGGGCCTTTGCGCTGCATTGGCGGGGTGATGGCAAGCCGTTGTGGCAAAATCCTACCCTGATCGCGGAAGAGGCAAATATCACCGGGCCTAAGCCCGACGATGCGCGGGTCTTTGTTGAAACATTGGCCGAACGGCTGAAGGTTGATCCGGCCTATATTCTGCCCGCCTACGAGGACCCCGTTCACTATACGTTGCGGGAATGGGCGCTGCCGCCGAACGTCGATCCCTTTGATGCCAAACTGGAAGATTCCGAGGAGCGGGAGCGGCTGGCCCGGGTTTTTACCCGTGGGCTCGACGCGGTGATTGGTTACACGCTGCCGCTGCAAAGTTGGAACGCGGCCGATGGCCGGCGCTGGGTAACCGGCCCCTGGCCGTTGCGCCGAGAGCGTTTGTGCCTGATTCCCGGCGATTCCCCCATGGGTTTGCGGTTGCCGATGGCATCACTCCCCTGGATACCGCCTGGTGACTATCCTCGTATCAGCGAACCTGACCCGTTTGAACGGCGGGGAAGTTTGCCCACGCCCACCCGCATGAAACAACATTACCGTGTTGGCGCAGCGCAGGCGGCCGGCGTTGGCCGAGAGCAGGAGCAACCCGGCTGGATCGTGACCAGCGAGTTTGGGCGGGGGCTGGTTGCCGGAGACATTCGGACCGCGCTTTGCATCGAGCCGCGTGATGGCCATCTGTGCGTGTTCCTGCCGCCGGTCGAACAAGCGGAGGATTATATTGAGCTGATCGCGGCGATTGAAGATGTGGCCGAGATAACCGGACGGCCGGTCCATTTGGAAGGCTACCCGCCACCCACCGATACCCGGCTGAATACCATTAAGGTCACGCCCGATCCGGGGGTGATCGAGGTTAATATTCATCCCGCCACGTCTTGGGACACGCTGAAAGAAACAACGCTGGCGCTCTATGAAGAGGCCCGCTTGACCCGGCTCGGTACTGAGAAGTTTATGCTGGACGGGCGTCATATCGGCACCGGCGGCGGCAACCACATCGTGGTTGGGGGGGAAACCCCCGCCGACAGCCCGTTTTTACGCCGCCCCGATCTGCTGGGCAGCCTCATTCGCTTTTGGATTAACCACCCCAGCCTGTCGTATTTATTTTCCGGCTTGTTCATCGGCCCAACCAGTCAGGCCCCCCGTGTGGATGAGGCGCGGGGCGACGCGCTTTACGAGGTGCAACTCGCATTGGCTCAATTGCCGGGACCGGGGACGGCGGTGCCTCCCTGGCTGGTTGATCGCGTCTTCCGCAATCTGCTGGTGGACGTATCGGGCAACACCCACCGGACAGAAATCTGTATCGACAAGCTTTATTCTCCGGATGGCCCCAGCGGACGGCTCGGTTTGGTTGAGTTTCGCGGGTTCGAAATGCCTCCACACGCGCGCATGAGCCTCGCTCAACAGTTGTTATTGCGGGGCCTGATCGCCGATTTCTGGGATCGTCCCTTTACTGCGCCGTTGGCCCGGTGGGGCGTTGCGCTTCACGATCGTTTTATGCTGCCTCATTTCGTCTGGAACGATTTTTGTGATGTTCTGGCACATCTGCGCCATAATGGGTTGGAATTCGAGCAGGATTGGTACTTGTCTCACTTTGAGTTCCGCTTTCCCATAATCGGCGGCGTTATTCGCAGCGGGATAGAGTTGGAACTGCGCACCGCACTGGAGCCGTGGCATGTTTTAGGGGAAGAAGCCGGCAGTGGTAGCACGGTACGTTATGTCGACAGCTCACTCGAGCGTCTCCAGGTCCGGGTTCGCAACCTCATTGGCGGCCGGCATCGCGTCACCTGCAATGGGTACACGGTTCCGCTTCATGCCACTGGCAACGCGACGGAATTTGTCGCGGGTGTGCGGTATCGGGCTTGGCAGCCACCAAACTGTCTGCATCCCACGATTGGGGTGCATACCCCGCTGGTCTTCGACATTGTGGATGATTGGAACAACCGGTCGCTGGGTGGTTGTGTTTATCAGGTTTCGCACCCCGGTGGACGTACTTACGAGACGTTCCCCATCAATGCGTCCGAGGCGGAGGCCCGACGGCGCACCCGGTTCTTCGATCACGGTCACACGCCAGGGTTTGTGACCGCCCGGACCAGCCCTCTTAACCCTGATTTTCCTTTGACGTTGGATTTGCGCTTCCAGCAATAACGGCTTGTCGTTCGCGGTGGTTATGAATTCGGCGGCGGCTGCCAAAATCTTAAGCAGTCCGCAGCCGGTTTGGCGGGTTTCCTTACATCGCACATCTATCGAAAGGCTGTTACGTCCCGGCACACCAATTGCATTGCCTGTCTAAGGCGACCAATCGTTTAGGGGGATGCCATGAAAAAGCAACGATCACCTCTTGATTTTTCTTCACCCAAATCGGGAAATAGATCCATCTTATTTAAGGACTATGACCGAAACAACTTTTTTTGCGAACTGACCAGCCCCCGCGAAGGGGATGATTCGGCGTTGGATATGATCGCGGCCCGGCTTGCCGGGATGCCGATCAATGAGTTGCACGCCCGCTCAATCGATGCTCAGCGTGAGCTTTATGATTTGGGCGTTACCTTCACGGTCTATTCGGAAAAAGACGCTATCGACCGGATATTACCCTTCGATGTTATTCCCCGGGTCATTACTGCGGGCGAATGGGCGCATGTCGAGGCCGGGGTGATCCAGCGGGTGCAGGCGATCAACCTCTTTTTGGGCGACGTTTATGGGGATCAAAAGATCCTGAAGGATGGTGTCGTCCCGGCCGAACTGGTGCTGACAAATTCCAGCTATCGTCCGGAAATGCGTGGATTGACGGTCCCGTTTGGGACTTATGCCCACATTTGCGGCATCGATCTGGTTCGTGATCATGCCGGGGTGTTCCGGGTGCTGGAGGATAACGCGCGCAGCCCATCGGGCGTATCTTATGTGGTGGAAAATCGCACCTTGATGTTGCACGCTTTTCCAGATCTCATGGACGGGATGGATGTTCACCCGGTCGATGATTACGGTATTCGTCTGCGGGAAGCGATGGCGGCCATTGCGCCTCCGACCGATGCCGAGCCTCAGGTGGTTCTGCTTTCTCCTGGTATCTACAATTCCGCTTATTTCGAACACGTTTTTCTTGCTCGCGAAATGGGCATCCCTTTGGTCGAGGGACGGGATTTGGTGGTGATAGAAGAGCGCGTTTATATGCGGACCATCGCCGGTTTGGCGCCGGTTCACACCATTTATCGCCGCCTTAACGATGACTTCCTCGATCCCGAGGCGTTTCGGCCCGAAAGCAAGCTCGGCGTTTGCGGGTTAATGCGCGCCTACCGCGCCGGAAACGTGGCCCTGGCCAACGCTATCGGCACCGGGGTTGCCGACGACAAAGCCGTTTACGCCTATATGCCGCGTATCATCCGTTATTACCTCGGCCAAGATGAAATTTTGCCCAATGTCGAAACATATATCTGCCGTGAGCCAGACGCATTGGCCTACACGTTGGATCATCTTGAAGAGTTGGTGGTAAAGCCGGTAGGAGAGTCCGGTGGCTATGGCCTCATCATTGGTCCAAAGGCTAGCCGGGAGGAAATATCAGAGTTTAGGGTGAAACTTAAGGCTGATCCATCAAACTATATCAGCCAACCGATGGTTGCGCTCTCAGTCGTCCCAACGTTAACCGATCAAGGCCTCGCACCCCGTCACGTTGATTTGCGACCCTATGCCGTAACCGGTCGTTCGACTTGGGTTCTGCCCGGCGGGTTAACGCGAGTGGCTTTGCGTGAGGGGGCAATCGTCGTTAATTCTTCCAAGGGCGGCGGCTCCAAAGATACTTGGGTTATGGCCTGATATAATATTGCACTGAAAAAGGAAAGCTCGCACATGGCACATCTTTTGGCTCGTTATGCCGAGTGCACGTTCTGGTTAGCTCGCTATATGGAGCGGGTGGAGAACACAGCGCGGATTCTTGATATCTCTGAAAGCTTCGCCCGCGATCATAATGGGCGGAACTGGATGGCTGTTGTGCAAATCAATGCCGACGAAAGCCGGTTCTTTAGTAAGCACCCACACGCGGATGCTCGCGCTGTTCATGATTTTTATTTGTTGGATGATACCAACCCAACCTCGATCCCCTTTGGTGTTCGGGCTGCCCGTGAAAACGCGCGGACGATCCGGTCTAATATTTCAATCTCGATGTGGCGTCAGCTCAATACGTTCTACAACCGCATCCGCAAGGTAACTTCGGAAGACACGCGCGGCCCCCACACGGCCCGGCTTTGCGACGAAATTCGTAGCGCCTGCCACGAATATGCCGGTATCGTCGAAGGCACCATCTACCGCGATGAAGCGTGGAGTTTTTATGCTCTTGGGAGAAATTTAGAGCGGGCCGATCAGCTTACGAGACTTCTCGACATAAAATACCACCTGTTATTGCCTCAAATCAGCGCGGTCGGTTCGGCAATCGACCTTAGCCAATGGAATGCGCTGCTGCGCGCCGCCACCGGGTATCAGGCGTTTCGGCAGGTCTATTCCAATCGGATGACACCGGTAACCGTGGTCGGCTTTCTGTTGCTTTCGGGTGCCTTTCCGCGTTCGCTCAGCTTTTGCTTGCATCAAATCGACTGGTATTTGGGGCAGATGCGCATTCGCTATGGCCTGCGGGGAGGCGCTTTGGCGGGGGAATGCGTCGACGAAATTCGGGCCGCGCTCACCGAGAACACGCCCGAGATGTTGATCGCCCGCGGTCTGCACGAATTTCTTGATTGGTGCCAGATCCGCCTTGGCTTTGTGGCTGACGAAATTTCGCACGCCTTTTTTGATTGCGATCAGCCGGCGGGGTTGGGTGGGGCCGGTCAGGTCCAGAAGCAGGTCGCATGTTGACGCTGCTCAATCAACGATCAGTTCGACATCGACCGAGACTGTCAGCCCTTGGCAGGCTCCCCCGGTGGTCACCCCACGGACGGGGCTAACGTCGTCATAATCGCGGCCCCAGGCGAGGGTGATGAAATCGGCGTCGGCCTGCCTGCCGTTGGTGGGGCAAAAGTCCAGCCAAGTGTCGCCACCGATCCAGGCCGAAACCCAGGCGTGGCTGGCATCCGCACCGACCAGCCGGGGTTGTCCCGGCGGCGGTAACGTGCGCAGGTAGCCGCTGACATAGCGCGCAGCAAGGCCAAGAGAGCGCAAACAGCCAACGGCGAGGTGGGCAAAATCCTGGCAAACGCCCCGTTTCCTCGCCAGCACCTCGGTCAACGGCGTTGTCACCGTGGTTGCGCTCGGGTCGAATGCGAACTCGTCGTTGATGCGGGCATTGAGATCGAGCACGGCAAGGCCGATCGGCCGACCTTGCGGAAATGATGGCTTGGCGAAATCCAGAAGTTCGCGGTTGCAGCAGACCAGGGCGCTGTCGAACACGAATTGACCGATAGAGCCGGTTTCTTCAGCACCGGAAAGCGCGCGGGCGAGGTAACGCTGTCGTTCCCAAGGCGGCGTTGCTTCTTGATTAAACGGTGGGGGAGGGTAAACCTCAATCTCGATTTCGCTCGCCACTTCCAGCCAGCGATGTGGCTTTTGCACCGCGATGTAGGACACTGGATTGCCAAAATAATCATAGTAATCCGATCGCACCGCCGGGGTCGGGCTGACCACAATTTGGCTGCGTCGGCAGCGCTGGCGCGGATGTGTCCGCGCCATCAGGTGGACAAGATGCTGTGATACCGGCACCTCCTCGCCATAATCATAGCGGGTGGTGTGGCGGGCGCGATAGCGCAGCGGTCGGATGGCGTCAGGCCGGTCGGGCGAGGGCATGGCTGAAAAACGAGTGGCTGAAAAAGGCATGGGCCAGGAGGTTGGAGACCTCGGGCAAATTAGCGGCCAGAGTATCGAGAGTGGTGCGCAACAGCGCATCGCTGCGCAGCAGATCGGGCTGGGTGAGAGCATCGTGGGCGCCGTTGATCAGGGTCAGCGCCTTTGTGGTTGGCGTATAAATGGTGTTAACAGCCCGGGAACGCTCGGAAAGTTCAGCCAGCCGGTCACGCAAAACGGCGAGCTGAAAGATCAGCGCCCGCGGATTATCAGGATCAACCAACAGAAGATGGAGCACCGTCGCCTTTTGCACAACCGAAAAATAGCGCTCTCGGTAGGTCATGAAGCTTTCGGCCAGCTCCAGTAACATTTGCAGGGTTGTTGACAGGGAAGCCGCCTCTTGCCCATCGGCGGGCCGGGCGATTTCGGCGATACGCAGGCAGCGCATCAACGCCACCACATGAATTGCCCGTTCCAGGCGCCGTCCCATGGTAAGAAAGCGCCAACCGGGGCCGCGCACCATGCTTTCCTGTTCGAGGCCAAAAAGCCCGGCGAGGCTGGTAACAAGGTCGTCGAGGGGCTGGATCATCGCCTCGCCCTCGCGAAGGCCGGCTGGCCCTTGGCTCTCGCGGTCAAGCTGAGTGATGACCAGCCACATATCGCGCGAGAGCCGGTCGCGTACGCTATGGGCGGCGCGGTGCATCCGCTGCACGTTGGCGCGCACCCCGTTGGGGTGATCGGGATCGAAGATCGCCGCCGTCAGCGCCGGCAGCAGCTCCCGCACCGAGGCGCCGGGGGCAACCAAGTCTTCCGGAATCAGGCCGTGCCACACCAGCAGGCGCAAAAGAGGGGCCAACTCGTCGCTGGTGCCCGAGGCGTTGGCATCGAACAGCGACACGGCGGTTGCCCGCAACAGCCTCACGGCGCTATCGCATCGCTCGGCATAGCGACCGAGCCAGAACAGGCCATCGGCAACGCGGCTGGGCAGGTCACCGCCGGGGGGGCTCAGCTCGCCCCGGATTTCGATCGTCTGACCATCGCTGGTGGTGCGAACATCCCGCGCGGCTTAGCCCCGGCGTCCAAGGCTGTCGCTGTGCCGCTGGGCGGGAAGCACCCAGGTGTCTTTGCTGCCGCCCCCGCGCTGCATCGAGACCACAAGGTGCCCAGGCTCGGACGCAACCCGGGTCAACCCGCCAGGCATAACCCGAAATTGCCCACCGCCGACGAAAGCGGCATAAACCCGAAGCACGATGTGGTGGGGATGAAGGCCGGAATTCTGCCAGACCGGCGCTGTGGAAAGCGCAATCCGCTCCTGGCCGACGAAGTTCCAGGGGCGTTCGCTAAGCACCTGACGCAGCTTGTGTTCCCGGCTGACGCTGAGCTTTTCGGCGAAAATAGGCTCCTCGATTACGCTGGGATTGGCCCCCTTGATCACCAGCCGCCGCAGATTTCCCATGACATGAACAAGCTCGGCATCCTGGCCGCACCACCAGCTTGCAACGCTGGGCAGCGCCAGTTCCTCCCCCAATAAATGGCGGCTGAGCGAAGGTAAAAACGAATTGAAGGCCATCGATTCCATGAGGCCGCTGCCCAGCGCGTTCGCCACCACCACCGTGCCGGCGCGCACCGCCTGGAGCAAGCCAGCAACCCCGAGTGAACTCGTGGCGCGCAACTCCAGCGGATCACAGAAATCATCATCGAGACGGCGCAGGATGATATCGACCGATTCCAGGCCCGACAGGGTTTTGAGGAACACTCTGCGGTCGCGCACCGCAAGATCGGCCCCCTCGACCAAGGTCACGCCAAGATGACGAGCGAGGTAGGTGTGCTCGAAATAGGTTTCTGCCAACGGACCAGGCGTGAGCAATACCACTCGGGGTTGTTGGCGGCCCGGAACAAGTGACTGTAGCGCCTGCCGAAAGGCATTGAAAAATGGATTAAGCCGCTCAACCTGACAGTAGCGGTAAGTTTCCGATAAGACTTGGCTCAACACAGCGCGGTTTTCGAGCGCATAACCGGCTCCTGAGGGGGTATTGGTGCGGTCGCCCAGTACCCACCAACTGCCATCGGAGTCGCGCGCTAAGTCGGCTGCGTAAAAGTGTAGATATTGGTTTTCGGGCACCGGAACGCCGTGGCAAGGGCGGCGGAAGCCAGGGTCGGCATAAATCAGGGAGGCCGGCAACCGTCCCGAGCGCACCAAGGTTTGCGGGCCATAAAGATCGGCGAGCACGGTATTGAGCAGACGGGCCCGCTGAGCCACCCCGGCCTCAATCTGCCGCCATTCTTCCGCCGGAATCAGCAGGGGCAACAGATCGAGCGGCCAGGGCCGCTCGATCCCCTGGGGGTCGCCATGAACGTTGTAGGTGACACCGTTTTGACGCAGCAACCGCCGCGCCGCCTCCCGGCGTTCGCCCATACGGTCGGCATCGATGGCGCCGAGACTCGAAAGAAGCTGCTTCCAATGGGGCCGCAACCGGCCCCCCCCCGCGACCATCTCGTCAAACGGTGGGTCAGGGCGGGAAAAGGCCGCGTCGGGCTGATTGGGCGGCCGGGAATAGAAGTTGGTCAAGGCGGATCAGATCATAAAAACGATCAAGGCGGGAACGAAAGGCAGTATGCCCAAAACCGGCCAATCGGGCCAGTGTCTTGCACAGATTGCCATTTTCCGGCGGATCGTCGGTTCCGATTTTGCTCGGGGTGTCCACGAGGATACACGCGCCGGCCGCATCCCTTGGGGAGGGGATCTGCTGGCGCGTGTTAACGCCATTATTTAGTCTTATTCGCGTTTGCCACAAAGTAGGTAATCAATGCAACCTGTGCTGCAACATAGAGAGCGACACTGGACCGGGCCACAGTAGAAATCACCGGAGCCGAATACGCCATTCTGCTCATCGTTTCGGTGGTAATGACGGTGAAGAGGGCAAACGCGATCGATGAGAACGAACTAACCTGAACAATGTCGGTCAAAGTCAGCGTTGGCGTTGGTGGCAGCATTTTTTCGACGAGGTAGCTGTTGCCGACGGCGCCAAAGAGTGAGCCCGCGACCATATTCAGGCGACCAACGAACGGAACCGCGAGCCGGGTGATGTTAAATGACTCGACGGCCATCGTAACGCCGGTCAGCAGGTCCGCCACAAAAAAGCCCAGGAAGCTGGTGCCAAAGATGCGGCCGCCGGCATGATCGAGGGTGACGGTCGATACCAGCCGTGCGAAGGTCGAGTCTCCACCGTCCCCGGCACCAAAATCCGTGTTGTAGGTGGCCGATTCCGCGCGAACATCAAAGCTCCGATACTTCCAGCCAGGAAGAACAATGTTGGGGTCGATACCCGAGCTTTTGGTGTCAGCCTTGAAATGAAGTTTTGAGAATTCATCGGCGGTGCTCTCGACGATTATCCTCAAATTTTGAGTGTCGAATGGAAAATATCCAACATCATACTTTTGAGTGATGGTTGCAGTGCATTTTATACTGCGATAATACGTGCCATCGGACAATTTCTCGACGGTTAACGAATCTGTTTTGACATCTTTGCTGCCGATAATATCGATTGATTTTTCCGGCTCATACTTTTCATCGTTTGATTTGAACCAAAGCCAGAATGTCGCTTTATAGGTGCTGGCCGCGAGGCTGATTTCCTGAATATTGGTAATGTAAATTCCGGCGTCGACCATCCGGGCAGCCTGTTGCTCCTGGGCTGGTTGTTGCGCCGCCTGGACTGGGAAGCAGGGGAGGGCCAAGAACACCAACGCCGCGATAACCATAACGTATAATCGGCGGGCTTGAACAACGGAGATGCGGTTGAGTGTTGCGCTCATGAGTACGGTCTCGCAGCTAATTTTGGCTAGGACTCCTACGGCAGGTATATCCTTGTTTGGAGGTTTGGTCACGCTAATAGATTTATCACCCCCGCAAAAACCACGGCTGGGGCTGGGCCTCGATAAACCGTCATGACCAAGCGATCTTAGAGGTCGAGGCGGTAGTTTGGTGATTCGTTGGTTATCTGGATATCGTGGACGTGGCTTTCCCGTAGGCCGGCGTTGGTGATGCGCACGAATTGGCAGCGGGTTTGCATCTCCGCGATGGTGGCGCACCCGGTGTATCCCATGGCGGCGCGCAGGCCCCCCACCAATTGATGGACGACCCCGCCCAGCGGCCCCTTATAAGGGACCCGGCCCTCGACGCCCTCGGGCACCAGCTTTTGAGTCGCGACTTCGGCTTGGAAATAGCGGTCGGCCGAGCCCCGCGCCATCGCGCCAACCGACCCCATGCCCCGATAAGACTTATAAGAGCGGCCTTGGAACAGAATAACTTCGCCCGGGCTCTCGTCGGTGCCGGCAAACAAACTTCCGAGCATGGCGCAGTCGGCACCAGAAGCAATGGCCTTAGCAAGATCCCCCGAATATTTGATCCCACCATCGGCGATCACCGGAATCCCTTCCCGGTGGCAAACCTCCGCGACATTGAGCACGGCGGTTAATTGTGGCACGCCGACTCCGGCCACGATACGGGTGGTGCAAATCGAGCCCGGCCCGATTCCCACCTTCACGGCATCAACTCCGGCGTCGATCAGCGCGCGGGCGGCGTCGCCGGTTGCGACATTGCCGGCGACGATCTGAGTGCTGTGAGATAAACGGCGAACCCGTTGAACCGCCTCAATTACTTTGGTCGAATGACCGTGGGCGGTATCGATCACCAGTACGTCGACCTCGGCATCGAACAAGGCTTCGGCCCGCGCGAAGCCATCGGGGCCGGTGCCGGTGGCGGCGGCAACGCGCAGCCGGCCCTTCTCGTCCTTGCAGGCGTTGGGGTAACGGTGAGCCTTTTCAATGTCCTTCACGGTGATGAGACCAATGCAGTGATTGTCATCATCCACCACCACCAGCTTCTCGATCCGGCGCGTATGCAGCAGGCGTTTGGCCTCCTCCGAGTCCACGCCCTCGCGCACCGTGACCACTTCCTTGGTCATCAATTCGCTGACCGATTGCCGGGTGTCGGTGGCA
>CAIZDL010000016.1 GCA_903931735.1 uncultured Rhodospirillales bacterium
GTGAAGGGCGCGCTCTGTGTCCTTGGGTCAGCCGGCGTCAGCAGCCTTGGCGGCCCGCTTGCGCTCATTCGAATCCAGAAGGCGCTTTCTCAGACGGATGCTTTTGGGCGTCACTTCCACCAGTTCATCGTCGGAAATATAGGCTAGCGCTTTTTCCAGGGTCATGATGATCGGAGGCGTCAGGCGCACCGCCTCATCCTTGCTGGTGGTGCGGATGTTGGTAAGCTGCTTGCCCTTCAGCACGTTGACTTCAAGATCGTTGCCCCGGGTGTGCTCGCCGATAATCATGCCCTGATAAATCGGCACGCCAGGCTCGATCAGCATTGGACCGCGATCTTCCAGATTCCACATGGCGTAAGCCACGGCGTTCCCATCGCCGTTGGAGATCAGCGCACCGGTGCGCCGGCCGGCAATCGGCCCCTTGAAAGGAGCATAGCCGTGGTAAAGCCGGTTCATAACGCCAGTGCCACGAGTATCCGTGAGAAACTCGTTATGATACCCAATCAGACCACGAGACGGTGCAAGAAAACATATCCGCACCTTACCGCCGCCCGATGGCCGCATCTCGGTAAGTTCGGCTTTACGCTCCGACATCTTGTTGACGACGGAGCCCGAAAACTCTTCGTCCACGTCAACCACCACCTCTTCAATCGGCTCCAAGCGCTGGCCGGTCTGAGGATCGGTTTGAAACAGCACCCGGGGACGGCTGATCGCCAGCTCAAAGCCCTCGCGGCGCATGGTCTCGATTAGAATGCCCAACTGAAGCTCGCCACGCCCTGCAACCTCATAAGCGTCGGTGTCGGCAGTGACGGTGACCCGAATAGCGACGTTACCCTCGGACTCACGCAACAACCGATCGCGAATCACGCGGCTGGTGACCTTATCACCCTCGCGGCCGGCAAGCGGGCTGGTGTTGACCAAAAAGGTCATGGCCAGAGTCGGGGGGTCGATCGGCTGAGAGGCGATCGGCTCAAGGACACTGGGATCGCAAATGGTGTCGGCAACGGTGGCCCCGGTTAGCCCGGCGACCGCGACAATATCGCCCGCCAACGCCTCTTCAAGCCCAACGCGCTCCAGGCCCCGAAAGGCCAGAATCTTGGTAATGCGGCCGGTTTCCAACACCTTGCCATCGCGCGAAAGCGCCTTGACCGGCATATTGGGCCGCACCGTGCCCGACTGAATCCGCCCGGTAAGCAGGCGACCAAGGTAAGGGTTGGCCTCCAGCGTCGTCACCAACATGCGGAACGGCGCGTCATATTCAATCTGGTGCGGTGGCGGCACATGGCGGCGAATCAGGTCGAACAAGGGGTCCATGTTTTCGCGCGGAGCTTCAAGGCTCTCGGCGGCCCAGCCATTACGGCCCGAGGCGAACAGCGTGGGAAAATCGAGCTGATCGTCGCTGGCATCGAGGGCCGAAAACAGATCGAACACCTCATCGTGGACCTCATGGGGGCGGGCGTCGGGACGGTCCACCTTATTGATGATCACAATCGGACGCAGCCCCAGCCGCAAAGCCTTGCCGACCACGAACTTGGTTTGAGGCAGCGGCCCCTCGGCGGCATCGACCAGCACGACCACGCCATCAACCATAGAGAGGATGCGCTCGACCTCACCGCCAAAATCGGCGTGGCCGGGAGTGTCCACGATGTTGATGCGCAGATCGTGCCACATCAGCGAGGTACACTTGGCCAGGATCGTGATCCCGCGCTCGCGCTCCAGATCGTTGCTATCCATGGCGCGCTCGGCCACCTGCTGATTTTCGCGGAAAGTTCCACTTTGTTTCAGCAACACGTCCACCAAAGTGGTTTTACCGTGGTCGACGTGGGCGATGATGGCAATATTCCGCAAATCCATGACGTAACAGCTTTCCTCGGAGACACTCGGGAGCATTCGGGCGGGTAGGTTAGTGCGTTGCAGTATCACGCGAAGAGTGACAGGAGCAAGCGTGCCGCACAGCCCCCAAGCATTCCGTCGTCAACCGGGCGCCGATTCCCCCCGTCGCGGACGCGGCCCTCCCCACGTCACCCGGCCTTGGCGCTCCGGTATCGGGTGCGTGAGGGGCAATCGCTCTACCGCCCATTATCCTCCAGCGCTGCTTTTCTGGCGTCTATCGCTTTTTCGGCAAGGCGGCCGACGAGTTCGGCGAGGCGGTCGAAGCTGCTGGTGTAGGTGCCGACCCCTTGAGTGGTCGAGCGAAGTTCTACGATCAGGTCGTGAATTTCGGCTTGGGGGATACTACATTTTACCTCGTCCCAGCCATTGAAGCCGGGTTTCGCATCGAACCCAAGGATCTGCCCCCGGCGCCCACTCACAATGCGTTGAATTTTACTGGTGAACTCGTTGGGGACCGAAATCAATACGGATAAAATTGGCTCCAACAAGACCGGATCGCAACTTGGCAAGCCATCGGACATGGCGATACGGGCTGCGGTCTTGAAGGCCATTTCCGAGCTATCAACCGGGTGAAACTGGCCCGAGGACAAATTGACCGTGAGATCAACCATCGGAAAGCCAAGCGGCCCGCGCGGCAAGTAATCGCGCACGCCTTGTTCAACGGCCGGAATATACTGACGGGGCACGGTGCCGCCAACCACACTCTCGGTGAAGGTGAACCCATCGCCGCGCGGTAACGGCTTAATCTCAACATTGATATCGGCAAACTGACCATGACCGCCAGACTGCCGCTTGTGGCGTGCATGGTGGGCAGTGCTCTTGCGGATGGTTTCTTTATAAGGCACCTGGGGCGGCCGGGTCTTGACCGGGATGTTGTAACGCCCGCGTAGCCGGTCGACTGCAATCTGAAGGTGAATATCGCCCTGCCCCCACAAGACCAACTCGCTGGTGTCGGTGTTGAGGTCGAGGCAGAGCGAGGGGTCTTCTTCTGAAAGCTTTTGAATCGCGCCCGGCAGCTTGACCTCATCGTTGCGATTTTCGGCGGAAATGGCGAGGCCAAACACCGGAGCCGGCAATTCCG
Source organism: uncultured Rhodospirillales bacterium (assembly GCA_903931735.1). Lineage (GTDB taxonomy): Bacteria > Pseudomonadota > Alphaproteobacteria > Azospirillales > Azospirillaceae > BOG-933. The sequence goes on from CAIZDL010000016.1 coordinate 2,975, forward strand.
GCCACAGGCTCGACCGTTTTTGACCATTTTTGTCGGAGAGAATATCGCCGCTCGCAGCCTTATCGAGTCGCCCCAGCGCCACCACGTCGCCGGCCACCGCCTCGGTTAATTTCTGCTGCTCCGTGCCCTGCATCCGATAAAGGCCGCTGAGACGCTCGCCGCCGAGCGTCTGACCGTCGGTAATCGTGCCGTGCCAGACCCGGGCGAACCCAAGTTTGCCGGCGTGGGCGGCCAGATAATTTTTGAAGATCTGAGCCACCCCCATCCCTTCCGGCTCGATGCCCAACCGGGCTGCCGCAACGGCCACATCCGGCCCCTCGTGGCGCAACAGCTTCAACAACCGGCGAACACCGTTATCGCCCTCGGCCGACCCCACCAGCACGGGCACGATCAAGTCAGAGGCAAGATCTTTGGTCAACAGGCGATAAATTTGCTCCTTATCGGGGGCAACATCTTCCAGGAGTTGTTCGAGCAGACTGTCGTCGAAGTCGGCGAGAGCTTCCAACAACTCTTGCCGCGCCGATTGCTCGCGCTCCACCACCGTGTCGGGCACCGGAATCAGGCTGGAAGGGGCGTGCGGGTTGTAATGCCAAGCCCGTTCGCTCACCAAATCCACATGCCCGGTAACAGTCTCGCCATCGCGGATCGGCACTTGACGCAGCACCAACGGCCGCGACGATACGCCCTGAAACGCTTGCATCACCTCGCTGATTCGGGCTTCTTCGCCGCCGGCCAGCATATCGATTTTGTTGATGAAGAGAATGTGGGGAATGCCGTTATCGTCGAGAAACTTGAACAGGGGCACCAGCGGCAGCGCCTTTTCGGGGATCGGCTCGACCACGACAACGGCAACATCGGCAACCATCAGCGCGGCGCGGGTCTCGTGGGCCAACTCCACCGACCCCGGACAATCAAGGAAAGCCCAGCGCTCGCCCAGATACTCGGCGGTGGCGAGGCCGACCTCGACACTCATTTGCCGGGCCTTGGCTTCGGGGGCGCTGTCGCCAACCGTGTTGCCGTCGCGGACGCTGCCCTTGCGGCTCACCGCCCCGGCCGCGAACAACAGACTCTCCAACAAAGTCGTCTTGCCACTGAGATAAGGACCGACAAGAGCGGCGCAACGTGGTGCTGACTTGGTGTGAGGCATCGACGATCCTTCCCGGTTCGCGTGGAACCGGCCGGACTGGTCCGCCTTCGGTCGCCGACCCTATCCGGCCGCGTTTTCCTTTTCCAAGCCGTAGGTTGACCCACCTCCGGGCGTCTGTCGATCAAAATTTTCAGACAAAATTCAGACCTTGCCGGCGCTCTGTCTCACCGTCCCCGATCAAGCCACGCCAAGACCCCCTTGGCTGCCGCAACGGCGGTGCCAAAGCATCCCTCCAGCAGATATCCGCCGGTGGGGGCCTCCCAATCCAGCATTTCGCCGGCCACAAACACGCCGGGACGAGCGCGCAGCATAAAACCATCGTCGATGGCGCCAAAAGCAACCCCGCCAGCGCTGGAAATTGCCCGTTCGATCGGCGAAGGCGCGGTCAGGCGGAGGGGAAGCGCTTTAATCGAAGCCGCCGATGGGTCGGTTATCCCAGCCTCCCGCAGAAGGGCGATGGCAACCGGCGACACCCCCCCGGCCTTGCGCAAAAAGGTTGAAAGAGATTGTGAGCCACGCGGCGCCGCCAACCGGAGCGCAAGTTGGTCATGCGAAAGCCCCGGTCGAAGATCGAGACCCAGCGTGGCCTCGCCGGCTTGCGCAATGGTGTCCCTCAATGCCGCCGACAGCGCATACACCGGCCCGCCCTCGAGTCCCCGCGCCGTGATCATCGCCTCGCCCTGGAGAGAGACGCCGCCAAAGCTCAGCGTCACCGGCTTAAGTGGCTGCCCTGCGAATCGATTGGCGAAATGCGCGGACCATGGCACCACGAAGCCGCAATTGGCTGGCCGCAATGGCGTCACCGCAATGCCCCGTCCTGCCAAAATATCCACCCAGCCGCCATCGGAGCCCAACCGGGGCCAGGAGGCACCACCGAGGGCTAACAGGGTGGCATCGGCGGCAAACGCCTCCGCCACGCCGTCGGGGGTGGTGACAGTCAACCGGCCAGCCTCGTCCCAACCGGTCCAGCGCCGCCGGAGGGCAAAACGCACGCCGAGCCCGTCCAGCCGGCGCAACCACGCCCGTAGCAATGGCGATGCCTTCAGCCCAACCGGAAACACCCGGCCGCTGGTGCCAACAAAGGTCGGCTGCCCCAAACCCTCACACCAAGCCCGGAGCGCCGAGGGTGGAAAGGCTTCGATCACCGGCCCCAGCCGTGCCGCCGCCGCGCCATAGCGACCGATAAACGCCGGCAGCTCCTCGGCGTGGGTGAGGTTGAGCCCGCCCCGCCCGGCGAGCAACAGTTTGCGTGCCGGCGATCGCATATGGTCGAAAACCGTCACCGCCAGCCCGGCTTCGGCCAGCACCTCAGCCGCCATCAACCCCGCCGGGCCGGCGCCAACAATCGCAATGGTGACGGGCAAAATGGTCATGCTCAAAGCGGGACGATGCTGATAGCCCCGCCTGCCCCCCTACTTCAACGCCAAACAGGCCTTTTTAATGCGAGCGCAGGCCTCTGTCAGCACCTCGGTTGACGTGGCGTAGGAGATACGAAAAAACGGCGACATACCAAAGGCCGAGCCCTGAACCGCCGCCACGCCCTCGGCTTCGAGGATGTAGGTGACGAAATCATCGTCGGTCTTGATCACCTTGCCTGCGGGCGTCGTCTTGCCGATGGTGCCGGCGCAGGACGGATAAACATAAAATGCCCCTTCCGGCTTGTGACACTCGATCCCCGGCGCCTCGTTGAGCATGGCGACCACAAGATCGCGGCGCTTACGGAAGATATCGCCTCGCTCTTTGATGAAGCCCTGGGGACCGTTGAGCGCTTCCACCGCCGCCGCTTGGCTGATCGAGGCCGGGTTGCTGGTCGACTGAGACTGAACCATGGCCATGGCCTTGATCAACGGCTTGGGGCCGCCGGCATAACCGATTCGCCAGCCGGTCATGGCGTAAGCCTTGGAAACGCCGTTGATGGTCAGAGTCCGATCATAAAGGCCGGGCTCGACCTGGGCCGGAGTCGTGAACTCGAAGCCGTCATAAACCAGATGCTCATAGATATCGTCGGTCATCACCCAAACATGGGGATGGCGCATCAGCACATCGGTGAGGGCCTTGAGTTCTGCGCGGGTATACGCGGCGCCGCTGGGGTTGCTGGGGGAATTCAGGATCAGCCATTTGGTCTTGGCGGTAATGGCGGCCTCAAGATCGGCCGGTTGCAGCTTGAAGCCTTTGTCGGCGGGGCCAGCCACCGCAACCGGCGTGCCTTCGGCCAGTTCCACCATATCGGGGTAAGAGACCCAATAGGGCGCCGGGATAATCACCTCGTCGCCAGGATTGAGCGTCGCCACGAAGGCATTATAAAGCACCTGCTTGCCGCCGACGCCGACGTTGATTTGGTCTGCCGTGTAGTCCAACCCGTTTTCGCGCTTGAATTTGGCGATAATCGCCTTCTTCAGCGCAGGCGTACCATCGACCGGGGTATATTTGGTGTCGCCAGCGCGAATGGCCGCGATGGCGGCCTCTTTAATGGTATCAGGCGTATCGAAATCGGGCTCGCCGGCCCCAAGACTGAACACCTCCCGGCCTGCCGCCTTCAGGTCTCTGGCCTTTTGGGTGACAGCAATGGTCGGAGACGGCTTAATGCGCCCGAGGCGCGAGGCAAGAATCGACATGTCGGATAACCCCCGGTTGGGTGCAGAAGTGATCGAAGATACCGTTACCAGCCGGCTGCGACAAGAGCCGCCCGTCACGGTTCGGGCCGCGTTCGAAAACGCCGTCAGCCGATTGAGGGGCGCAGGTATCGCTTCGGCCCACCTCGACGCGCGGATTTTGGTGGGGGAAGCCCTTGGCCTCAGCCGCGAACAGGTGCTCACCCACGCCCGCGAGCCGGTCGTTGCCGCAGCGGGACTCTGTTTGGAGCGCCTTTTGGCCCGCCGTCTTGCCCGCGAACCGGTATCGCGTATCCTCGGACGGCGGGAATTCTGGAGTCTCAACTTCGCGCTCTCCGCCGAAACTCTCGACCCGCGCCCCGACTCCGAAACTGTGATCGAGGCGGCGCTGGCCCTGGTGCCCCGAGATCGTGCACTCAGCATCCTCGATCTTGGCACCGGCAGCGGTTGCCTGCTTTTGGCCCTCCTCAGCGAACTGCCGCGCGCACGCGGGCGGGGCATCGATCAGAGCGCCGACGCGATCAAAACCGCGACCGCCAACGCCGACCGCCTCGGGCTGGCCGACCGCGCCAGCTTCATCCGCGCCGACTGGAAGGATGGCCTTACCGGATACTACGAGCTGATCATCGCCAACCCGCCCTATATCCCGGCAGGCGATATCGCCGGGTTGGCACCCGAAGTGGCCGAGTTTGATCCCCGCGCCGCCCTGGTCGGCGGCGCCGACGGCCTTGACGCTTACCGGGTGCTGGCGCCCATGATGCCGGTTTTGCTCAGCCACGAGGGAGCGCTGGTGTTCGAAGTTGGCGCCGGGCAGGCTCCGGCAGTGGCGGAGCTGTTGGCGGCGGCGGGCCTCACGATCACCGGCACCAGGGCCGACCTCGCCGGGATAGAGCGCTGTGTCATTGCCCGCAACCACCGATGAAATATGAACACCACCGAAGAAAGAGGTTGGCACTGACCTTTTCGGTGGTTAGTGTGCTTTGACCGGGGGCGATGAAAATCCGTGTCGTTTCGGGCAGGCTGGCAACGTCTTGCTCAGAGTGTCTCGCGCACCGTGGCGATGTTTCGCGGATTTCGTTCAAGCCCGCTTAGCGGACGCGGTAGTCCTGGTTGGCCTAAAGCCACCGGTAAGACCCGCACCCTTCACTCTCGAACAGGGGCTTTGTTGAAGCCGAATGAGACAGGGACCGAACAACACGAACAATAACAATAACAACAACAATCGTCGCACGCGCAGCCGTGGCGGCGGCGGTGGTGGTGGCAGCGGCGGTGGCAGTCCCGGTGGCGGCGGTGGTGGCGGTGGCGGTGGCGGTGGCGGTGGAAACATCCCGAACCGGCGCCCGAGCGTGCCGTTGCGCCATCAGACCTTCGACAGCAACGGGCCGGATGTCCGTATTCGGGGCAATGCCTTCCAGGTTTATGAAAAGTACCTGACGCTTTCCCGAGACGCGAACACCAGCGGCGACCGGATCGCCACGGAAAACTATCTTCAACACGCAGAACATTACGTTCGCATCATCAACCAAATTAACGACGCATCGGGCGAAGGCCAACGCAACCGCCCGCCCAACGGCCAGCCCCAAGGCAGCCCCGGTGGCGATGAAGGCCAGGATGAGGAGCAAGGCGAGGCGTCCGTTGAGAACCGTCAGGTGCTCCCCGGTTAAGCGCTCCAGTTTGCTAACAGCCAACGAAACCAGCCGCCCCGGAATTCTCTGGGGCGGCTAAAGGCTGGCGCGGCCGAACTTCTTAATTGGCTGGCAGAGTGAGTGTATCTCCAACCCGAATCGCTCCCCCTGCGATGACGCGGGCATAAATCCCGCATTGGCGGTGGTTGTAGCCGCGTTCCAGCGCCATCAGCAGATTGAGCGACTGGGCGCCGGTGCCGGGTTCGACATTGATAGCGGCGCAGCGAGTCGTCACCTCGGTCACCTCGAGTCGGGCATCGCCGATCTCTAAAACCCGTCCGACCCAGCCGGTTTCTTCCCACGGGGCCACGCCCTCAATCACCAGATTTGGGCGAAACCGCAGCGGATCGACCGATTCTTTCACCACCCGTTCCAAATCAGCGACGCTGGCGGCGTTGACAATAGAGATCAGCCGCTCTTGCTTATCGCTAAAAACAACACCGGCGGCCTCGACCAGTCGCGGCGTTCCTGGAAGGACGCCTTTAAGATAAGCGGCCAAGAACTGGTCAATCAACCCGCGCCCGAGTGGTGTGCCGATTTGCCCCCGTGCCACTTGTCGCCCGCTCCGGCGAATAATGAGCGTCGTTGTCACGGGATCGTAGTCGGTTTCCAGCGCCGCCAGCCGATCAATGCGCGAGAGGACCGCAAAATTGCTTTTGGGTTGCCACTCCGGCTCGAGCGGTTTGAACGCCGATGCGCCGTGCATGATCGCGAATCGGCGATCATCGGGCACACCCTGGCCTGCCGCCAGCGTCGCCTGCGTCAGAGACGAGGCGCTAAGGCTCTTGACAGGATAACGATAGATACGCGCGAGGGTCATGGACATGGGGCGACTGTGTGCATTGCGGCACCGCCCTGTCAACCTGTGAAGCGCACCCGGCGATCACCAATATTCAGGCGTGGCCGCCAAGCCGCGGTATTCCCTTAACCGGCGCAAGGTTGCCTGGCTCGTGCCATCGGGGAGGCGGCTAAGAGCGTAAAACCCGGCTTCGGCCACCTCCAGCCCATCGGGACGCACAGCCCCCGCCCAACGCTCAACCACGTAAACCGCGACATGATCGCTGCCACCGTGCCCAAACCGGCCATAAAGCCCCAACAGGCGGGGTGGCACCACCGCGATCACCCCCGCTTCCTCGCGCAACTCTCGCATTGCAGCCGCAACGGCAGTTTCGCCTTTTCCGACCCGGCCCCCCGGCAGGTGCCAACCGGGGATATAATTATGCCGCACCAACAGCACCCTGCCCTCGCCATCCACCACCAGCGCCCGCACGCCGACAGTCAGCGGGCGGGCAATTTTCTGCCAAACACTAAGGATGCGAAAAACCAGAATTGGCAGCCGGGTCGCCGAAATCAACGAAACCAGCCGGAGTCGCCAGCCTGAAAGACTATGGGGAACCAGCATCACAACGCTACAAATGGGTTAAGGGAGCGGGAAAGCACACCAGAGAGGCGAAGAGAAGCATCCGTAACGCACAAGTAAACACACTCCTCGCCGTTATCGGCAGCCGGGCTGTAATCGAGGCCAGGATCGTCGAGCACCAAGTCGCCACGCCGAAATGTGCCGCGCGGGTCATGATAGCCGCCCGCCAATACCAGATTTAGGTTCATCCCAATCGGACTTGGCCGAGGCATGACGCCCCCCCCCACGACACCAATCAAACGGGTACGCACCGGGGGGCGGCCAACCCGCAGATCGATCTCCCACCCTCCAGCGTCCCGCGCTCCAGAGTTCCGGGGCCGAGAGTTAGGCGGTTGCCACGGCGTTTCTGCGAGCGACGCTTCGAGGTATGAGCGCAACGGCTCGGGCAAACAAGCAAGCGGCTTGGGCAAATCGGCCAAACCGTGGGGAGGCAGCGCCGAACAGGGCCGAACGCCCCTTAAAGCCACCGGTTTTGATGCCTCCAAGGCGGGCTCGTCAAGGCGGGCCATCAAACTCCGCAGGCAATCATCGGAAACCGGATTAAGGCACTCCTCTTCCAGCAAGGCGCCGCCAATCGCCTCCAAGTCCGCGACTTGGTGGCGGCAAGCGGGACAAAACGCAAGATGAGTCGCGATCACCAGCGCTGCCGGTTCGCCGAGACTGCCATCGGCATAATCCAACAGGATTTCCCGGGGAGGATGGTACAAAGGATTGGTCATATATCTTCCCTCAAGAGCCGTCGCAACCGGTCCAGCGCAAGCCGCAGACGAGACTTCACAGTGCCCAATGGAATGCCTCGCTCTGCTGAAATAGCGCTATGAGGTGTCCCTTCATAGTAGGCCAGACGTAAAAGTTCCGCCTGATCGTTTGGCAGTGCCCCGATTGCGGCATTTAGTCGCGCAGTTTCCTGGCCAGCCTCGAGGGTTCGGTCGGCAGGCGGCACCGGTTCGGGCACCAGGGCCGGGTCGGTGAGATCGATTTCCGGTCTGCGCTCGCGCCGAACCGCATCGATTCGTTGGTTGCGCGCAATGGTGAATATCCAGGTGTTGGCATTGGCTTGGGTGGGATCGAAGGTCTCGGCCCGGCGCCAAACCCGAAGCATCACATCCTGCACCAACTCCTCCGCCTGCCCGGGCTCGGTGCCGAGGCGCATCAGATAAGATTTGAGGCGCGGGGCAAAATGACTAAAAAGCGCGGCGAACGCGGTCCGGCTACGCTCACGGGCAACCGCAAGCACCAGATCGTTGAGATTTTGCATCTCAGGAACCCGCTCGGTAGGCGCTGTCTCGGGCATCATCAACCGTTCCACGGTGGCCCGGACGAGAACGCCCCCAAAGGCCGGGTCCGAGCCCCTCATTTCCGATTATGGGCCTCCGTCGTCGCCCCGGCAATCTATGTGGCGGCGGGCCGGCGGAAAATTTCATCGCCCATGGCCGGAAAAAGGCGGCGCCGACCGAACAACTTCGCCGCACCCCGGCACGGGACTAGAAATCCCGCCCGATGTGCGGTAGCTTCTCGGCGAACCTTAACGATTTCGTGTCCTGGCCTCATGAACACGCTCACCCCCTCCCGACTGCCCATCATCCTGCTGGCGGCTTTGCTGGTGGGGTCCACCGGAACGATGGCGCTCGCCGCAGATCCAGGAAAAGCCAAAACCAAGACCAAGGTCCTGGGGACGTTTCAGGATTGGAAAGCCTACTCTTATGAAGAGAACGGCCAAAAAGTTTGCTATATCTCGTCCCAGCCCAAGAAAATATCTCCCAAGGGCAAGGCACGGGGTGATGCTTACATTCTGATTACCCATCGGCCTGCGGAAAAAAGCTTCGGCGTGGTCAGCATAACTGCCGGCTACACCCACAAAAAGGATAGTGAGGTCCAAATCAAGATCGATCACAATTCCTTTAAGCTATTCACCGACGGCGATACCGCCTGGGCGCGCGACGAAGCTTCGGACAAGGCGGTGAGTAGCGCGATCAAATCCGGCAAGACGATGGTGGTTAAAGGACTGTCGGCACGAGGCACGAAAACAACCGATAATTACAGCCTGACTGGCGCCGGTCCTGCCTACAATGCCATCAACGAAGCCTGCGGCTCCAAGAAGTAGCACCAATATGACCGACATTCCCGTCGCCGCCGACACGGGCGACGGTGGCCCGGCCCGGCTGACTGGCGGCGACAGCCAGAAATCGTTGGAGAGCGACAGCCAAAAACTGCCGGCGACGGACTCTCGAAAATTGCTGGTCGGGCTGGACCGGGACGCTCTGACTGCGGAGCTGCTCGGTTTCGGACTGGAAGCGTTTCGGGCGCGGCAGCTTTGGCACTGGATCTACCATCGCGGCGCCACCGATTTTTCGGTAATGACGACCTTGGCGAAGCCGGTGCGCGAGCGCCTCGCCGAGGCTTATGTCATCCGCCGGCCGGAAATCGCACGGGATCTCAAGTCGGTCGATGGCACCCGCAAGTGGCTGCTCCGGATGGCAGACGGCCAGGAGATCGAGTCGGTCCATATTCCCGAAGAAGATCGGGGCACTCTTTGCGTCTCCTCCCAGGTTGGCTGCACCCTCACTTGCCGCTTTTGCCATACCGGCACTCAGCGATTGGTGCGCAATCTCACCGCCGCCGAAATTCTCGACCAATTGCTCACCGCCCGCGACGCGCTTGATGAATGGCCGGCGCCGCCCGATGGCCGGTTGATTTCGAATATCGTGCTCATGGGCATGGGCGAGCCGCTGTTTAATTTCGATGCCGTCGCTACCGCCGTCAAAATTATTATGGATGGTGATGGCCTTGCGATTTCCAAGCGCCGAATAACCCTTTCCACCTCGGGCGTGGTGCCGATGATGCACCGCTGCGGCGCCGAGTTGGGGGTTAACCTTGCCGTCAGCCTGCACGCCGTTACCGACGAGTTGCGCGACCGCTTGGTGCCGATCAACCGCAAATATCCGCTGGCCCAATTGATCAACGCCTGTCGCACCTATCCCGGTGTTACCAATGCCCGGCGGATCACTTTTGAATATGTGATGCTCAAGGGTGTTAATGATAGCCCGGCCGATGCCCGCGCCTTGATTAAATTGTTGAGGGGAATTCCCGCAAAAATCAACCTAATCCCCTTCAACCCCTGGCCGGGCGCCCCTTTTGAGTGTTCAACACCTCAAACAGTACAGTCCTTTGGCGACATGGTAAACGCCGCCGGCTATGCCAGTCCAGTACGCCAGCCTCGGGGGCAGGATATCATGGCGGCTTGTGGGCAACTAAAAAGCACGAGCCAACGGTCCCGCGCTGTTGTCGCCGAAATTTTAGCGGAAAAAGACGCAGCCCTTGAAGCTTAATCTTCTTGCAAGTGTGACCCTCAAATCGCACATTATTCCAAATGATGTGGTCGTATAAAAATTGGTTGGTGAAAGACCACAGGCCGTCGCCTAACTACGTAACTCATCCTCACGAGCCCGGGTCATGAAAGAGTTCCGCTGCATCGTATTTTCTGATCAGGAGGCTATCTCCGCCGTTATTGAGCGGCGGCAGAAGCAGCGTGAACAGCTTCCCGTTGGAACTATTCTTGGTCTAACCTTTAATACGGATGTTGAAAAAGGCTTTACGCTGCAAACGGTGGATGATTACGGTAAAAAGAACCCAGTCCAGATTGCTATCCCAGAAATGGCGGCAGCACTGGTCAATTATTGCCTTGGCCGCCGCATTCCTATGCCCGCCGGAGCCAAAAAGGCCATTGAAGTTATGGGGGCCGATATCACTTTGGTATTGACCATCGCCGAGTTTGACCTGATCAAATCACGAGCCTTCGGCAAAGCCAAACGCCCCCCCCCGCCTCAACGGCGGGCGGTCTGAGCGCCCAACCCGATCAATCCAGATGCACCACCACGGCTTTCAGATACGCCGACTCGGGTAATAGCGGGTGAAGCGGATGGTCGGGGCTCGCCCCCGACTGCCGGATGATGCGGCCAAAACGTTGGGCATCCGAAAGCCCGGCCGCAACCACGTCTGTGAACGTGCCGGGGTCGATGTTGTGGCTGCACGAGGCGACCAACAGCACCCCACCTTTCCCGGTCACCCGCGCCGCCATGCGCGTGAGTTTCCGGTAAGCGCGGCTGGCCGCCGCCACGTCTTTTTTCGCTCGCGCAAAGGGCGGCGGATCGGCAATCACGATATCATAGCGTTCTCCCGCCACCCCCAGCCGCTCCAGTTCGACGAAAACGTCGGCCTTCCGAAATTCGCAACGGGTGGCGACTCCGTTGGCTTCGGCGGCGCAAGCGGCTTGAGCCAAGGCCTGGGCGGAGCTATCCACCGCCACCGCCCGCTCGGCGCCGGCAACCAAAGCCTGAATTGCAAATCCACCGTGGTAGGTATAAAGGTCGAGGACCCGCGCGCCGCGAGCAAGCCCAGCGACAAACGCGCGATTGTCGCGCTGGTCGAAATACCAGCCGGTTTTTTGGCCGCCCAGCGGGTCCGCGAAAAACACCGCGCCGTTTTCCTCAACCCGCACCGGGCCTTCGAGGCACCCTTTCAATAGCCGCACCTCCTCCGGCAGCCCTTCAAGGGCGCGCATCGGGCTGTCATTCCGCAGCACCACTGCCGCAGGCTTGAGCACGGTATCGAGTGCGGCGGTCAACTCGGGCAGAAGCCGGTCCATTCCGGCGGCGTTGGCCTGAACCACCACCACATCGCCAAAACGATCCACCACCAGCGCCGGCAAGCCATCGGCCTCGGCGTGGATCAGGCGATAGAAGGGCCGGTCGTAGAGCCGGGTTCGCAGCGCCAGCGCCCGGCGCAAATGCTTGGCGAAAAACCCGGCGTCGATGGCGGCGCCGCCCTCAAGAGTGAGGCGCCGGCCCGCGATCAACGTGTGCGGGTTAAACGTGGCGGCGCCAAGACAGGCGCCATCGCTGGCGATCAGCCGGACCACGCCGCCGGGCGGCAGGGCGCGTTCGGCGGAGCCCATCCGGATTTCGTTGGAATAAACCCAAGGATGCCCGAGCCGCAGCCGTTTATCCCGGCCGGGAATCAGGTGAACATCGGGACGGGAAGGGGCTGGCGCAAGCGCGGATTCGGTTTCGGTCATGGGGCGACCATAGCGGGAAAACCCCAGCCGCCGCAAAAGGTCTTTGACATATGACGCGCCAGGGCGGAAACACGTCGAAATACCTCCCCTGGCAATGGTGCGCCTTCCCTTTGTCCGTCACATCCCAGCCCACACCCCGGCTCACGCCCCGGTCTATTCTGGTGATCAAGCTTGGCGCGCTCGGCGATCTGGTCCAGTGCCTGGACGCCTTTTATGCCATTCGTTGCCATCATCCCGACCGGCGCCTGATCTTGCTCACCGCCCCGCCCTTTGCCGCGTTTGGGCAGGCGATGCCGTGGTTTGATGAAATATGGCGGGACACCCGGCCGAAAATCTGGCAAATCAACCAATGGGTAGCGCTCATCGGCCGGCTCCGGTCCGAGCCGCTGGAGCGGGTCTATGATCTTCAAAGCAACCAGCGCACCGGACTTTATTTCCGCCTGCTCGCCGGTAAACGGCCCGAATGGTCGGGCGAGGTCGATGGCTGTTCTCATCCCCGGCCGCCGTTTCTTTCCATGACCGGTCATAATCACGACCGGTTGCTGGAGCATATCCGCTCGGCGGGCGTCCCAGAGGTGGGGCCGGCGCCCCTCGATTGGCTGGACGCCGACGTTTCGCGCCTCGATCTTCCCGCCCGGTTTGTGGTGCTGGTGCCCGGCTGTTCGCCGCTCCGCCCCGGCAAGCGCTGGCCCACCGCCTATTTCGCCGACCTCGCGAACCGGTTGGCACGGCGCGGCATTGCTTCCGTCGCCATCGGCACCAAGGCGGATCAACCGCAAGTCGCCGAAATCTGCGCGGCGGCGCCGGGTGTAATCGATCTTTGCGGCCGGACTTCCCTGCCCGATATTGGCGCAATCGCCCGCACGGCGTTGGGCACGGTCGGCAACGATACCGGACCGCTGTTTATCGCCGGCATCGTCGGGTGCCCAACCTTAATGCTCATGTCGAGCAAGGAAACAATCGCCGAGCGCATGGCCCCGCTCGGCCCCAATGCCGGCTGGCTGCAACGCCAGGAATTGGCCGACCTCACCGTAGGCGAAGTTGAGGCGGCACTGCGGTTGCGAAACGAAAGCAGCCAGGGGGCGGCGGCATGAACCGAATCGGCTTTTATGTTTTCCGTAATCTGGTCATCGCGACGCTGGTGTCGACCACCGCGGTCACGATGACCATCTGGGTCACCCAGTCGCTCAAGCTGCTGGACATGGTGATCAATGCCGGCGCGCCGTTTTTGGTCTTTTTGTGGATGATGGTGCTGACCGTCCCCACCTTTATCGGCATTATCATGCCGATCGCGCGGGCCGGTGCCATTTTGTTTTCCTACAACAAAATGGTGATGGACAGCGAGCTTGTGGTCATGCGCGCGGTTGGCATGGGGCCATGGCGGCTGGCTGCCCCAGCATTGGCGCTGGCCGGACTGATCACGGTTTCGGTGTATTTCCTCAATATTTTCGCCAGTCCTTATGCCAACCGCGAGCTTGTCCGGCTGCAATACGCCGTGCGCCACGAGTTCGCGACGGTGCTGATCCGCGAGGGGGCTTTCAACGATATTTCCGACCGGATGACCGTTTACCTGCGCAAGCGCCTCGATAATGGCGAAATGAACGGGCTGCTGATCCACGATACCCGCCTGCCCGACAAAGATATTTCAGTAATGGCCCAGCGCGGCGTGATGGTTGATTCCCCCGGCGGGGTCAAGGTGATCATGCTCGATGGTTTGCGTCAGGAATTGGATAACAAAACCGGGCGCATGTCGGAGCTGTATTTTGATCGCTATCTTGTGGATTTCCAAATCACCGACGATAAGCCGGTCGACCGCGCCATCGACCCGCGCGAACGCCCGATCGGCGACCTGATCGACCCCGGCCCCGAGATCCGGGCCAACCTGCCCATGATGCGACAATTTGCGGCCGAGCTGCACATGCGGCTATCGTCACCGTTACTGGCGTTGGCGTTTTCAATCATCGCGCTGGCGGCATTGCTCGGTGGGGATTATAACCGTCGCGGTCAGGGACGGCGAATCGCCGTTGCCGCGTTATTGGTGATCGCGCTGCAAAGCGCATCCCTTGGCCTGACGGGCCTTGCCGGCAAGCTGCCAGCGGCGATCCCGTTTATGTACCTGCTCTATCTGGCACCGATCGTGCCGGGGGTGTGGCTGTTGTCCAAGAGGTGATGGTGTCGCAACAGGTGCGATGCTTCGCTTCAATTTCGCCTCGCCTCCCTTGTTTTTGTCTCGATGAACGAGGACCATGATGACCGTTTCCGCACAGGGTTTCGCCCCTGTCAGCCACCAGCAGCTCGCTGGCGCCATTCGCATTCTCACCGCCGACGCCGTTGAAAAGGCCAAGTCCGGGCACCCCGGAATGCCGCTCGGCATGGCCGATGTCGCAACGGTGCTGTTTTCCCGCTTTTTGAAGTTCGATGCCACGGCGCCCCGCTGGCTCGATCGTGACCGCTTTGTGCTGTCGGCGGGGCATGGCTCGATGCTGCTTTACGCGCTTGGCTATCTGACCGGTTACCCCGACCTCGACCTTGACCAGATCAAAGCTTTTCGCCAACTCTGGAGCAAGACCCCCGGCCATCCCGAAGTTGGGCATCCGCTGATTGCCGATACCACCACCGGGCCACTGGGTCAGGGGTTGGCCAACGCCGTTGGCATGGCCATCGCCGAGCAAATGCTCGCCGCCCGGTTTGGCACCGAATTGGTCTCTCACCACACCTACGTTATCGCCGGCGATGGGTGCCTGATGGAAGGCATTAGCCACGAGGCGATATCGCTCGCGGGCCATCTCCGCCTCAACAAGCTGATTTTGCTGTGGGACGACAACCAGATCAGCATCGATGGCGCGACGTCTCTCGCCGTTTCCGATGATCAACACTTGCGCTTCAAGGCGAGCGGCTGGAACACGGCGTTGGTGGATGGTCACGACCCAGAGGCGGTGGCAGCGGCTATCGAGGCCGCCCGCGTCAGTGACCGCCCGACCATGATCGCCTGCCGCACGATTATCGGCAAAGGCGCGCCAACCAAGTTCGGCAGCGAGAAGATCCACGGCGCACCGCTGGGCGCAACCGAGATTGAGGCGTTGCGCAAGGCGCTCGATTGGCCGGCCGAGGCTTTCGCAGTCCCCGCACCCGTGCTGAATGAATGGCGCTCCGCCGGTCGTCGCAGCGCGGCCTGCCGCCAGAGCTGGGAGAGCCGGTACGCGGCCCTGCCTGCCGAACGGCGCGCGGAGTTTGATCGGGTGATCGCGGGCACCCTGCCCGCCGCTCTGCCCGAGGTCGTCGCCGCCTTCAAACGCAAAGTCTGCGAGGGCAAGCCCAAGGTCGCCACCCGCAAGGCCTCCCAAGATGTGCTGGACGCCCTGGCGGCGGCGGTGCCGGAGTTGGTTGGCGGATCGGCCGATCTCACCCACTCGAACCTAACCATCGCCAAGGGCATGACGGCGATTTCTGCCGGGAACTTCGCGGGCACCTATTTGCACTACGGCATCCGTGAATTTGCCATGGCCGCGATTATGAACGGGATTTCGCTGCATGGCGGCTTTATCCCCTATGGCGGCACCTTCATGGTGTTTTCCGACTACATGCGCAATGCCATCCGCCTCGCGGCGCTCATGAATCTGCGCGCGGTTTATGTGCTGACCCACGACTCGATCGGTGTCGGCGAAGACGGCCCCACCCATCAGCCGGTCGAGCATCTCGCCTCGCTGCGGGCCATGCCCAATCTGCTGGTGTTCCGCCCGGCCGATGGCGTTGAAACCATTGAGAGCTGGGCGCTTGCGCTGGCCAACGACAAAGGCCCGAGCGCTCTTGCCCTGTCCCGCCAAAACCTGCCGACCCTGCGCACCAACGCCACCAGCGAAAACCTGACCGCCAAGGGTGGCTATGTTCTGGCCGAAGCTGCGGCCGGGCCACGAAAGGTGTCGTTGCTCGCCACCGGCTCGGAAGTGTCGTTGGCGCTGATCGCCCGCGAGACGCTGGAGGCCGAAGGCATCGGCACTGCCGTGATCTCCCTGCCGTGCTGGGAGCTGTTTGACCAGCAACCCGAGGACTACCGCGATGATGTGCTCGGTCGCCATACCGTGCGCATTTCAATCGAAGCCGCCAGCACCTTTGGCTGGGAGCGTTACACCGGTCTTAAAGGCATCGCGATCGGAATGCCTGGGTTTGGCATCTCGGCCCCGGCCGAACAGATTTACACGCACTTTGGCATCACCGCCACAGCGGTTGCCGAAGCCGCGCGCAAACGGTTGCAAGAAATCGCGGCAAGAAAATCCCGGCACAGCCACAGCGCTTAGAACGGATCGCGAAGGGGTGCGATAACCCCGTCGCATGAATTCGCTCTCAGCGGATCGATACTGACCAACTACGCTCAGAGGACTAGGCGGCGTCATGACTAGGCTGAAAATTTCTCCCTCGATCCTTTCCGCCGACTTCGCCAAATTGGGCGAGGAGCTAAGGGCCATTGACGCCGCCGGGGCGGATTATATCCATGTCGATGTGATGGACGGCCACTTTGCGCCCAACATCACCATCGGCCCGATGGTTGTGAAGGCGCTGCGTCCGCATAGCGCCAAACTTTTCGATGTTCACCTGATGATCGACCCGGTGGACCCGTATCTTGAAGCGTTTGCCGCCGCTGGCAGCGACCTTATCACCGTCCATGTCGAGGCCGGCATTCATGTCGACCGCACGCTTCAGGTGATCCGGGGGCTGGGCAAAAAGGCTGGCATCTCGCTCAACCCCGCAACGCCGCCCGAAGCGGTGGCGTGGTTGCTCGACCGGGTTGATCTGATCCTGGTGATGTCGGTCAATCCCGGCTTCAGTGGCCAAGCCTTCATCCCCGGTCAGTTGGAGAAAATCCGCCGGCTCAAGGCGATGATTGGTGACCGGCCGATTGAGCTTGAGGTCGATGGCGGTGTCAGCCAGGCCAATGCGGCCGCCATTGCCGCTGCCGGGGCCGACGTGGTGGTTGCCGGCAACGCCGTGTTCAGCGCCGGGCCAGCGGGCTACGCCGCCGCAATGAATGCAATCCGCGCCGCCGCTGCCGCCTGATTTCGGTTGCACCCAACCCGATTCCTTAAGGAATTGGCAACTTTTTTTGGGGGTGCGGCAATATTGCACTTTCGTTATGTTGCGGCGCGGTATAGAGTAGCGACTGTGCATTTTGATTGCTTCCTCCCAGACTTTTTGAGCCGCCCGACTCGTTTCGGGCGGCTCTTTTTTTGTTGGGCGGAAAAATCAGCCGGGTGGCGATGTGCTTAAAATATAATCAGAGAGCCGCTCAACCTCATAGAGCGCGGCGGGCACCAAGCATTCGATCCCCGGGATATCGTTTATCAGCACCGCTTGCTCAATCGCCGAACTCGCCTCCGCCAAGGCCGCCGCTCCAACAGTGCGCGCCGCACCCGACAGCATGTGCGCAGCGCTTCGAACCTTGTCCCAATCCCGCTGGGAAAAGGCGCCATAAAGCTCCCCGCCGATTAGCTGATTGCAGGCCAAAAACTCGTGGAGCAACTTGGCGACCACCTGCTCATCACCGCAAAAAAGCCCATTTAAGGCGGCCCGGTCAACCGGACAACTGGCGGGACAGGGCTCGCTCTCAATTGCCGGAGAGGACAGAAATCGGCGCAATTCCCGGCTCAAGGCGGCAATCTCCAAGGGTTTGCCAAGGCAGGCATCCATACCGGCCGCCATGCACTTTTGTGTCTCCTCAGCCATGACGCTGGCGGTAATAGCAATAATTGGAATGCGAGGGCCGCCCGGCGGCTCCTCGCGCCGGACCGCCATGGCCAGCTCGTACCCATCCATTTCGGGCATTTGGCAGTCGGTCAGGATCAGGGCGAAGCGGCCGGTCCGCCATGCCTCCAGCGCGTGCCGTCCATCCTCGACCACTTCCGCCGCGAAGCCAATCAACTCCAATTGCCGGCGCAGCACTTGGCGGTTGACCGGATGATCCTCCGCCACCAAAACTAACCGCCGCTGGCGCTCGGCATCCTCGATTTTGATACCACTGCCAATACCCGCCGGTACAATCGGCACTGTATTCGACGCCTGCTCCGGCGCTGCGCGCCCAATTGCGGCCAGCACAGCATTGACCAAATGGGAACGGCGAATCGGCTGGGCCACCGTCACCACTTTGGGACCGCCGGGGGGAAACTCAAAAAAACGGGGTCGGCGCACCACCATAACCAGCGGCAACACCGACAGCGCGGGCCAGAGCCGCACCTCTCCGGTGGCAGGGCAAAAGCCGTCATCGGTGCTGCAATCACAATCGCAGCCAGCCATAACCACCACAGCCGGCCGCCGGCCCGGCTCGGCAGCGGCGACCAGCGCATTCCCCTCGGCCAGGGTCGCGGCGCCCGAAACGTCACAGCCGATCGCCCCCAGCAGACGACTCAGCGACGCGCGCGCACCATCATCCCCCGCAGCAACCAGCACCCGCTCTCCTTCCAGGCGAGGCCAAGCATTGGCCATCACGCAAGCGCCCGGCGCAAGCCCAAAGCCACACCGAAACGAGAAGGTGGACCCGCGACCGGGCGCGCTATCAACATCCAGCTCGCCGCCCATCAACTCGGTAATGCGCTGACAGATCGAAAGCCCGAGCCCGGTGCCGCCAAAGCGTCGGGTGGTCGAGAGCGATGCCTGAGTAAAAGGCTGAAACAGCCGCGCGCGGGTCGGATCATCCATCCCGATGCCGGTATCAGTGACACTGAACCGAATAATCGCATGGCTTTCCGCCATACATTCCAAGTCTGCGCGCAGGTTTATCGAGCCTTTTTGAGTGAACTTTATCGCATTTCCGACAATATTAAAGAGAACCTGCCGCAGTCGCACCGGATCGCTTAGCAACAAGTCGGGGAGTGCTGGATCAATACTGACGTTTAATGTCAACTTCTTCTTGTGGGCGCTCGGCGCCAGCGTCTCGGCAACCCCCTCAATCAAGGCCTCAAGGGGGACCGGGATCTGTTCCAGCGTCAGTTTGCCAGCCTCAATTTTGGAAAAATCCAAAATGTCGTTGATAATGGTCAGCAAAGATCCCGCCGAGTCGCGCACTACTTTGACAAGCTCGCGTTGATCGGAGGCAAGGGGGGTATATTCCAAAAGTTCGAGCATTCCCTGCACACCATTCATTGGTGTGCGAATTTCGTGGCTCATGGTAGCGAGAAACAGCGATTTCGCCTGATTGGCCGCCTCGGCCTCTGCGCGGGCCTGCTCGGCTGCGGCTTTGGCCGCCACCAATTGCTGCGTGCGGACCTGAACCTGGGATTCGAGGCTCCGATTCAGCCCCGCCAACTCCTCGTAAAGGGCAGCATTGTCAAAACCAACGCCGATTTGGGCCGCGAGCAAATCGAGCAGCCGGCCGGCTCCAGCACCCGGCGCCTCCACTTTTTGGCCGTAGAACACCGCGCGATGATTGGTGGTCGAGGGGAAGGCTAAAATACAGTGGTCCCTGCCCACCATCGACCGGCCGGTGCCGAGCGCATGCTCAAGGTCGCGGTTGGCCTCGGCCGTCACCACCTTATGAACGGCTTGCCCCGAGGCGCCCGAAAAAACACCACTGCCGGCAACCACCATCAATGCGTCATCATGCCCGGTATGGCTGACCCGGCACGCGAGCAGCGAGCCCTCGCCCCCCTTCAGCAACACCGAAAGCTCGTCGATCACACCCTGCCCAAATTCGGCGAGACCGCGCTTGCCAAAAAGCCCTCCCGATGCTCTGATCACCCGCTCCAACCCGGCACGGTGCGATTCAAGTTCGCGGATATCCTCAAACCCCCGCAGCGCCGCAACCACCGATGTGAACAGCTTTTGAGTAGTCAGCTCGGTTTTCGATTTATAATCATTTATGTCATAGTTAAGGACGACATCGCGCTCAAACGCCTGCCCCGGCTGACCAGTCCGCAGAATAATCCGCACTCTCCAGTTACCTAACTGCTGGCGAATAAACCGGACAAGTTGAAGGCCGGCATCGTCGGACTCCATAACCACATCCAACAGCACCAAAGCAATCTCGGGATTGGCCGGCAAAGCCAATTGAGCTTCAGCCGCAGAATCGGCCGAAATACATTTCAGCGGTCGGCCCCGAAAATTCACGCCGCGCAAAACCATCCGGGTGGCGGCGTGAATTGAAGCGTCGTCGTCAACGATCAAAATTAACCAGGGCTCACGCGGCGGTGCCGGTGGCTCCAACGAAGCCAGCGGATCTTCGAGTTCGTCAACGAACAACAACTCGTCGCTCATGATCCAATCCGCCTTCCGGCCCGCCGCACCTCAAAACCGCCCCTACCCGCTCCTACCCGCGCCGACCCAACGCCGCGACGCCGGGCAAGTCTTTTCCCTCCAGCCATTCCAGGAACGCGCCGCCAGCGGTTGAAACATAGCTGAAATCGTCAACCACCCCCGCATGGCCCAACGCCGCCACGGTATCGCCACCGCCGGCCACGCTCAACACCACGCCATCCCGAGTAAGGGCGCCCACGGCTTGGGCCACGGCGTTTGTGCCGCCATCGAAGGGGGCGATCTCGAACGCACCCAGCGGGCCATTCCAAACCACGGTCTTGCACGCTTTGAGTTGCTCGACGATCACGGCAATGGAGGCGGGGCCGATATCCAGCATCATGGCGTCGTCGGGCAGTGCCGACACCGGAACCACCTCGTTCGCAGCCCCGGCCTTAAATTCCCGCGCAATCACCGCGTCGACCGGTAAAATGAGCGTGCATCCGGCTTCCTTTGCGATGAGGGCAATCGCGCGCGCCTGGTCGGCCATATTGGATTCGCACAGGCTCTTACCAACCGAAACGCCCTGGGCGAAAAGGAAAGTGTTGGCCATGCCGCCGCCAAGCACCAGCTTATCGACCCGGCGAACGAGGTTGCCCAGCAGATCGAGCTTGGTTGAAATTTTGGCCCCGCCGACCACCGCCGCCACCGGCCGCTCGGGCTTTTCCAGCGCCCGGCCCAGCGCCACCAATTCGGCTTGCATCAGCCGGCCGGCAGCCGACGGGAGCAGGCGCGCCAAAGCCTCGGTCGAGGCATGAGCCCGGTGCGCGCAGGAAAAGGCATCGTTGACATAGATATCGCCAAGCTCAGCCAGAGCTTTGGCGAAGGCGGGGTCGTTCTTTTCCTCGCCAGCGTGAAAGCGCAGGTTTTCCAGCAGAATGATGCTGCCCGCAGCAAGTTTTCCAATCGCGATCTTGGCGCGCGGACCGATACAATCATCGCCAAAAGCAACCTTGGCTCCCACCGCCGCTTCAAGCTCGGGCAGGACTTGGCGCAACGAGTTTATGGTATCCGGCCCGCCCTTGGGGCGGCCAAAATGGGACAACACCACAACCTTGGCGCCCTTTTGCGCCAACTCGGTCAGGGTCGGCGCCAAGCGAACGATGCGGGTGGCGTCGGTTACCTTGCCATCCTTCACCGGCACATTGATATCGCCGCGCACCAACACCGTCCTGCCGGCGACATCGAGGTCGTCGATCGCTCTAAAGTCCGTCATTTCGCGATTCCGATTCTTGGTTCTGGTAAATTCGTGGCTCTGGCAAAGCCGGGCTTGCCGCCGGCCAATTTGCGCCGGGGGATAGCCAATCACAACACGCGCCCGGAATTCAAGCCCGGGAACGCTTATCGTGTGGCAGAGCCCAGGCGCCGACGACCAACCGCACCTACCAACCAACATGTCGCGCGGCTTCAATTGCCTGCTGCACCTCTACCGGGTCGATGAACCAACCGGAAACCATGGTGCCAAAGGCGCAACTCGCCGCCTCATCCCAGCGCGTGAGGGAGGGGGCAAATAACCGGTCGCCGCTGGCCGCCGCCACAAACGAAGCGCCAACCGCCCAGAAGAAAAGCATACTATACCCCGACTCATTGGGTAGCCGAAAAAGCTTGCGTTTATAGCCGAAATGGATTCATGCTCCGACCATGATTCGTGGCGGCTTCTTGACACCGGAAGATAGGAAAGACCTTGTTGAGTTGGCCCGTGACGGGTCAGCA
>CAIZDL010000017.1 GCA_903931735.1 uncultured Rhodospirillales bacterium
GCTACATTCTGGCCCAATGGAATGAAGATTCACGTGTTCTGGTCTAAGTTCTATTGCAACAGCTTCATCCCCCTCCGCATGTGCCGAGCTATAGCCATTGGGCATTTGCCATTGGCAGACCATAGGAATGAATGGTGGGACAGCATTGTTGGGCACGAGCGCAGGCGGTTTTCTGGAGAAACCGTCTCTCAAAGGCTTATTCACGTCCGGCGCCAACATTACCCTCCAATATCCAGAGCATTATCATTAGCCTATTTCAACATTTGTTCTGGGCGTCGTTTCCAGAAAAAGTAAGGAACATTCCGTAACGCACACTGCCAGTTCAGAATGGCTTCTGAGCCGAGGTTACCGACGAAGCCGTTCACTCACCAAAAGCGCCCTGTTCGTTGCGGCTCTACGAGGGTAACATTGTCCAAGACTGACCATACCTACCATTCCAAGGGTATCACCGCGCGACACTATCGGACAATATCATTCACAAGGCCCAACCCCACAGCCAGTTTTCATGCCCCTGCCGCATCCGCTTAAAACGCGGAGTATGATACTCCTATTTTATAATTGACGGATTAAACACGGATAACTATCATCTCCGTTATGTCCGGCATGCCGAGGCAATGCACGGATTTGATGGCTACGAAAGACTGCTAGCCGCTGGCGGAAAAGACCTTACGGACCATAATGATGGCACACCTAACTGTCAGCGTCGAATACGGAATTCACTGTCTGCTTTGGCTTGCCAGCTCGGCCGAGACGGCACTGAGTAGCCGCGACTTGGCGGAACTCCAGGTAATATCTCCGAGTTTTCTCGCCAAGATTTTCCCGAAGCTTGAAAAGGCCGGCATAGTCGAGGCAAGCGAAGGCGTGCGAGGTGGATATCGGCTTGCCCTGCCGCTGGAGGACATCAGCGTCCTGCAAATTGTCGACGCTATCGAAGGTGACAAGCCGCTGTTCGGCTGCCAAGAAATTCGTCATCGGTGCGCGACGTTCGGAGATGCGCCGCCAACCTGGGCGACTTCCGGTGTATGCGCCATCCACGCTGTGATGTTGAAGGCGGAAAAGGCGATGCGAGACGAACTTGCCGCCCATTCCCTTGCCGACTTGGCGACGACCTTCGCCGGCAAAGCCCCAACGGAATTCATCACTCAAGTGCAGGACTGGATGAAAGAGCGTGTAAGCGCCCGCAAGCCAGGACGACGCACCAAGCTCGAAGCACCATCCTGATATCGGGTGCCCACGGCCCGCACCTAATTTATACGCGCCAGCCACAGCGTGCCAGCCCTACAAATTGACGCTTCACCTGCCGGACTTGGTTCATCGAAAGATTGAAAGTCATGAATAAGAAAATCGTAATCGCGGGGTCCGGTTTTGCTGGAATGTGGGGCGCGCTTTCGGCCGCCCGAGCGATAAGCTTGGCCGGCAAGCAGCAGGACATTGGGGTGACGGTGGTATCCCCCAGTCCGAATTTGGTCATCCGGCCCCGACTCTACGAAGCGGCCATCGAAGGCATGGCTCCGGATTTGACCGCGCTGTTCCAGGCCGTCGGCGTTGAACACGTAGCTGGGCGCGTTGAGTCTATCCGCAGCGAGGCACGGGAAATCAGCGTGGCTGTAGCCGACGGTTGCCTTACCCTGCCATTCGACAAATTCGTTCTCGCCACCGGAAGTGTCCTGAATCTTGCGCCGGTGCCTGGGCTTGCCGAACACGCGTTCAGCGTTGACCAGTTGTCTTCCGCCAAAGCGCTTGACGCTCATCTTAAGTTGTTGGCGGGCAAGCCCGACAGCCTTGCCCGCAACACGGTTGTCGTCGTCGGGGGAGGACTGACCGGTATCGAGACCGCCACCGAGATGCCCGAGCGGTTGCGGGCCATACTGGGAGGAGCTACGAAAATTCAAGTGCTGCTGATTGAGCAGGCGCCAGCCATCGCTCCCAATCTCGGTCCAGCCGCCCGTCCGGTCATAGAGGAGGCGTTAGCCGCCTGTGGCGTCGAAATCATCACAGATACCGCAATTGCTTCCATCGGAGCCAATCTCATAGCGACCGCCACCGGTCGGACTATCGAGACAGACACAGTCGTTTGGACGACCGGCACCAGGGCCAGCCCTCTCGCAACGCAAATCGCGGGAGACCGTGACCATCTTGGCCGCGTTCATGCCGACCCCTATCTTCGTGCCAGCCGCACCAAGGATGTGTTCGTCGCCGGCGATACCGCCTATGCCGCCAGCGACGACATCGGCAATCACGCTCTCATGTCCTGCCAGCACGCCCTCAGCCTGGGACGGGTTGCCGGTCACAACGCCGCTGCCGAACTGGTCGGCCTGCCGCTGCATCAATACAGGCAGCCGAAATATGTGTCGTGCATCGACCTGGGGGCCTGGGGTGCGCTCTACACAGAGGGTTGGGAACCGAAGGTCTGTCTCACACGGGGCGAGGCGAAGGCGCTCAAGAAGGAGATTACGACCAAGTGGATTTATCCACCGGCTCCTGACCGGCAGGCTGTCTTCGCCATCGCCAATCCCGATTACGTGATTGTCGCGTGAACGGCAAACAGCGCCATCTGGGCATCAGGCGCCCAGATGGCGTTCACAAAACTTGTCATTGGCCCATAGCATCGGTCAAGCATCAGCCTTTGTATGACTCGCGGCAAATGAGCGTCTTAATTCCTTCCTCATTGTCAATCATATTTCGATGAATCAATATTTTTCTTCGGCCTACTCATCGTCGGCATCATCTGCACCGTCCAGTCGATAACAGCTTTCGATTTTCTGACCTGTTAAAACGGATTTTGCACTAATTTCGAGCCATTCGGTTTCTGATCGTTCGCATCACAAGGCGTGTTCGTAACTCTCATTCATGAGCCTTTCGATATCAACTTTAGTGCCTGTAATTATATCAACTGGAGAACATCCAAGCGTCAGGTTCCCGACGGTAACCCGTTCATAATATTCCCAATCTTGTCTTTTATCTTTCTTGAATTTTTGAGTCCCCATGATGCTCCCCATTTGTCAAATTTGCTCGACATGGGGTTAATTGATAACGTTTCTGACGTGTACATTATAAATCAACATAATTCGAGTTAAAATCGCAGCATCATGTAAGTTTGTGCATACCTATAATTAACCTGCTTGCCATTATGGGAGCGCTCATTACAGGAATTCGATAATGAGCACCCGCACGGCACAACTTTCTCCGTAGCAATGCGAACTCACGCCGTCGCTTGCTGATCAAATCCATACAAAACTTTCTCATCCAATGGTCTTAATATACATGCCCACCCCAAGGGCATTGGTTCTAAAAGACCATTACAGCAGGGTTATTACAAATAGAGATAAAATTCATTACACCGGAGGTCGGATCAAGTCTATACAACTTCTCAGCTGCAACTCGTAGTATCGGTCGCTGCCGACGATATCGGTGCCCCGTCAACAGATGAGGTGACGTATGCCAGGCGACAGATGCTGGTAAAACTACTCAAAGTTCTTGACGCATGTAATTTATGTGTCAATATGGTCCGCCCTGTTCTCAATAAATCGTTCAGACGCATTTATAGAATAAACGTGTAGGATAAAATGGAAAATACCGAATTTGAGCGCCGCCTAGACCAGTTGATGCCGAGATCAGATATTGGTTCTGGCCTAACATTTGGCGATTTATTTTGTGGCATTGGAGGTTTTCATCGCGGCCTGGAGCGGCTTGGAATGAAATGCGTCTATGCGTGTGAGCGAGATACCCGTGCGCGGGCAGTTTATGCAGCTACGTATGATGTCAGAGACCTACTCAGTGCTCGGCGCTTCTCAGATGATATAATTCGGGAAATCAAAACTGGAGGGCGGGGTCGCCTTGACCTCCTCTGTGGTGGTTTCCCCTGCCAATCATTTAGCGCTGCTGGGAAGCGCTTGGGATTTGCTGATCAGCGAGGGAGGCTGTTTCATCGGCTATGCCAAGTTATTAGCGAAACTAGGCCCGCTGCATTTTTCCTCGAAAATGTTAAAAATATAATAACTGTATCAAAGGGCGAGGTATGGAAAGAGGTCCTTTCAGAGCTGAGGGCGCTTCACTACGACGTAATGGTAATGTTTGATAAGAAGAGGCTTATCCACACTACTTTTAGCTCAAACGATTTTGGGATTCCCCAGCTGCGCGAACGTGTATTTATTGTTGGGTTTGACCGCCATCGAGGTGGCTCAGGTGATTTTGCTTTTCCAGCCCCGCTCCCCTTAGACCATCCTGGCCGAATTCAAATCGGTGAAATTCTTGGTGGTACACCATACAGTTGGACCCTTGCGCAAGGTGAGTTTGAACGGGTTATCGTCCGAACCATGCCTATCGGGTTGACGCATACACCCACAATAGGTAGTGGGCTTGGGAGTGGGGGTTTGCTGGAAACGTTGGCTATTTCCCCTGAGACGCACCTACATCTGGTAGGTGTATGCGTCAACCCGATAGGCATGGTCCGAACCTTGACAGGTATGGGAAATGGGCACCGTGGAGCAAACCTTGAAGAAAGATGGATGAATCCAAAAAACAAAACAATGTATAAAATCTGTCCACACAATGGTGCTGAGCCAATATTTCGTGAACTAAAAATGCACGAGAGGCTGCAGCTACTGGGGTTTCCAGGAAATACGTTTGATTCTATACCCAATCTACCATATCGAGAGCAACTTAAAATGACAGGTAATGGCGTCAGCGTGCCATCCATCTATCACATTGGAGCCGCTATATGCAGCCGCCTGAAGGTAATGTTGGCGGAGCATCCCCATCCTCGGCCGCCGGATATCAGGCTCCCGCCAAACATGATCCGTCAGCCACCAAAACCAATCGGTATTCCGCCCGTCAATCCTGGATGTGATGCAACTGGCCTTCGCAAGCGAACCAAGCAGCGCAATCGCGCAACCATTCTTCCGAGAAAACCCTGTATCATGGACGCGCCAATAGCTACATCGCCACATACGAATCGGAGCGCTGAAACGTTTTCGGCCCTGCTTGAAAAAATAGGTGTGAATCAATTCGTTGAGTACCGAGACAGTTCGACGGAAAGCCACGCATTCATCTGTGAGCTTGATAATCAAATTAGGCTTGTCAGAACGTTCATTTCGAATCAATCTACCATCAAGATTCATTCAAAAAAACAATGGTTTCACGATATCGATGGAGTGCTGACAGCAACGCTATATCATCGCAAAAAGGCGCTTCCTGGGTGTACATATCGAGTAAAAGGTGGGCTGCCAGAGTTGGAGCAGGCTCTTCTCCTGATCAGAAAGCGCGCCGTTAGCGGAGCGCTGGAAGCCACTCTTCGAAGCATAGCGCTCTATGAACCTTGCCTATCCGGTTAACGCAGACACCCACTACATGTTGGGTGCGCCCAATCGCCGGAGTAGAGTTCAGCGTAGGTCGGCGCCTCAGCCCCGCCCGCGATCCCCAGCAATGATCTGAAGGCATTGAACGGGTAGAA
>CAIZDL010000018.1 GCA_903931735.1 uncultured Rhodospirillales bacterium
CTTCTACCCGTTCAATGCCTTCAGATCATTGCTGGGGATCGCGGGCGGGGCTGAGGCGCCGACCTACGCTGAACTCTACTCCGGCGATTGGGCGCACCCAACATGTAGTGGGTGTCTGCGTTAACCGGATAGGCAAGGATCATTCATTCCGGCATTCAGGCTTTTCTCACAATCACTGCTCATGGCGTGCGCGGTCATGGCGATAATCGGTAAGGCGAGAAAGCGGTTGTCGGCGCGAATAAGGCGGGTGGCGGTTAATCCGTCCATCACCGGCATTTGAATATCCATCAGAACCAGATCAAAAGGCTCCTTTGCGATCAGATCGACGCCCTCTCGGCCATTGATCGCCACTGTCACCAGAATGCCGAGATCGGTCAAGAGTTCGGTGGCAAGCTCCCGGTTGATCTCGTGGTCTTCGACCAGCAGCACTTTGCGCTTTTCCAGGTTGCGGGCGGCATTTTTTGGTATTGGTGGCCGCTTTGGGAACACGGCGACCACTTCTTTGCTGAACATCCTGGCAATCGTGTCGATCAGATGCGATTCATTGACCGGCTTGATTAAATATCCATCGAGGGCCGAACTTTCGGAGTCATCCATCATTTCTTCGCGCCCAAAGGCGGAGACCATGAGGATTGCCGGAGTATGGGAAAGCGCCGGGTCCGCCTTGATGCGCCGGGAGGCTTCGATGCCGTCTATTCCGGGCATCCGCCAATCCATGAGCACCAGATCGAACGACTCGTCCGCGGCGGAAGCCTCGCCCAGCATCAAGAGAGCCTCTTCGCCGGAGCGCGCGGCCTTGGTGGTCAGGCCATTGGCGCGCAGCATGGCGGTTAGCACATCCCGCGCGATTATATTGTCATCGACGATCAACACCCGCTTTTGCAATAAATCGTTTAGCCCGATGCGGGCGGCAATTTGCGGACCATCGGTCGCGATGGTAAAACGCGCAGAGAAGTGAAAGGTGCTGCCTGTGCCGTGCTCACTTTCAACAGAGATCGAGCCGCCCATTAACTCGCAAAGTTGTTTGCAAATCGCAAGGCCAAGGCCGGTGCCACCATATCTGCGGGTGATTGAAGAATCGGCCTGATTGAAGGATTGAAACAGGTTGGCGAGCTGATTTGGCTGCATCCCAATCCCGGTATCTTGCACTGAAAACAAAAGCTCGTTGGTATCCCGCAGCCTGATCTTGACAATAACCTCGCCGGTTTCGGTAAATTTGATCGCGTTGCTTACCAGATTGATCAAGATTTGGCCAAGACGTAACGGATCGCCAATCAAATGACGGGGCACATCCCGGGCCACCGAATATACGATCTCCAGGCTCTTTTGCTCCGCCTTGTGGCCGACGATATCGGCAAGGTTGGTCAGAACATCGTCGAGCGAAAATGTCGTGTGCTCCAGCTCAAGCTTACCGGCCTCAATTTTTGAGAAGTCTAATATATCATTGATAATCCCAAGCAATGACTGGGCAGCATTATCAATTTTCGACAAATAGTTCTTTTGCTTCGGGGTCGGGTCGGTCCTTTGGGCTAAATGGGTCATCCCGATAATTGCATTCATCGGCGTACGGATTTCATGGCTCATATTGGCCAGGAAATCTGACTTCGTTTTGCTGGCCTCTTCAGCGGCAAGCCTTGCTCGCAATGTTGCTTCTTCGACCCGTTTGCGTGCGGTAATGTCGCGGAGCAGTCCAATAAAGAGCCTTTGATCGTGGTGGGAGACTTCTGTTACAGTAAGTTCGATGGGGAAGCTGCGGCCGTCCTTGTCCAACCCTTCCAATTCCCGGCCAACGCCGATTGCTTTGGTCTGTCCGGTCGATTGATAGCGGGCGAGGTGGCCGTCATGGCTGCTGCGGTTTGGTTCCGGCATCAAGATCTTGATGTTTTGCCCGATTACTTCAGACGCTTGAAGCCAAACATCTTTACGACCGGGGGATTGATTGAGGTTATAATCCCCCGGCCATCGATCGTGATGATGCCGTCTGCGACATTATCAAGAACGACTCTCAATCGGGCTTCGGCGTCTCGAAACTCACTCCGGATTCGAACCTTTTCGGTGACATCGGTTGCGAATTTCACCACTTTTGCCGGGTCGCCGTCTGGCCCGAGGATGGGGTTGTAGCTCGCCTCGATCCAAACTTCGCGGCCGTCCTTGCCAATCCGCCTGAACTCTCCCGACTGAAAGTTTCCCGCACGAAGACCGGCCCAAAAACTATGATATTCGGGGGTCGTTTTGTCGTCATCGGGAATGAAAATATTGTAATTCTGGCCATCGATATCGGCTACAGAATAACCAAATACCTTAAGGTAATTGGTGTTTGCCTTGATGATGGCGCCATCCATTTTAAATTCGATCATCATTTGCGATCGGTTGATCGCCTCGATCTGTCCTTTATAATTGGCAACCACTTCTTCGCGGACGATGGTTTGGACGTGGGCCACCGCGAATTCGCCTTCGACCCAATTGGCAAAATCGCGCATCGTGGCGCGGTCTCCGGCGTTCAACTCCCGAGGGTGATCGTCGATAATGCACAATGTCCCCACCCGCTCACCGTTCGGCGCCCGCAAGGGGGCTCCCGCGTAAAAACGGATATTGGGATGGCCGGTAACAAGGGGATTGTCGGCAAAGTCGGGGTATTCAAGCGCATTGGAAACGATAAATATCTCATCGCTCCCGATCGCATGGCCGCAAAACGAAATATTTCGCGCGGTTCCGGCAACGGAAAGCCCCTGGCAGGATTTAAACCACTGCCTGTTTTTATCGACCAAACTAATCAGGACAATTGGTATACCCCGACTCATTGGGTAGCCGAAAAAGCTTGCGTTTATAGCCGAAATGGATTCATGCTCCGACCATGATTCGTGGCGGCTTCTTGACACCGGAAGATAGGAAAGACCTTGTTGAGTTGGCCCGTGACGGGTCA
>CAIZDL010000019.1 GCA_903931735.1 uncultured Rhodospirillales bacterium
ATATTTTATCGGGCGGATACCGCGTCGTCGGCTTTTGGGGCGGCCATAACCAGCCGAATATCGACGCGCCGGTTTTTTCGCTTGTTTTCGTCGTTGTCATTGGGGCGAATCGGTCGTTGTTTCCCGTAGCCTGAGACACTAAAAAATGGCTGTCCATTATGGTTGCGCATCCGCGCCAAATCGGGGTGGGAGTCGATCATGAATTGGTATGTGTTGAGCGAGCGGCGAATCGAAAGATCCCAGTTTGCGCTGTCTTCGCCATCGGCGTCGGTATGGCCCTCAACAAAGACCGCCTCAATTTTGTGCGGGGAGGGCGGGCAGGCTTCGGGCCGGGCCTGGGTCTCCGTTTGAGGCAGGGCTTCGGCTTGTGCTTGGGCGTAGCACGGCAAAATGCTGGAGAGGGTTTTGCCTAGAATCACCACCGCCTTGCGGCCCTGGGTATTGAGATAATATCCACCTTTATCGAACATGATGTTTTCGGGCAAGTGCAGAATGCCGTTGTCCTGGTCGAGTTCGATCACAAACCCCTTTTCCAGCATCACCACTTTCAGTCGTTGCAACAGGCTGGCGCGGGTGGCGTTGGCATCAAGCAACGTGTTGAGAACTTCTTTTTCTTGCACCGAAACATCGTTAAACTTCATGGCGAAAAACATGAGGGTGATGATGAATAAAAACACCATCCCAACCATCATGTCGGTCATCGATACGAAGTAATTCTCATCCTCTGGGGGTGGTTTTCGCTGTAACCGTTCGAAAGCCATTGGGCTTATTCCTGCACTTGTGGCGCCGGCGGCAGCTTCTCAACAATCTTTTGAATGACGGAAACCGCTCGTGTGAGTTCGGCCGCCGTTTCCTGGAGCGCCTCGACATTGCCGGCGAGATTGTTGACGGTCTGCGCGAGGTGGGTGTCGATTTTTACAAC
Source organism: uncultured Rhodospirillales bacterium (assembly GCA_903931735.1). Taxonomy (GTDB): domain Bacteria; phylum Pseudomonadota; class Alphaproteobacteria; order Azospirillales; family Azospirillaceae; genus BOG-933. Next base: position 923 of record CAIZDL010000019.1, read on the forward strand.
ATGATCGCGGAGCGCGGCGCCGTGGGCGTCGACATGCTCGATGATCGAGGTCAAAACCCTTGAAAGACTGTCATCGACATCGGTGAAGCGGCTTGAGTGCTGGGTCCAGACGATTTGGAGCCGTTGAAGCGTCTCTCTCAGGTCTGCCGCCAGGTTTTGGCCTTGGTGTTGGCTCTCCTTTAAGGTGGCGACGGTTGTTTCCACCGTGTGGGCCAGGGTTTGCATCGAGTGGACCATTGCTTCCCCGGTGCGGGCCAGAGGCGCCGCCGCGGCTGCCACCGCACGGGCCGAGCCTTCAAACGCGGTTTCGGTTTCGCGCGCGGCGCGGTTAATGCCTTCCAGCGCCGTGGCATGGCCGGCAAGTCGCCCTTCCACCGTTTCCAGGCTACGGCCGAGGCCGTCGATGTGTTGCCAGAGGCGGTCGACGCTGACGCCAAACCGGGCGAGCACCTGCTGGGAGTTCTCGATCATCAGGCCGGTTATCTGGTCTGCGGTTTCGCCGGCTCGGCGGTCGAGGGTTTGGGTCGCGGCCTTGGCGGCGTCGCTCACATCTTGTCCCGCCCGCAACCCGGCGGCGGCGATTTTCCCAATCGCATCCTCGATGCGCGCGGCTTGTTGGCTAGACGCTTCCCGCGCGGCTTGAGTGGCGTCGAGAAAGCGCTCGGCAATGTCGTTGGCTGTGGTGTCCGAGCGCTCTTGAAGGTGGCTGAGCGCCGCTTGCAGCGCCGAGCCCAGCCCTTTTGCGGCGGTACTCAACTCGGCGACCGCGCGGCCGGTTTCATCGGCAAGGGCGTGCGAGCCGGCCGTGGTGTGGTCGCGCAAGCCCTCCAGCGCGGCGGTGATGGTGGCGGCATTGCCGTGCAGCGTGGCCTCAATGCGCGACATGGCAAGGGAAAACTCGGCGACCAGGGCAGCGCCCGCTTCGGGCCGGGCGGCCAATGCCCCAAGCTCGGCGCGCAGCCCTGCAAGGCCACGGCCGATTTCGTCGGCCAGCGCTTTTCCCGGCACCGGCTCGGCGGGCGGGATGATCCGGGCGTGAAATGCCTCCAGCCCGCGGGTGAGTGCCATCAGGGTTCGTTGCAAGTCGCCCGTGGCGGCCGAGATTTGCCCCGGAAGCGCTGCGAGCGGGTCCGCTGCGGCTTTGATCTGGAGGGGCAGGCCCGACAATGTTTCGACCACCGCCCGGATTTCGCGGCCGGTGCTGGCGGCGATGGTGGCGCTAAACTCTGCTGCCATGGCTTGAAGTGGGGCTTGCCGGGAGTTGACAATGGCCTGACACGCCTCATCGAGTTTAGCGGCCATTCCGGCCATCGCGGTCTCTAACACCCCCGGGAGCACCGTGGTCACCACCGACTCGAGGGTTCGGCTAAACTCCGGGCCGACTTGCCCAGGCAGACCCCGGAGCAGCTCAGATTGGGTTGAAAGCTCGTGTTGCTGGCGATTGGCGAGCTGCTCGGGCGTAACGATAATGGTGCAGCGCTCCAGCTCCCGGCATAGCTCCTGAAATTTTTGCTCCAGCCGTGCCGTCCAGGTGCGTTGAAAAAAGGCCAGCACCAGCGAGCAGCCCAGCCCGGCAATGGAGGTGAGAAACTTAAAGGTCGCAGTATTGAGAAGTTGCGCCAAGGCCTTTTGGATTGCCTTGGTCTGCTCGGAGGCCGAAAGCCCTTGTGCCCCGTCGATCACCATGTTGATCGCGGTCGATGAAAAGTACAGGGCGGCAACCAAGCCCACAAATGTCAGCAACAGCCCGGTGCCAACAAAGATACCCGATAAATGATGAAACCAGCGGATATGCAAACCCGCGTGCTCGGCATCATCGAGATTGATAAATACACCGGGGCGGATTGAAACCTCAACATTGACCTTGCCCTCTTTTCGGGTAAAGAGGCAGGCCTCGATGAATTCCGACCAGCCGTGAGCGAGAAAGCCGGCGTTCATCATCAGGGTGTCGAATTGGTCGATCCGGTCGTAGAAGGCGCCGGGGGAGCGGCATTGCTTCAGGAAGGCGATCCGCGCGTCCAAAATTGCCGCAGCCGGCCCAATGCGCCGATACCGAAAGTTGATCAGCAAAATGGCCGCAATCACGACCATCAGTGTCGACAGGTTGGGCGCTACCGTCTCGGATCGGAACAAGTCGAGCGCCGGCCGGATCAACCCCAGGGTCAAGTACCCGGGATTGATGCTCCCTAATATGGTCTCAACCCAACGGGTGGCGGTCTCCATCGCTGCTGGTCTCAATCCTTGGTTCAAACCTCGGGCACCATCATGCCACTTGCGAGCCGTCCCGCCAACCGCCAGCCACGGCTCGGTCGTGCGATTTGTGCTGCTCAGAGAGAGTTGCCATCATATCAGATAGTTAGGCGTAGACTCTGAGATGTTGCATTAAAACAACGGTGGCCGGGAGTTATTGAAAACGGCGTTCGTGGTGGTTGCGGTCGGGCGGCCACTGGGGCACTCTTAACTCGGAAGCAAGCATTCGTGTGTTGTTTCCGCAAAGCCGGGGAATACCGGCCGGTTGGTGGAGGTAAAAATGGGCATTGCCAGGATTGAAGGCGGGTCGTTTCCCTATGTTGTCAACCAAAACATTTCTCAGAACATCACAGATGTACTGAGAAGCAACAGCCGCCTGAGCCAAAGCATCAAGTCCAGCCTCGATTATATCAAAAGAGTATATCTGTCATCGGATTTAATGCGTATTCGTTATGACGAATCCTACGCCATCGGACTTTCAGAGTTTGATGGTCGCCGCGAGATCATCGCCGGTACCTATAACGGCCTTAACGCCGAGTTGCGCCTCTTCACCGACCGAGCAGGGTCGATGGCGAGGCTAAACCAAAAGGCGTCGTTATTGGTCCGGCTGATCGGCGAGCTGTTCGAGTTTGAAGAAGCGTTGATGGAGGAAACCGAATTTCCCGAGTTCGCCACTCACCGCGCCAAACACGGTCGCTTTCTTGAAACGCTGCATCGGGAGTTTGAGCGGATTCAAAGTGGCGACGCCGATATGTATGACCTTTCCTATTTGATCGGCGCGTGGCTGACCGAGCATATGCGATCAAAAGATAAAGTTTTTGGCGACTTTATCGTCCAAACTGCGAAAGAAATGGCCCAGGCCGCAGACTGAGAAAAAAGATCGTCTGTTCCTCGGCCAATCCCCGGTTTCGCCCCCTGGAAGCTCTTGGCAGCAAGCCGAAACAAGGATATCGTCGCCTCATCATTAGTAACGCGCATTGGGTCAAGGGAATGCGTGACGGTGTGAGGTGACGCTGCCATATCGACCGGTCGTGAAATGACGCCGGCCGGTGTGTGGCGCGATCATCGCCATTCTCTTTCTGGCCGGAGGATATGAGGTGGTCGAAATGGGTAGCCAGGACGGTGGGGACGATATGCCCGCGCGCGCCGCTGCGCCAGCTATGGCGCGGACACGGAACACCGCCGGTTGGGATACTTTGTGTCAGGCCGCAGCTTGGGGGCAGGTGAAAGACGCCGCTGCCGCCATTTCCTCCTCCCGAGCGGGCGACGAAACAACTTCGGCGCCCCCGGGCGCGGTGCTTCCGGGCGTGACGCCGCAAGCCCTGTCTGGCGTGGTGGACGGAAGCCCGGCGAGGGGGCCTGTTGCGGCGGCCGTCGTCTCCCCTGTTATCGTTTCCCCCGTCGTTGCGGCGGCCCCGATTGCCGAGGCGCCCGTGAGTGAGGCGAGAGATTTTGGGCTCCCGCCGGTCGTCCATCATAGCATGTTTGAAGCGTTTGATGCCTTGACGCAGTTGGAAGGAGCCGGCCCCTCCGTTGCGTCTTCCTCTGCTGCACCGGTTGTTGCGGCGTCGGCGTCAGCGCCGGCCTCTCCGCCGGAGGCGGGGGAGGGGCGCTCATCGATGGGGGTGGCGTCGTTTTACGCTTGGGTCGAAACCGAGGGGGGCCTCTCGGCTGCCGCTCCTGTTGAGCCCGCGCCCGTGCCTGTTCTCGCCCCGGTTTTCGCGCCTGTTGTTAGTGCCGAGTCTGGTCCCGAGCCTGTGCTGGTGGTGGCGCCGACGGTGGCGCCGGAGTTGGTGGCGCGCCCCGAGCCCGCGCCTGTTTTCCAGGCCGTGCCCGAACCGGTGGTTCAGTCGTTTGTCGTGGCGGAGCTGACGCCGGTGCTCGCCCCGGTTTTTGTTTCGGTGATGGTCGAATCGGCCCCGGTGCCGGCCCCGGCGCCAGTTGTGGCCGAGACGCCAAAGCCCGAGGCGTCTCCGGTTGACGGGGGTGTTGCTCCGCCGCACGGCGAGGTGCCGGTGGACCGTGTTGCCGAGACACGCGAGCCGGACGTGACGGCATCCGTGCCCGTGCCGGCTTCGTCTCGCGATTGGTCACAGACGACGGTTGATGCGGCGGCGATGGAGGCGTTGGCGGCGGAAATGGTGCCAATGGCCGCTCGGCCGACGTTGGTCGCCGGGTCTGCCGTGCCAACCGTTGCGCCGACTGCTGTGGCAGCCGTTGGTCAGCCTAAGCCCTTGGTACAGCTTAAAGCCCAGGCCACCCCTCAGCTCAAACCCCGGCCCAAGCCGTTGGCAAAGGCTGCGGTGCCATCGTTTTTATCGGCGGTGATTGGTGTGGCTGATCGTGCTTTGAGTGGCGTTGGGTTCGGCGTGAGCAAGGCGATCAAACAAGTCCAAACCGTTAAGCCGGTCCAACAAGGTAAACCGGTCCAACAGGTTAAGCAGGTTAAACAAGCCGGGCCGGCAACCCCGCCGCCGGTTGTTAAGCCGGTAAGGGCGAAAGGCGCGCCCCGAGGCCTGATCGGGTCGGTGGAGCGTGAGGTCGGGATTGCTCTTGGTGCGCTCAAAAGCGCTGGGTCGGGCTTGGTGCGACAGGCGCAGCGGGTGATGGGGGCGGCGTCTGCAAAACCCGCGATAAAGAAGCGGCCGACGCAAAAAGCGCGTGGGTAACAACGAGATCGGCTGGACAAAACGCGGCGGCGAGGGATAGCGATTATGAGTGACCCGAAAAAACAATTGCGGCGTATGGTTGTGGTGGTGTCGCATAAGGGCGGTGTTGGCAAGACTTTTTTCGCGGCAACCTTGGTCAGTTGGATGCGCAGCAAAGGGATCGCCGTTGCCGCTTTCGATAGCGACGGCATCGTTGGTGGGTTGCGGCGGGTGCTGGGCACTAAGGGGCCCGACGGAATGCCGGTGGCTGAGCAAGACCCGATAAAGGGGTGCGCCTATTACGATATTCGCAATGATCGCGAACGCCCGCAGTTTCTCGACGCCGTTAGTCTTGGCCATCCGTTGATGTTGCAGGACTTGCCGGGTGGCGCTGTTATTGATTTGCAACGGGTCGTTGATGATGGGGAAGGGGTTCGCCAGCTTCTCGATTCGTTCGATAGCGAGGGGGTTCGGCTGACCGTGGTTCATCTGGTCACCCATGTTATCGAATCGGTGTTTTCGGTGGCGTCGTTGTCGCAATTGTTCGGGCAGCGGGCCGACCATGTTGCCGTATTGAATAAGAATTTCGGCCGTGAATTGACTGATTTTCCATTTTGGCATGGATATGAGACCGCAAAAGGCGAAAAAAAGGGAGGCGCCACTCGGAAGCGTTTTCTTGAAATGGGCGGGGCCGAGATTGAATTTCCCGCGCTTGAGCCCGGTGTCTTCGCTAAAATTGCCGCCGCGATGGAGCCGCCGACCAAGGCTGTTCACAATCCTGAATTGAAGTTGTCGGAGCGCGGTACGATCCAAGTTTTCTTGCGCAAATTTGACGAGCAGGTGCGCAAAGTTGGGCCAATGCTTGGCGTTCCGTGAGTGGTATAAAACTGGAGACTGCTGCACAGAATGGCTTTTTTGGGGACCCAAGATAAAGGCGGGGGGCTGCATTGGCAGTCTAAGCCGATATGCTTATCAGCGGAGGCGCCGGTTCGCGCTTGGGGAATGATGTCATGATGAAAAGGACGGTGTGTTCGGGCATTATCCTGTTGTCGTCGTTTTATGCGTGGGTAATGACGGCCACGGGTATTCAGTTGACGCAATACCGCCCGGCCTTTTCAGGCTTTGTTGGTGCGGCGCAGCCTTATGTGCTAGCCGGTTTGGTTCAAATCGCGATTGCCTATTATTACTTAAAGTTGGCGTCCCCAAGAATGATGGGGAAGCGCGAAGTCATGAGTATGCTCGCAGCCGCCCCTTTGGTCTTAATTTTCGTGGGGTGGACTATTTTAATGTCGTCCTACTCGATTATGTTCGAGAGGCGGTCAGAAACAGCGCGTGTCGAATCGGGCAATCAGTTGCAGTCAATTTCCGACGAACTTCGGGATCTTGATCGGCAGGTTGCGGTTAATTATGCGTCGACTTTGATAAATTTGGACAAGCGGCTTGAAAGTGAGATCTCGCGGCCGGAGCCGGGCGTGCCGAAGGGGTGCGGGCGGCGGTGTCGGGAAATTCGGTCGGTCCAAAGCGAGTTGCAAAATTTTCAGCATCTACGCGAGCCTGGGTTGGGGCCGTCGGCAATTGGGGTTGATCTCGCCCGGGCACTTGGGGTTCTTGAGGGCGAGCAGCAGACTATTGCGGCGAGGTTGGCCGATTTTGATGCCGCGCTTGGAAAGTTTTCTCGTTTGAACGCCGTGCTGGCTGAGCGTGCCCTCACCGCTGATGACGTTTCGAGTCGGTTGTCGGGGCAGTTTCGCGGGCATCTTGATCGTTTGCGCGCGAGAATCGCTGAGCTGCGAGGTGATGAGCGGAATCTTACCGATGCCAAGTATCGTGGGCTGACCGAGTTGGTCAATGATTTGACATCCGCGATAAACTCAGGGCAGACGGCGCGGCTTCTTGATCTTTTTACCATTGTGCTGATCGCGATTGCGCCTGATTTTCTGAGCTTGATTATGGCATTACTCTCCCGGACTGCCGTAGCCGAGGTAGAACCTCACCATGTGGCGCAGGTTGAGGGGATGGGGGTGCTGGTGAAGAAGCTGCGGCGGCAGCTTTGGCGACGGTCCACGGCCGAGGAAATGATGGAGGTCAAGGCGGTGGTGAAAGAGCATCTCACCAGTCGCGCGCGGCCAGATCAGTTTGTTGGGATGGTCGCCGTTCGGCCCGCATCGAAGACGCCAATTGTGCCGGTCGCCGCTGCTGGCAATGATACTCCGACCAGGGAGCGAGCGGCCAAGGAACCGGTGATCAGGGAACTGGCTCCCAGAGAGCCGGTGGTAAAAGAGCCTGAGAGTATATACGATACTCTCAATAAAATGGATTTGCAGACCACAAGCAGAAGGCCAACCTCATCTCGCGGGTGAGATTCGGGGACAATAAAGAGCGGCCCAACGGTGAGATGGGCCGCTCTTTTTATTGGCAGTTCTCAGAGCTTCTTGGAAAGCTCATGAACCATAGGCAGCCGCCATGTTCGCCCCAGGAGAACCGAAATCAAGCCGATCACTGAAAACACCAGGATCGCCGTCGACGAAAAGCTAAACAGAATGCGCCCGAATGGAAGGGGGAACATAAATAAAGCAACGACGCCCCATATCCAAAGCACCAAACCTTGGCGCGAGTGAAAGTGGGTAAAGGGGTCGCCCCGGCCAAACATCAAAGGCACAAAGCACAGGACCCCAAGGTAGCTCAGTCCCGCCAGTAGTTTGGTTCGTGTGATCATCGGGATTACCCCTGTGTCGGATAAAAGCCTTCATCTTGTTCGGCTTGCTCTGCTTGCTCGATATCTGCGTCGGAGCCAAGAATGCGACGGCGATATTCGAGGTAAGCATAAGCAGCGGCAGCACCGGCGCCGATGACCAAAATCGGCCCCCACACACCCAGCCCCAACCCCAAGCCGAGGCTCAAGCCCTTGCCGGTCCAGATCGTGCCGCCAGCGGTGATCGCCTGAACGCCATTTCCGGCGGGACCGGCCAAACCGGCATTGCCGACAATTCCGATACCCTTGCCCGCAGCGACTGCGGTGGCGGTTGCGCCAGCCTTGACCCCGGTGGCGCCGGTCGCCATGCTCGCTTGTTGCACAATTTCTCGTTCAATTTCAGTAAGTAAAGCCGCCATTCGATGTATTCCCCTCAATAGAATAAGGTGCCCTGGGCGCTACAGTAACGCCGTCCCCTGGTTGCCTCTTTTTGCCTATGGTAATGGCCTGGAACGCTTTTGCCAAGATAAACCGGGATTTGGCTGGGGATGGGCGTGACGCGCCGTGATCGGCGTAAAATGGCACTCAACGAATTGGGAATGTTGGGTCCCGGCGCGCGTTTGAGCGGCGCCGGTGTGTGGTGCCCCTCGATTATCATGGCACGCCTGCCATTAAGAAAATTGTGTACCATCTTCTGATTGGAAGGGTATGGTTTGCGTCTTGGCTTTTGGCGCAAGGGCTGGCGCTGGCGGATAGGATTTGGTCATGAATATTTTGGCAAGCTGGGTTTTCACCACCGACCACAAGCGGATTGGGCTTCTTTATCTTTTTGGTTCGTTAGCTGCCTTTGCTTTGGCGGGCATCGCTGCTTTGGTCATTAGAATTCAGCAATACGATCCAGGCATTTCGTTTGTAACCGGTCAAACCTACTATAATGTTTTGTACTTTCACGGCGCTGCGATGATATTGGCGTTTCTTATTCCGGGCCTGACTGGATTCTTCGGCAATTATTTTATCCCGTTGATGATCGGTGCCCGGGACGTTGCCTTTCCTCGTTTGAACGCTTTTGCTGTTCATCTTTTTCTCGCCGGCATTGTTTTGGCCTTGATTAGCATGGTGGTGCCCGATGCGCCGGATATGCTGTGGACGGGCTATCCCCCTTACTCGATTCGCACCACAGCCAATACGGCGTTTTATGTCTTTACGGTACACTTGTTCTCGGTTTCATCGATATTGAGCGGCATCAACCTGATTGTGACCGTGATAATGATGCGCGCGCCAAATGTGGGTTGGAATCAGCTTAACATGACGGTTTGGTGTATTCTTGGCGCATTATTGATGAACTTGATTGATAGCCCGGTTTTGGCTGCGGCACTTACAATGCTGCTTACGGATAAGTACATTGGCACGCATTTTTATGACGCCACTCAGGGTGGGGATGCCGTGCTTTATCAGAATTTGTTTTGGTTTTACTCACATCCCGCAGTGTATGTTATCTTTTTGCCGGCAATGGGTATTTTATTCGATGTTATCGCAACAATGGCTAAGAATCGAATATTCAATTCCTGCCTATCCGGTTGACGCAGACACCCACTAGGTATAGTATTTTATAGAAAGTTGCTGGTCTGGCCAGCAATGCGTTGGAAATGGCGATCTGGGATGAATGCATCTGCCCCGAAGTTGATGGATGTTGAGCAACG
>CAIZDL010000020.1 GCA_903931735.1 uncultured Rhodospirillales bacterium
TTCTACCCGTTCAATGCCTTCAGATCATTGCTGGGGATCGCGGGCGGGGCTGAGGCGCCGACCTACGCTGAACTCTACTCCGGCGATTGGGCGCACCCAACATGTAGTGGGTGTCTGCGTTAACCGGATAGGCAAGGAACAGATGTTGGGACGGATCGGCGTCATCATCATGATAACCGTCGCCGGCCTGACCTATTCCAGCATCCAGCACCAGGAACAGATGCAGCAAACGATCTGGTTTCGGCGATTGATGTCGGCATGCTCCAGGCCCGCCGCCATGAAAAAGATTTTTTCCTGCGCAGTGAGGAGAAGTTCGTCACCCAGCAGCAGGCATCTGTGCAGAAGGCGGGCACAGCCATCGACGGTTTGATTGCCGCGTTGAGATGGCTAAGGCGGTTCAGGTGTTCAAGGAGAACGCCATCGAAAAGGTGCGGATGATGTCGCCGGGCTTGAGAGCCGGAGCCAGAATTTGTCTGATGTAGGCCAGGAAAATGGCTCCCGTCATGGCACCGTCGACGATATAGGGGGCGACGATGCCGGCCAGGGTCCGTCTGGCAACCAGGGTCGATGTCTTCCAATGCCCATGGGGGATACGCGCGCGCCTGCCGCCAGCCCGTGGAGGGGGGCAGGGGGGTCGGCTTTGAAAGCCGATTGACACTTTTTAGCTCATGCCCCGGCGCCACTCAGCCCCAATTTTCGATTTCGCAACAGTCTCCAGGACGGCGGGGATTCGAATCCCCAGCCAGTTCACTTTGACTTCCACTCTTCGGCCAGCCTCTTTGCCTCATCAATCTGAACGGGTGTCATGAGCGTCGCGACCACATCGCGGAAGGCTGCCCCCAGTTCAACGCCTTGGTCGGCAGCAAGGCTATACCACATGTAGGAACGAACAAAGTCCTTATCCACTCCCCGGCCATTGGAATAGCGAACCCCAAGACAATATTGGGCCAGGGCGTCTCCAGACTTTGCCGCGGCGTGGTACAGCTTCACCGCCTCAGCATCATCAAGTGGAACACCCCTGCCATACTCATATAGGACTGCGAGAGAGTACTCGACTTGGTGAAACCCCTGATCGATAGATTTGCGATACCATATTGCCGCCTCGGGGTAATCCTGAGTCACTCCCCAGCCATTGGCGTACATGACCCCAAGATTAGCCTGTGCAAGAGCGTAGCCCTGGTCGGCAGCCAAACGATACCATTTCACCGCCTCGGCATAGTCTTCCGGAATTCCCATAGCCTTTTGGTACAAAACACCAAGATTGTTCTGTGACTCTGCAAAGCCTTGATCTGCGCCCATGCGATACCATTTGAGCGCTTCGGCGTAATCTTGCGGCACGCCCTTGTGGCCATCCTGATAAAGAAGACCAAGGGCATATTGGGCATCTTTTAAACCCTGATCGGCGGCCTTGCGATACCATCGAACTGACTCGACGATATCTTGAGGGAACCCCTTGCCGGTCTGATAAAAAAATCCCACAACATACTGCGTCAGCACATTGCCCTGATTCGCGGCCTTAAGAAACCATTTGCCGGCCTCAACAAAATCTTGCGGTACGCCGCTGCCTATCATGGACATCATTCCGAGCATGGCCTGCGCCTCGACGTTGCCTTGCTCGGCCGCTTCCCAGTACCAATTCGCCGCCTCGGTGGCATTTTTCGGCACAGCGCCAAGAATGCTCTTCAGAGCTGCGAAGAAACGCTGTTCCTCGGGATCGCCCAGGGCGGCGGCCGTGCGACGCCGCCTGAAGGACTCGACAAAATCCTGCGGTACGCCAGCGCCAATTTCATATTTGAACGCAAGTTCCCGGTGCGCTCCGACATGGCCCTGGTCGGCTGCTTTGCGAAACCACTTGACCCCGCTTGCACAGTCTTTTTTTATTCCTTGGCCTTTGCAGTAAAATATTCCCAAGTTATATTGGGCATCTGGATAGCCATGCTCTGCGGATTTACGTGTCCACCTGATTATTTCGGCGTCGTCCTCAGGCCCCTTGCGGGTTGTCATCTGGAGATTCGCAATGTTGAACTCGGCAATGGCGTGACCTTGTTCCGCAGCCTTGAGAAACCATTTCAGAGCCTCGGCATAGTCCTGCTCGCACCCCCAAGCTTTGTAATACATGTAGCCAAGGCGGTTCTGACCATCAGCATTGCCTTGTTCTGCCGCTAGACGAAACCATTTTAGCGCTGCGGCGTAGTCCTTCGGCACACCTCGGCCCTCGCGGTACATGTAACCAAGATAGTGCTGAGCTGCGGCGTTGCCCCGCTCAGCCAATTTGCGAATCCAGGCGAATGCCTCGTCAACCCCTTGATCAGCAGCCATTTGCAACGACTTGATCGCCTCGGCATCGCTCTGCGGCACGCCATGGCCTTCGGCGAACAGAACACCTAGATTTTTCTGAGCCTCGCCCAGCCCAAGCCGGACTGCCGGACGATACCACCTGAGCGCCATGGCATAGTCTTGCGGTACACCCCGACCCTCGGCGTAGAGGCTGCCAAGGGCGTTTTGGGCCTTGGCCACGCCTTGCTCCGCAGCCTTACGGTACCATTTGGCAGCTCAGCGTCGTCCTGAGGCACGCCCCGGCCGTTGAAATACATGAACCCCAAATAATATTGGGCAAATGCGAAATCCTGGTCCGCTGATTTACGCCACCAGGCGACGGCCTCGTCATCATCCTGAGGGACTCCGTGGCCCGAGAAATACACGTATCCAAGATTGAATTGGGCACCGGCAAGCCCCTGATTAGCGGCTTTGCGAAACCATTTGGCCGCTTCACCTCTGTTTTGCACCACGCCCCGGCCATCATAATAGAGGCTCGCAAGGCTGTTCTGCGCCAAAGCCAGGCCCTGGTCTGCGGCCTTGTGATACAATGAAAACGCTTCGAGAAGATTCTTCGTAACGCCGTGGCCGGTTTCATAGATCGACCCGAGGTTCATCTGAGCCAATGGATATCCCTGCTCAGCGGATTTGGTGAACCAGGAGATCGCTTCAGGCAGGTTCCGGGGCATCCCCCGGCCTTTGTCGAGCAACGCTCCCAGATTGTTTTGCGCGACGGCATGCCCCTGATCGGCAGCCTTGCGATACCATTTGCCCGCTTCGCTGGAGTCTTGAGACACTCCTATGCCAGATTCATAAACATATCCAAGATCAGACTGAGCCTGGGCAAAGCCCTGGTCGGCAGCTTTGCGAAGAAATTTGACACCTTCGATGGTGTCTTTTGGCACTCCCTGACCATTATAATATAATATCCAGAGCTTATACTGGCTCACGGCATCGCCCTGATCAGCGGCTTTGCGATATCGCTCGGCCGCTTCGGTGTCGTTCTGCGGCAGACCACGGCCATTGCGATATATAAGCCCGAGGTTTCGCTGAGCTGTGACAGAATTCTGAGTGGCAGCCATATAAAACCAGTTGACCGCCTTGGCGTCGCCCCGCGTTATCCCCAGTTCACTGGCACGCATAGTTCTAAGGAAGAGTTGGGTTTGGGCATCCATTTGATGCGTAAAACGCCCCCAAAGCTGGATTGCGATGACAAAATCGCGCCGCCAGATGGCCGCAAGCTCACCTTTGAGCGGATTTGATGACAGTGTTGCAAACCCCAAAATTACTACTATAAATAGAAGTGTTCCACGAACAGCGCACCGTCTGACAATGTGGTTCATTTGCATATCCCTCATAACCGTTGAGGACAAGACGGTATTCTCTTTTGCAACTTGAGTTATAAGCGCCCCAATTCCCGCACATTATAGTAATTGGCGTATTGGAGAAAAGCCAGCTTATCGACGGCAGCGGCCCCAACGCGCCGGGCAATCTCTCGGTCTGCCAAGGCAGCGGGGTGCGGAGGGGGGATTCGGTTTGGACGGACTCGGTGGCGGCGGGTTGAGCGCTGGTATAGCGGCCACAAGACTATTCAAGCTTGACCCGATCTTTGATCCCTGCCTATCCGGTTGACGCAGACACCCACTAGGTATAGTATTTTATAGAAAGTTGCTGGTCTGGCCAGCAATGCGTTGGAAATGGCGATCTGGGATGAATGCATCTGCCCCGAAGTTGATGGATGTTGAGCAA
>CAIZDL010000021.1 GCA_903931735.1 uncultured Rhodospirillales bacterium
CCAAAGGCCGCCGGCCTTTGGAAACCGTTAACCAAGCACGTCAACTGACGCACCCCACTCGCCACCGCGCGAGCGTGCCACCGCCGATTTTACTTGGCTACCAGCGGCGGCGAGCCGATAACGGGCCGCTCGATTGTCCGTCGCGAGGCCCGCACATGCCCGATTCCGATAAGATTGCCGCAGCAACAAAGGCTCAGCAAACCGCCGAGGCGGTGGCAGCAGCCCTTTTTGCCCGCGATGCCGCAGCGCAAGGGCTGGGCATTTTGTTGCTGGAGGTGCGCCCCGGCTTTGCCCGCATGGCCATGACCGTACGCCCCAACATGCTGAACGCTCACGATATTTGCCATGGCGGCTTTACGTTCGCCCTTGCCGACACGACCTTTGCTTATGCCTGCAACAACCGAAACCACGTTACGGTGGCCGCTGGCTGCGATATAATTTACCCGGCTGCCGGGCGACTCGGCGATGTTTTAACCGCTGTGGCTGAAGAGCGACATTTGCGCGGCCGGAGCGGCGTCTACGACATCACCGTCACCAGCCAGTCGGGTGAGGTGGTTGCGCTGATGCGCGGCCAATCCCGCCGAATCGAGGGGAAGAACGTCCCCGATCTTTAGCGCCAACAATCAGGACCGCTGCGGGCGAACGAACAAGCGCCAATCAAACTCGTTGGGGCGAGACGTGCCATTCATGAGCGCTTCCATCTCGCTCTCGGTGAGGTGGCCACGGCCGTCGCAGGTCTGACAGGCTTTGCCGAGATCGCGGTCGGTAACGACACGCCCGATACCGGCACCGTCGCACGCTTCACAGACGTAGGTTGATTCCGTCATTGGTCGCTCATCGCCCTAAATTGCCGCTACTCCCCAACCCGTTCCGCCTAACGCCGTTGTGCTTCACGCACCGCCCACAAGGCCCGCCGGGCGATCTCGGAAGCGGTCTGTTTCGCCGCCTGGGCCTCATCGGCATGAACATTGCCGGCACCGCCGATTTTCGTCGCTTCATCGGCGGCCAAAGTGGTCCGCTCCGCCGCTGCCGCCGCCTTCCGCAAGGTTGTTTCAACGACGCTGCCCCGCTTGATATCGAGCAGCGTCGACGCCCCGGCCATCATGAAGGCCAAGGCTTCGGCGGCTTTTTTCCCGGCCTCGCCCCCGCCCTTGTCGGAGACGCGCCGAGCATAGCTCCGGCAAACATCCATCGCCGCCTTGGCAAACAGCCGGGCATCCTCCACATGGCCAAGGGCAAGCTTAGACGAGGCGGTATCGGCCTCCACCAACTGCTGCAACACCGAGGCCAGCGCCTTTTTTGCCAGGAGCGCCTTGCCCGTGGCCTCCTTTGCCATGAACATCGCGCCGTCGCGGTCTCCGGCCCGAACCGAAGCAAACGTTGCTTCCATCGCGTTGCCGGCTTCAATCGCGGTTTTAGCGACAAACGCTGAGAGCCCGGCCATTGAAAGCCCGCTCATCGCGACAGCCTCTTCCCGGTGGACGCGCGAGCCATGACCGAAACTCCCCCTAGGTCGGCAGCCTTATAACAGGCGACAGGTCGACACTAACCCCGTGGGCCACCGGAGTCGAGGGGGGCTGCAAAGATTTTAGAAGCGTCGTTACCGCCCGGGCGAAGTCCAGGCCACCAAGTGCGCCCCCAGCTTGGCGTCGGCGTCGTGGACATGATCGACAAACCAGCGTTCGACAAATCCGAGCGCCTGGAGCAACCATTCGTCGGGGATCATATCGACGCGATCGAGCACGCTATCCAGTTGATCAATCAACACCCGGTGCTCAAACAAATGGTCCGCCCGCCCGGCATAGCCGCTTCGGGCCATAAGGTCGTTCTCCTGATTGAAGTGGGCGGCAACATGATCGGCCACTTCAAAGAGCGCATCTTCCACCAGGGCGCGATCATCCCCGTTTTTCAGCCGGCGATAAAGCTCTCCAACCAACCGAACCAGAGCCTTGTGCTCGGCGTCTATTGGCTCAAAGCCCACCAGCAGCGAGTCGTTCCACTCGATCACCTGAAAGCCCCCTCCCCCCATCGGTCCGATACCATGCGTAGCGATGCGGGATTACCCGGCCAACATCAAGCAGTGTCAGTGCGACAGACCGTCGCTACCCCGCCGGGCCGGGCAGAAAGGAGCCGGTTAGCCGCCCTAACGAAGCGCCCGATTACCCCTAGCGGAGCGCCCGATTACCCCTAGCGGAGCGCCCGATTACCCCTAGCGGAGCGCCCGATTACCCCTAGCGGAGCGCCCGATTAAAAGCTTGCAGGAGGGTTTTCATGTCGCGCGGCCGGTCTTTCCAGTTCAACGCCAACGCCGAGACCAAGACGTCTTCCACCAAGGCGGGGATGCTGACACCAAGCGCGGTTGGCCGCACCAGCGTTTCTTCGAGACAGCGCTGGCTGGAATCGGCGGGCGGTTTGCCGGTGATCGCGCAATAGAAGGTGGCGGCCAGGGCGTAAACATCGGTCCACGGTCCCTGACGCGACTCCGAGCCATATTGTT
This sequence comes from uncultured Rhodospirillales bacterium, assembly GCA_903931735.1. Taxonomy (GTDB): domain Bacteria; phylum Pseudomonadota; class Alphaproteobacteria; order Azospirillales; family Azospirillaceae; genus BOG-933. Next base: position 2,498 of record CAIZDL010000021.1, read on the forward strand.
CGGGGGGGGCATAGCCGCGCTTGAGCACCACGGTCAGGTTACCGGTGGCCTCACCGACATAGTGCCGGGCGGCGCCGAAATCCAACAGCTTGGCCTCGCCGCCATCAAGCAGAAAAACATTGTCGGGACTGATATCGCGGTGGACCAGCCCCATTTGATGAACATCGTGAACAGCTTTGGCAATCGGTAAGATCAACCCCAGCGCCCGCCGATAATCGATCGAGCCGCCCTCTTCCAGCAAGTACCGCTGGAGAGTCCGCCCAACCAACAGTTCCATCACCATATAGGCGGTGTCGTTGGCCTCGAAGTGGTCTTGAACCTTCACAATCTCCTGGACATCGCCCAGTTGGGCCAGCATCCGCGCTTCACCCAGAAATTTTACGATGCCATCTTGAAATGTCGCGGCCTGATCGTTGGTATAGGGGACCAACGCCCCCGAAGACCGCGACCGGGTGGCGAGGTTGACCGGGAAATACTCTTTGATGGCAACTTTCGATTGGCTGCGCTCGTCCCAGCCAAGATAAGTCGCGCCAAAGCCGCCCTGGCCGATCAGCCGACCCACAGTATAGCGGCCCTGAAGCACGGTGCCGGGTTGAAGGTGGACGCCCAGGCGCACCGCCTCGTTTTCGTCGTGGCCGCAAACGCAGCACATCCCGCCCAGCCTCATCGGCTCAAAGCAATTTGCGCAGCGATGGCGACCAAAGCGCGCAATCGCCGGCCCCTCGCGCCCAAGAGCGGTGTCGGCCGCCGGCCTCACCGACTCGGGCCGCTCGGTCAGGCGCAACAGATGTTGCTCAATCAAGGGCCGACCGCCAAATTCACTCACCAAACCCGCCGCGATCACCGAACGAAAAGCGTCAATCCGGTCTGATACCGTCGTCGGCACGGCACGATCGAGCAACTCCATGAAGTGCCCGCGCATCACCATGGTATCGACCAGCCCCCGAATACGCTCCGCCAGCCGGCCCCGAACCTCCGGCGGCAAGGGCGCATCCTCGAACGCTCCCGCGGCCTTGGCGAGATCGGCCGCCAGCAGTTCGGCGTTGAAGGGATGAAACAACGCGGCTTCAATGAGCGCGTCGTTGTTGGGCAAGGTCTCCACCAGCATCGCCAGTTCGTTGACCGCGCATTGCCCAAGGTCGGACCCGGCCAATGCGGCCAGGAAATGTAGCCTTGAAAACAAATCCGCCACGGTTTCAAGGGTGCCCTGCATCGCTTGGCGCAAGCCGGTGTTGGTGCTCTGATCCAACCGACGGGTGAAGCGCACCACCAACGCCTCGGCCATAGCGCCGCCCCCCGTGATGCCGTTGGGGCCGACGAGGGCGCTTACCGCGCGCTGAAAGAGTGCGGCGTCTTCTTCGCGGGCGCCCGGCGGGGCGGCCTCGCCGCTGCGCAACAAGCGCCGAAGCCGATCGAGCACCATTGCGATGGTCTCAGGCAGCCGGCCCGCGCGCAACAAGCCGTTCAGGGCAAACAAAATCGCCCCGGCGCCTTTGTCCTGCCGGGCCGGCGTTGCTGACAGCAAATCCAGCAGCGCGGCAATCTCGGCGCCATAGGCGGCCCCATCGGCCGCCAACAGGGGCAACACCGTGCCCGCGCCAATCAGATCGGCAACGATGCCATCGACCAAGGCCGCCACCCGGCCGCTGGGGTCGTCGCTGGCGAGGCTGACCAAAAACGAAAGCTTCAGAGTCCAGTCGCGCATTGCCGTCAACTCGCGGCACACGGCAGAGCGGAGCAAATAATCCTGCTCCGGGCTCTCCCCCGGCCGCGCGGTTTGATCGCGTTGGAGCACAGCGAAAGGTGGCCCGCGATGAGCAACGCTATCAAGCGTACGCCCGGCTCCGGCGGCCTCGGCCAAGGCGGCGTAAAGAGCGGTGGTGATCACCTCCCGCCGCGCCTGGGTCGTGATCCCCAACGCCCGGCTTTGCGCGGTGGCCACCCGCGCAATCGCCATATCCAGCGCCTCACCCTCGGCAATCAACGCTTCGATGGCCTTATGGGTGTGCAAAAGCTCCGTTGGCGTGAGGCGCGCGCCATCAAGATAGGCACGGAGTAACTGCCCGATGATCGAGCGGCTGGCCGGGGTAAAATAGTCAGCAAGCGCCTCGCACGGCGCACCTCCGTCAACCGGGCCGGAGATCACGGCCGGTGACTGCGAGGCATCTTCTGCTGCGGCTTCGCTCATATCGGCTCAGTCAGGCGTTAGGCCCCAAAATCGGCCTTTGCGTAAGAAGGATTCTAAAACTAGCTAGCCCGATGGCAGTTTACACCGTGAAATTTGGGCAACCTACTCAAAAGGCCAGCGCGGGCAAGCAGGGGCTTACGTTTCCTCTCCCCGGTTGTGGAGCATGTTGCGCCAAACCGCATCGGCGGCGCGGGCGCTGGGAGGGGGGCCGCCTGCACCCAACCATTCATCCACCGCCTTCAGAGCTTCAACCTGCGCCTGGCGCGCGGCGGGATTATCCAGCAAAGTGGTTATCGCGGCGGTCAGCTTATCGGGAGTGCAGTCTTCCTGCAACAATTCCGGCACCACCATGCGGTTGTGCATCACATTGACTAAATTGGCAAATTTCGTTTTTATCAGCCGGCGGTACAAGGCAACGGTAATCCGGCTGAGCCGATAGGTGATCACGGCGGGCAGGCGGGCCAACGCCAGCTCCAGCGCCACGGTCCCCGACGCCGCCAGTGCCACTTCGGCAGCCGCGAAAGCGTCGTACTTCTCACGATCCCCCTCAACCACCAATGTGCGCAACGGCCAACCGGCCACAGCTGCCCGCACCCGCGCCGCCAAATGCGCCACCGTCGGCACCACCGCAACCAGGCCCGGATGAGTGCCCGCCAAGCGCGCGAGCGTGGCCTCGAACGGCGGCAACAAGTATTTCAACTCGGTGGTGCGGCTGCCTGGCAGCACCACGATGAGTCGCTCGCTCGGCGCGATCGCATGGCGGGCACGAAACGCCGGCCCATCGCCCCGATCCGCCCCGGACTCAATAATCGAGTGACCGACAAACGTTGTCGCCAGCCCTTCCCGTTCAAACCAAGGCGGCTCGAACGGCAGGATAACCAGCAAATGATCGAGAAAAGCGGCGATCTTGCGCGCCCGCTCCGGCCGCCACGCCCACACCGTCGGCGCGACATAATGGATCAGCGGAACATCGCGCACCGGATGGCGTCCCGACCGCAGCCGCCGACCGATCCGAAAGGTAAAACCGGGAGCATCGATGGTGACCACCGCATCGGGATGGCACTCGCGGATCGCCCTCACCGTCTGGTTAAACCGATAAATCAACCGCGGCAGACTGGGCAGCAGCTCAAACACCCCCATCAGCGCGATATCGGCCATGGGAAAAAGCGGCTCCAACCCCTCCACCATCATTTGCGGGCCGCCGATGCCGACAAACCTCACCGGCCGGTCCGCCCGCACCTTAAGGGCCGCCATCAGCCGCGCCCCCAACACATCCCCCGAAGGCTCTCCCGCGATCAAAAACAAGGTCAACGGCTTGGACGCCCCGTCACCCCGCACCGGATGGCTAGCCGAAAGAGCGCCCCCTTCCGGCGGCTTTGATCTGGCGCCTCCTTCCGGCGGCTTTGGCGTAACGCCCCCTTCCGGCGGCGGGGCCACAGCGCTGTCGGCCGAGACCCCAACCACGAACAGCCCCAGCCGATCGGCGGTGGCCACAGTCTCCTCGCGGTCCATCACCAGCGCCCCCCCAGCCTCAATGGCAATGCCCCGAAGGCCCGCCTTGGCCGCCTGTTCAACAGTGGTGACGCCGATGGTCGGCAGATCCAGCCGCCGATCCTGTTGCGGCTTTTTGAGTTTCACCAGCACGCCCCCCAAGCCGGCCCGGCTAAGCGCACCGCAGCGGGCAATCAGGCCGTCGGTGCCCTCAATGCCCTCGACCCCCAGCACCAACCCCTGCTGAACCACCGCCGCTTGGCCGACATCGAGCAACCCGAGGGCGGACGCAACCTCGATGCCGCGCCCAATATCGGCCAACGCCACCCCGTCGGGCGCAACGGCACCCAGCGCGCCCTCCGGCGCCAGCAACTCGCCCAAAATATCGTGAATGCCGACGACTCGAAAGCCCTCGCCCTCAAGGCAACCTGAAAGCGCCCGCAGTAAGCCATCGTCGCCAAGGGCACGGCCACCGATTTTTGCCAAAATTTTCGTCGCCTGCCAGTCGGGAACAATCTCGCTGAAGGCCGGGCGGCGCATCGGGCCGGCGAACACCAAGTCGGCGACCTGCTCCCGGCGCAAAAACGCAAACACGTCGGCCACGGCGCCCAGCCTGGTCCAAAGATGGGGCAGCCCATCAACCGCCGAAGGCTCGGTGTGGCCGTGAAAAGCCACAACCACCACCTCCCGCCCGGCTCCGCGTGCCGCCTGGGCCAGCCGGGCCGGCAAACTGCCGCCCCCGGCCAGAATGCCGAGCTTAGCCGCCATTCCCCGAACGCGGCTGACAAACCGCCCGCGACGATTTGGTTCGCATGAAAGCAACCACTTCGGCGACCGCCGCGTTCTCTTTGAACGACCGATCCACCTCGTCGACTCGCTCGGCCAGCGTACCCTCGGGGCCAAACAGCATCCGATAAGCCGCCCGGAGCACCTGGATCGCATCGCGCCCGAAACCGCGGCGCTCCAGCCCGACCAAATTAAGGCCAGACAACCGGGCGCGGTCCCCCATCACCAGCCCAAAGGGGATAACGTCGTTCTCAACTCCGGACATGCCGCCAATCATGGCGTGATGGCCGATGCGAACGAATTGGTGGACGGCGCTAAGTCCGCCCAAAATCGCGAAATCGCCCACCACCACATGCCCGGCAAGGGTGGCGTTGTTCGCCAAAATTACGTTGTCGCCAAGCTGGCAATCATGGGCAACGTGGGAGCCGACCATAAACAACCCGTTATCGCCCACGCTGGTGATCATACCGCCCCCCTCGGTGCCGGGGTTCATGGTCACATGCTCGCGAATACGATTGTTGCGGCCGATAACCAGTTCCGAGGGCTCGCCCCTAAACTTAAGATCCTGGGGCGGCGTGCCGAGTACCGCGAACGGATACACGATGGTGCCGGCGCCGACTTTGGTGCGGCCATCGACCACGACATGGGAGACCAAAATAACGCCGTCGCCCAACTCAACGTTAGGACCAACACAGCAAAAAGGTCCGATCCGGACACCATCGCCAAGGCGCGCCGCCGCATCAACAACGGCGTTGGGGTGAATGTTGGTGGCCATCATTTGTCATTCATGATCATGGCTGAATAAATCGCCTCGGCGACCAGCACGTCGTTGACCTTGGCTTCGCCCTTGAAGCGCCAGACATTGCCCCGCTGACGCTGCTTGGCGACGTGAACAAAGACGGTATCGCCAGGCCCCACGGGCTTGCGAAAGCGCGCTTCGTCGATCGTCATGAAATAAACCAGCTTCCCCTCAGCATTTTCCCCCAGCGTCGCAACCACCAGGGTCGCGGCGGTCTGGGCCATCGACTCGATGATCAGCACACCCGGCATCACCGGCTGCTGTGGGAAATGGCCTTGAAAGAAAGGCTCGTTCACCGTGACATTCTTGACCCCGACCGCACTTTCGCCGAGGACGATATTGATCACGCGATCAATCATCAGCATCGGGTAACGATGCGGGATCATCTTCATGATTCGGTTGATGTCGAGGTCGGGCACCGCCGTCATGTCCGTTGTCACCCTCATCTTCCGGCCGTCGTCACATTTGCGCTGGCCGTCCGTGTCTTCGCTGGCAACCTTGTGCCCGATTCCCAGCCCCCGATCAATCCCCAAGCGAGAGCCGACCAAAAAGCATCGCGACGGGCAGTGCCCTGGCGATGCTTTTGGCCTGTGGGGCTACTTTCTCGCGGGCGGGATCTTCACCTGCACCGTCGGCAGCTTCGAATTCAGCTTTTCCAGCACTTGTTGCGTCAGGTCGAGCGGACCATCGACAAAAATTACCTGCGCCCGATCGAGCACCATGGAAATTTCGCGGTCGTGGGCAATCGCACCGATGATCTCAACGGTCGCCGCCTGAATCACCCGCGACGCCTCGTCAACACCCTGTTCCAGCGCCTTGCGGTGCGCCTGAACATCGCGATCGAAGTCGTTCGCCTTGTGCAGGAAGTCTTCACGCTTCTTGCCGAAAGCCTCGGCCGAAAGCTGCGACTGCTGCTTAACCAATTCCTGCTCCGCCTGCTGGAGCTTTTCGCGCCGGCTGGACATTTCCTTTTTGAACACTTCCTCGCTGGCCTGAATGGCCTGCTGGATCGCCTTGCCGGCACTCGATTCGTGCAGGACCATCTGGAAATGCACCACACCGAGTTTCACCTCGGCGCGCGCGCCATTGACCGGCAGTGCCACCAGAACGAAAGCCAGCGCCAGCGTGGTGGCTCCCCACCAAAGAGTTCGAAGGGTCATGTGTTAAAACCTGGTTCCGAAGTTGAAGCGGAATTGCTCAATCTTATCATAGGATTCACGACGGAGCGGCGCCGCGATGTCCACGCCCACCGGCCCCATCGGCGACCGCCACATCAGGCCAACACCGGCCGCGGCGCGCAACGAGCCCGAATCCTTCACATTGGGGTCGCCCACAGCGCTCCTGGTCAGCGTACCAAAGTCGGTAAAGGTGTGGCCGGAGATGCCAAGTTCTTCCGGCAACCCGAGCGGGAACCGCACTTCGGCAGAGCCCCGATAAAACAAATTGCCGCCAAGAGCGTCGCTGCTTGAAACGTCGCGCGGGCCGATACCGGCAACCCGGAAGCCGCGCAGCGTATCGCCACCAAGGAAGAAGCGGTTCGAAATCGAAACCTGCTTGCCACCGTAAGCGGTAAGATAGCCCGTCTCGGCCGTCAAGCTGCCCACCCACTTATCCCAGCCCGGCAAGGTCTCGAACACCGATCCGCCGGCGCGGGTACGAATAAACTTCTCGTTACCGCCAAGACCCGCAATATCGTTGGAGAAATGCAGCAGATACCCTTCGGTGGGATCGATCCGGCTATTGCGGGTATCGTAGGTCAGCTCATGGCCGATCTGCGAAATAACGTGGGTCCCGCCCTGCTCGAGGACGTATTTCGACGCCGTTAGCGGAATATTTCCAATCCGCGTATCGGTAAGACTGTAAGCCACCCGGTGCCGCAGATGCTCGGTCAGTGGATAGCCAAGCCGAAGCGAAAAGCCGTTATTGGTTTCGCTATACGAACTGTAGCTCTGGTTGTTGCGCTCGACTCGGAACACGTCGAAGCCGGCCGAAAGATCGCGGTTCAGGAAGTAAGGCTCGGTAAAGGAAACATCGAACTCGCGGCGCTTCGTGGACAATGTGGCGCCGAACCGCAAATCCCGACCCGTGCCCAGCAAGTTATGCTCGCTAATGCTGAAGTCGCCCAGTGCGCCATCGGTGGTCGAAAAGCCGGCGCCCAGCGAAATTTCGCCCGTCGAGCGCTCGGTTACGTCGACCTGCACAACGGTTTGGTCAGGCTGCGTGCCTTCCGCGTTCGTGACATTTACCTTTTCGAAGAAGTTGAGGTTCTTCACCCGCTCCTCAGACCGCTTCATCTTCGCCTGGTTGAAGGGGTCGCCTTCGGCCAGCATCAGCTCCCGCCGAACGACTCGATCAAGTGTGCGAACATTGCCGGTGATATCGATCCGCTCGATGTAGGTCCGCGGGCCTTCGTTGAGATCAAAGACCAAATCGATCTTCCGGCCCTCGCGATCCCGGGAAATCCGGGGACGAACATCGACGAAGGGGAATTGAAGAGCGCCAAGCCCGTTGGTCAATTTGGTGATCGTATCTTCAACAAGATTGGCGTCATACCAATCCCCAGCCTCGAAATTGATTTTAGGCCGCAACACTTCCGGGTCGAGCCCCTTAAGCGTCGTGGTGAGATCGATCTTGCCAAACTTATACCGCTCACCTTCTTCAATGGTGAAGGTGATGTAAAAGGCATCTTTTTCCGGGGTAAGCTCCGCCACGGCCGAAATCACCCGGAAATCGGCATAGCCTTGGCCGAGATAATAACGGCGCAGCAAATCCTTATCGTAATTCAGCCGATCGGGATCATAGTTGTCGTCGTTGGAAAGAAAACGATACCAATGGGACTCCTTGGTCCGGATCGCCTCTTGTAACGCGCCACGGCTGAACTTGTCGTTACCGACAAAATTGATCCGCCGAACTTCCGTGCGCGCGCCCTCATCGATTTCGAAAACCAAATCAACCCGATTCTGATCAAGCTTAATGATCTTGGGCTCGACCGTGGCGGCAAAGCGGCCACTCCGCCGATAAAGATCAAGAATCCGCTGAACGTCGTTTTGGACCCGGGTCCGGGTATAAACAACACGGGGCCGCAACTGAAGTTCGGTCTGAAGCTGGTCTTCTTTGAGATGCGAATTGCCCTCAAAGGCGATGCGGTTAATAATCGGATTCTCCGCGACCTTGACGACCAGGGCATTCCCTTCCTGCTTGAGCGTCACGTCGGCAAAAAGGCCAGTCTTGAACAACTCTTTCAACGATTGATCAAGCAACTCGCCATCGAAGGGTTGGCCCACATCGATCTTGAGGTAAGAGCGCACCGTCGCCTTTTCGATGCGCTCAGTGCCCTCGACCCGAATGTCGGCCACCACGCCGCTGGCCCGGATCCCCCCCGCGCTCGGAGTATCCCGCCCGGACGGCTGCGCCGCCGCGTCCGTTCCGATGGCCAGAATACCAGCGAACACCATCGCCGCCGGCATCCATCTTCCGAACTTGAGCCTCAAAGCGCCCCTCCGCCAAGTCAGTGCCACACCATCAGACCTACAAAAGCGCGCCCCAGGTCAAATGCAACGAGGCGCCTCTAAGAGGCTCAACCACGAAATGTTCATACCAGAGCGAGTGCGATGCGAAAACCATATTCTTGTATAGTCCGATCAAAGCCGCCCATCCTAATGCGCTTCAACGACCGCGCTCGATTTTTGGTTCGGGCAGCGGCCAAGTGTAACAAAGAACGCGAGATCAATAGTCTTGTCAATTCTACCACCAAAACTCCACGGAGCACCGCAAACTTTCACCCCATAGGGTAACTTGCCAAGCGCCGCGAACAGCGCGCCGCTGCCAAACTTGGCGTTATTGAGTCTGCTTTCGATATCTCCGACCGAAACCGGGTCAAACCACTCGCCGGGAGCAACGTCGACTGCGTATCGCAGATCCTCGACATCATAACCCTTGATATCCGTCGTAAGCTTAATTGCCCCAAATCGATAGCGATCGCCCTCGGTAATCGCATAAGTCAGGCTGCCCGAGTCGACATCCGGCCCATCGGCCGCGAGGGAAACACGAATCTCGGGGTTGAGATAGCCATGGCGCCAATAGTTAAGCTCAATCAGCGCCCAATCGACCGGAATGTTATCTGAGTTATAATAATACTCGCCCGAAACAATGAAATCACCCAGCCGGATAAAATCGCCAAGGCTGGCAATGTCTTTAAAATGCCCAAACTCGTTCGGCGGACACGGCGCGAGACCACGCCCAAAGTCCTCCTGAGCAACAACACCCTTCAGTTCCAACAACGCTTTTGATTGGAACGGCCCGCGAAAGCTGACATAATCCTTGGATAGCAACCGATACCAATGATATTCTTTGCTAATAAGGCTCTGCAATAGCCGGTCACTGCTAAAAACCGTGTTGCCCGTGAAGGTAATGGTGCTGACCGCCAGCGCAGACTCGGGCCGGATTGGATAACCCTGCCAGGGCAACGGCTTAAGATTGGCGCACCTCATGTGCTCAGGCGCGAGCGCGGGCGCAGGGGTCCCTGCCATTATCCAAGTCCGATGAACCGACTGCGCTGCTGTCGGGTGGCTTCCGAGCACAACGCACGCGACCAGGACCGCCAGCAACCGATTTCCGAACGCAAACTTCAAAACGCCTCTCCCTGGCACCCAGCACCTAGAGCATGATGCTCTAACTTTTTGTTTTTAGAGATGAATTCGCGCTACGGGGGGAGTCCACCCATTCACGACCCGCTCTAAGATATTAGCCCCCGAACAAATTCCACGATCCTTAAGTGGACCAGATCATTCCAAGTGGCAAAAACCATCAGGCTTAATACCAGAGCGAGGCCGATGCGGAAACCATATTCTTGGGTCCGCTCCCCAAGAGGCCGCCCAAGTATCGCTTCACACCCATAAAATAATAAGTGCCCGCCATCGAGTAACGGAATTGGAAACAGGTTGATCAGGCCGAGATTGATCGACAATACGGCTAGAAACAAAATTAAGTGAACAAACCCGGCCTGCGCCACCTCGCCCGACATTTGCGCAATGCGCAGCGGCCCCCCCAGATCATCCGTACCGCGATCGCCGGTAATCATCTGAGAAACGCCGGTGAGCGTGGCGGCGGTGATGTTCCAGGTTTCCGACACAGCCTGCCAGATCGCGGTCACCGGGTCTTCCTGACGGCGCTGATCGAGCCCCAGCCGGGGCGTGATGCCAAGCACGCCCACCGTGTGGCTGGTGCCCAAATGGTCGGTGGTGGTCGAGCTTTGGGGCGTTGCGGTCAGGGTCATCCGATTGCCGGCGCGCTCGATGGTCAGCACCAACCGCTGACCGGGCGCAACCGAAACCACCGAGCGCACATCTTCGAACCGCTCGATAACCCGGCCGTCGATGGCAACGATGATATCTTTGGGCACCAGACCGGCCGCCTCGGCAGCACTGCCCGGCCGAACCGTGCCGATATCAGCCGGAGTATAAGGCTGGCCGGCGGTCATGAACAAGAGCGCCAGCACCACCACTGCCAGCAAAAAGTTAGCAATCGGTCCTGCCGCCACAATCGCCGCGCGCCGGGGCAATGTTTGGTGGTGGAATGATACCGCCTTTTGCTCGGGCGTCATCTCGTCCAAACCCTCGGCCGGGGTGCTCGCGGCGCCAGCGGCGCCAAACATCTTCACGTAGCCACCCAGCGGCAGCAGGCTCAGCCGCCAGCGCGTGCCCTCGCGATCGTTCCAGCCCCACACCTCCGGCCCCATGCCAAACGAGAAAACCTCGATCCGCACACCGCAGCGCCGCGCAACCCAATAATGCCCATATTCATGCACGAATACGAGCACGGTCAGCACTACCAAAAAGGGAACCGCGTAATGCCAAAACCCGTTAAAGACGTCGATCATGGTCGATCCCCAATGAGCAATCATCGCGCGGTCCCTTCCACGACACCCTGCGCGAATGTGCGGGCGGCGGCATCAATAGCGCGAACGTCGATAATATCGCGGGGGGCATCGTGGGGCAGAGCGGTCAGCGTGGCCTCGACCACCCGCTCGATATCGAGAAAACCAATCCGGCGGTTCAAAAAGGCATCAACCGCGATTTCGTTGGCGGCATTCAGCAAAGTGGGCGCGCCGCCCCCCGCCCTCAGCGCCGCGCGGGCCAGACGCAACGCCGGGAAGCGCTCCATATCGGGGGCATGAAAGGTCAACGACGCCGACTGAAGCAGATCCAGTCGCGCCGCCGGGGTGCGAATTCGCGCCGGCCAGCCCAAAGCAAAGGCAATCGGGGTCCGCATGTCAGGCGTGCCGAGTTGGGCCAGCACCGAGCCATCCACATACTCGACAAAGCTGTGCACCACCGACTGGGGGTGAACCAAAACATCAATTTTGTGCTCGGGCATATCGAACAGAAAGGCGGCCTCAATAATCTCCAGCCCCTTGTTCATCATGGTGGCGCTATCGACCGAGATCTTCGCGCCCATGTCCCAAGTGGGGTGGGCAACCGCCTGCTCGGGCGTGACCGCCGCCATCGCCGACCGATCCATCGTGCGAAACGGCCCGCCGGACGCGGTGAGAATCAGCCGCTCGATCCCCTCGCGCCGCTCGAAATCAAAGCACTGAAAAATCGCCGAATGCTCGCTATCCACCGGCAACAGGGTGGCGCCGTGCTTACGCACCAGCTCCATCATCAGCGGTCCCGCGCAGACCAGACACTCTTTATTGGCGAACGCCACCGTGGCACCGCGCCGCGCTGCCGCCAGCGTCGGCTCCATTCCGGCAGCACCGACAATGGCCGACATCACCCACTCGGCCGGCATTTCCGCGGCCTCAACCACCGCCGCCGCGCCCGCCGCAGCCTCGATGCCCGAGCCGGCCAGCGCATCCTTCAGCGCACCATAAAGGCTGTCTTCGGCGATCACTGCCCGCCGCGCGCCCAACTGCCGGGCTTGCTCAGCCAAAATCGTAACATTGCGCCGGGCAGTCAGGGCCTCGACCGCATATTTTTCGGGCTCAAGGGCGATCAGGCTCACGGTATTGGCGCCCACCGAACCCGTGGAGCCGAGAATCGTCACGCGCCTCTTCGTCTCTGCCTGTGTCTTCGCCACTTGCTCGTCCCCGCTTATCGCTTAAAAGATCACCACCAGCCGAGGTCCGCTCCAATCAGCCAGTGAAACAGCGCCAACACCGGGGCCGCCGCCAGAAGTCCATCGATGCGGTCCAGGATCCCGCCATGTCCGGGGATGATGCCCCCGCTGTCCTTGACGCCATAGCGCCGCTTGACCCCCGACTCGAACAGGTCACCGCCATTGCTCATCACGGCCAGCATTCCCGCCAGCAGCGCCGCTGTCACCGGCGCGTGCGCCCCGACCCATGCCGCGAGCCCACCCAGCACCAGTGCCGCCGACGCAATACCGCCCCAAAAACCGGCCCAAGTCTTGGCCGGGCTAATGGTGGGCGCAAGGCGCGGCCCGCCGATCAGCCGCCCAACCACAAAAGCCCCGGTATCGTTGACCCAAACCGAAAGCAGCAGAAATCCGATCAGCAGCAGCCCGGTTTGGCTATCGCCCCGCAGCCAGATCATGGCAACGCAACTCGCGCCAATATAGGGAATGCCAAAGGCGGCCCACCAGCGGTCATTGTCGTGCGCCGGCGTCTTGCCGGTTTCCGGCATCAGCCCGGCAACCAGGGTCAGCACCATGGCGACGGAAAGTGCGGTCGCAGGCCCGACCAACAAATCCAGCGTCACCACCAGGGCGACCGCAATCCACGACACGGTGAGGGTCCGGCCGATCGGCCCGGGCGCGATCATGCGCACCCATTCGCGCACCGCCAGCATCGCCGCGCACAGCAGCATGAGCTTGAACGGCCACCAGCCAAGATACACGACTCCCAACACCAGTGGTCCAAGCACCAGTGCAGAGAGAGCGCGTTCGCGCAGGTTACTGGGTTTATCTTTTTCCAACCGATGCGCCATACCGGCGTTCCCGCCGGTTAAACTCTTTGATGGCATCTTCAAGATCATGCCGTGTGAAGTCGGGCCAAAGAGTATCGATGAAAACCAATTCGGCGTAAGCCGACTGCCAAAGTAGAAAATTGCTCAACCGCTGCTCCCCACTGGTCCGGATCACGAGGTCCGGGTCAGGCACCCCAGCCGTAAAAAGGGATGCCGAAACCAGTCCTTCATCGATCTCCCCCGGCTTGAGGTCTCCCTCCAGCACGCGGGTGGCCAGCCGGCGCACCGTTTGCACGATCTCCTGGCGCGAACCGTAACTGAGGGCGAGGATCAAGGTCAACGCCGAGTTCGCGGCCGTTGTCGATTCCCCGTTATCGATGAGCTGATTGATGTCGGGCGAGAGCCGGCCCCGATCGCCGATCACCCGCAGACGCACCCCCTGCTTGTGCAATTCGGCGATTTCGGCCCGCAGATAGTAGCGCAGCAGCGCCATCAGGTCCGACACCTCGTTGTCGGGCCGCGACCAGTTTTCCGACGAAAAGCTGAACAAGGTCACGGTGCCGACGCCAAGCTCAATCGCGGCCTCGACACAGCGCCGCACCGCTTCCGCACCCTTACGGTGCCCGGCGATTCGGGGCAAGCCGCGCGCCTTCGCCCAGCGCCCGTTCCCATCCATAATGATGGCTACGTGGGCCGGGATGCTCCGTCCTTTGCTGTCGCCCTCAGTCAGCATCGCCTCAGACCTGCATGATTTCCTTTTCCTTGGCCGCCAACGCCTCGTCGATCTTTTTGATATGAAGGTCGGTTGTGGCCTGGATCTTGTCGGCCTTGGTCTTGTGCTCGTCTTCGCTGATATCGCCGGCCTTTTCCGCCTTTTTCAGGGCGTCCATGCCATCACGTCGAACGTTGCGCACCGCGACTTTGGCCTGTTCGGCGTATTTATGCGCAACCTTGGAAAGCTCGCGCCGCCGCTCCTGGCTCAGGTCCGGCACCGGAACCCGAATGGTCTGGCCCTCGGTTTGCGGGTTGAGGCCAAGCCCGGACTCACGAATCGCCTTCTCAGTCGCCTTGACCATCCCCCGGTCCCACACCTGGACCGTGATCAACCGCGGCTCGGGAACGCCGATGGTGCCAACCTGATTGAGCGGCAAGTGGCTGCCATAGGCATCCACGTTAATCGGCTCCAGCAGGCTGGCCGAGGCGCGGCCGGTGCGCAAACCGGTAAATTCTTTACGTAGAGACTCAAGCGCGCCGTCCATGCGGCGGTTGACGTCGGAACCATCGGGATCAGTCACCTTACCCCTCTTCCGTAATGATGGTGTAATGCCCGCGCCCCGCGACCACTTCCGCAAAGGCGCCGGGAGCGTGAATGGAAAATACCAATATGGGAATCCGGTTGTCGCGGGCGAGCGAAATCGCCGAAGCGTCCATCACTTTGAGGTTTTTAGCCAAAACCTCCTGGTAGCCCAGACGCTCATACCGCACCGCGTCCTTAACCCGCTTGGGATCGGCGGTATAAACACCATCCACCTGCGTCCCCTTGAGGAGCGCGTCGCACGCCATTTCCGAGGCACGAAGGGCGGCGGCGGTGTCGGTGGTAAAAAACGGATTGCCGGTGCCGGCGGCAAAAATCACCACCCGGCCCTTTTCCATATGCCGGATCGCCCGGCGACGAATGTAGGGCTCGCAGACCGTGGCCATCGGGATCGCCGATTGCACACGAGTCTGCACCCCGATTCGTTCCAGCGCGCTCTGCATGGCGAGAGCGTTGATGACGGTGGCCAACATGCCCATGGAGTCGGCCGATGACCGCTCCATGCCGCTGGCTGCCCCCGAAACACCCCGAAAGATGTTGCCGCCACCGATTACCAAGCAAACCTGAGCCCCGGTCTCGCGCACCGCTTTCACTTCGGCGGCAATCCGGATCACGGTTTCCGACTCCAGGCCATAGTCGCCCTTGCCCATCAGCGCCTCGCCCGAAATCTTGAGCAAGACGCGCCGATAGCGCGGACCCTGGTCGTCATCGCCTTTGGTCAGCCGGATCACCATCGCGCCGTTCTCCTATTCCCGATCAGGCCCCGTTACCGAATCACAAGTCCCGTCGCCAATCAGACGGTGCCGGCAGGCTTGACGCCCGCAGCAGCGGCCACTTCGGCGGCGAAGTCACCCTGATCCTTTTCGATGCCCTCACCGAGAGCAAAGCGCGAGAAGCCCGCGATGGTTATCGGTGCGCCCACGGCCTTGGCGGCATCTTCGATCACCTTGGTGATCTTGGATTCGCCGTCGATGACGTAGGTTTGCTCGGTCAACACCACTTCTTCGTAATATTTGCGCAAACCACCCTCGACCATTTTTGCAATGATCGCCTCGGGCTTGCCGCTGACCCGGGCCTTATCGGCCAGGATGGCGCGCTCGCGGTCGACCTTGGCCGGATCAAGCTCGGCAACGCTCACCGACTCGGGACGAGCTGCCGCGATGTGCATGGCCAATTGCCGGCCAAGCTCATTCAACTTCACCGGATCGCCAGTAGACTCGAGGGCCACCAACACGCCAATCTTGCCGAGACCCGGGGCGAGCGAGGTGTGGATGTAGCTCGCCACCACACCCGCGGTCACCGACAGCTTGGCCGAACGACGCAGGTTCATATTCTCGCCGATGGTGGCGATAAGGGTGGTGATTTCATGGGTGACATCGTTACCGGTGCCGGGCCACGAGGCCTTGCGCAGATCTTCGACATTGCCGCTGCCGGCCAGCGCCAGTTCGGCGAGTTTGCGCGCCGTATCCTGGAACTTGTCGTTGCGGGCCACGAAATCGGTTTCAGCATTGAGTTCGATCACCGCCGCCGCCCCGGGACCGGTCGCAACCGCGACCAGACCTTCGGAAGCAACGCGGCTGGCCTTGCGCGCGGCAGCGGCAAGGCCCTTTTTGCGCAACCAATCAACAGCGGCCTCGGTGTCGCCGCCATTTTCCATCAACGCTTTTTTGCAGTCCATCATGCCGGCGCCGGTCTTTTCGCGCAGGCCCTTGACAAGAGAAGCGGTAATTTCAGCCATAAGGTCAGATCTCTTCAAATTGGTTGAAACTGGGGCGCGGGATCAGACCGCAGCCTCCGTCACGGTTTCCACCGGCGCTTCGACGCGGGCACCAACATCGATGCCGGCGGCGGTCATCTCGGCCTGCAACCCATCGAGCACCGAGCCCGACAGCAATTCGCAGTAAAGATCGATGGCGCGAAGGGCATCGTCGTTGCCGGGAATCGGGAACGCAACGCCATCGGGATCGGAGTTGCTGTCGATCACGGCAACCACCGGAATCCCCAGTTTGTTGGCTTCTTTAACCGCGATCGACTCTTTGTTGGTGTCGATGATCACCAAAATGTCGGGCAGGCCGCCCATTTCTTTAATCCCGCCCAAAGCCCGCTCCAGCTTATCGCGCTCACGCGTGAGCTGGAGGGTTTCTTTCTTGGTCAGACCAATGCTCGCCTCGGCCAACCGCTCTTCCATCTCGCGCAGGCGCTTGATGGACTGGGAAATGGTCTTCCAGTTGGTCAACATGCCGCCGAGCCAGCGGTGATTGACATAATATTGACCGCACCGGGTCGCCGCCTCGGCGATGCGCTCCTGGGCTTGGCGCTTGGTGCCAACGAACAGAACCCGGCCACCGCCGGCCACAACGTCGCGCACCGCGGTCATGGCGCGATGGAGCAACGGCACCGACTGCTCAAGATCGATGATGTGGACGCCGTTACGCACGCCGAACAGAAACGGCTGCATCTTGGGATTCCGGCGACGGGTGTGATGGCCAAAGTGAACGCCCGCTTCAAGCAGGCGGCGCATGGTGAAAACTGGTAATGCCATGATTTTTGGTCTCTTCCGGTTGGTCCGCCGCGAGCACGTTCCGTTCGGGTGAACGAAACACCGGAGCGGGCCGTAGCTACGGTCCGCAAGCCCGCGTGAGGGGTTGACGATGACCAAAGAGATAGCCCGCCCCAGACGATTTGGCAACTGTTCTGGCGCGCCGGAAATCGGTTATCGAGCGACCCTGCCGGTGCCGGACGGGAAGCCGGGGCAGCGGAGGCTATTTCTTTCCTGATTACGTACTTCCCTCAGCCTCTCTGTCGTGGTACAAAAGTGGAACAGAGCGTTGGCGGCGGAGGGTTTTCAGATGGCTCGAAACTCAGTGCAATTTCA
>CAIZDL010000022.1 GCA_903931735.1 uncultured Rhodospirillales bacterium
CGCCTACCGCTTCAACCGCCGCTATGATCTGAACACCATGATCGACCGTCTCCTCTGGGTCAGTCTCCGCACCCCGCCCATGCCATACCACCTGCTGAAAATGGCTGAGGATTATGCGTAATCAGGATTTCTTTTTTCCGCCATTGCCGATATCACTGGCCTCACAACCACCATCGAGTGCCGGGCCGTGAGCGATACCGTGGACGCCGAACTGGCGGTGAAGCTGGATGCGATTCAGTCGTTGGCGGAGGTGGCGCGCACCGCCCTGCCGCTGGGCCTGAACGCGATTTTCCGCGGCCCGGATGGCCTGCTGGCCATCTCCAAGCCGCCCCGGCCGGCGCGGATGAAGTTTTTTGCCGAAGACTTATCGTTCAACGTCGCGGTCAGCCCCGAGGATGCCGGCTCGGTGTGCCAAATTTGGGCCGAGGTCGCCTACATCCCCTACACCGTCGAGTCGGCCGACCGGCGCCGTGGCGTTTTGGCCGTGCTGCGGGCAGCCGAAGGGCTACCGCACGCGCGATTCGTAATCGAAGACGGACAAAAAATTTTACTGGTCGCAGATACCCCCATCGAGGGCCATGTCACGCCCGAACGCCTGATTTATGAGGCAGTGCTCCTGATCCAGGAGGCGCGGCCCTATTTGCGCCTCCTGGCCGAAGAAATGTGGGGCTAAAGCGGGTTGTGTCCGCCGGGTTACAACCTGGCCAGCGGACAGTTGATCGGCTGCGGCAAGCACGCTGGTTCAAGCGGCAGCGGCGGATAGTTTTTCAGGGCCCGTTCCACCGCGGCCTCGCCATGGAGCATACTGGCTTCCAGGTTAGACCAAGTCCAATCATAATTGGTTTGATGGCTGACGTGAATCTCGACCACCTTAACCTTGCTGTTCATTTCGCGCAGCTTGTATTTAAACAGCTTAACGTCGTCTTCGCTGGTGGTCGAGGCGAACAGCATCACCAAATTATTCATCGACTGATAAAGATTATCGGCCGGTCGGACCTGCTTGCGATCGAGAATGCGGCTAACCCACACTTCGTCGAGGTCGGGATGGTTTTCCAGTAAATGCTCGAAGTTCACGGTGTCAATGGTTGCGCCTTCGCAGTACATATCGCCATTGATCTGCACTGGGGCGACAATATAGGGCAAAGCCGAGTTGGCGCAGATGCTCTCCGCCGTAATGGGCAAGTATCCGGGGTGATTCTTCTTGTTGGTGAACATCTGGAGATACTTCTTATCCAGATTATAGGCGTTGAAATAGATCGGCGGCTTGTTCGGCTCATAAAGCCGCTCAAACTGGATCGCCTTCAAAAAGTCGCTGTCGGCATAGAAGAGCCGCGACAACCCATTGTTGGCCGACATAAAAATCATGCTGGTCAGGAAACGAGTGGTCGGGTTGACCGCCAGCATATCGTTTAAAAAGGCGCTGTTGAGATTGGGAACATTCCACGCGCTTGGGTTGCTGGAAAAACGCAACAAGTCATCGCTCGCGCGCTTGATCGCCTCGGGCACCAGCAAATTGGTGTAGTTCTTCGGATTGAGCACAAAGTTCAAGCTGTCGTTGACCATACCAACAAAATCAGGCGCGAACACGCGGGCAATGGGGAAGCGGGCGTACTCTTCATCCGGGCGGAAGATGTCCTTGAAGAACTTCGTTGCGGTCTCGACTTCTAACCCTGGGTCGGCCTGATTGTAAATCACCCCCAGCCAGGAGCCGACGCACGAGCAGCTCCAAACGTCGAAGGTGATATTCGCCTTCTTCAACGCCTTCAAGGCACCGATACTTATTCCGACTGCGGGACCACCGCCGCCCAGCGCAATCGCACGTTTGATTGGACGTTCACTCAC
This sequence comes from uncultured Rhodospirillales bacterium, assembly GCA_903931735.1. Taxonomy (GTDB): domain Bacteria; phylum Pseudomonadota; class Alphaproteobacteria; order Azospirillales; family Azospirillaceae; genus BOG-933. Next base: position 1,843 of record CAIZDL010000022.1, read on the forward strand.
AACCGATTCCTCCCTTGTACGACCCGACACATTACCGGCATCCACCAAAAATATCAGATGGCGAATGACCTTATATCATAGCCATGGGAGGCGCGCACGACCAATTCACGCCGCAGTGCGTGCTGCATACAATTGTATACCGCTGCATACGCCGAGCTGCCGCGGCATACACCATCTATCAGTGTACCATTTCTGGTGTTTTCGCGTTATTATATTGCCCGCCCTCACGCGGCGGCGGCGGCGGCGCATCGGGATAGCAAAAGGCCGGCTTGCCGTCCCGCACCGTCACCACCACCCGGCCCCCCCGGGCGAGCTTGCCAAACAACAGTTCCTCGGCCAGGGGCTTTTTGATGTGCTCCTGGATAACCCGGCCCAGCGGGCGGGCGCCGAACAGCGGATCGTAGCCCTTTTTGATCAGCCACGCCCGCGCATCGGAATCAAGATCGATGGAAACCCCGCGATCGGTAAGCTGAGCCTCCAACTGAATGATGAACTTATCGACCACCATGGCCACAACCTCGGGCAATAACGCGCCAAACGGCACAATAGCATCCAGACGGTTGCGAAACTCGGGCGTAAAGAGCTTCTCGATCGCCTCCATGTCCTCGCCCACCCGCACCGTGCGCTCAAACCCGATGACCGCTTTGGCCATATCGGCAGCACCGGCATTGGTGGTCATGATGAGAATAACGCTGCGGAAATCGACCGACTTGCCGTTGTGGTCGGTCAACTTGCCGTGATCCATGATCTGGAGCAAAATATTGAACAGATCCGGGTGGGCCTTTTCAATTTCATCCAACAGCAACACGCAGTGGGGGTGTTGGTCCACCTTGTCGGTCAACAACCCGCCCTGATCGAAGCCGACATAGCCCGGGGGCGCGCCAATCAGGCGGGAGACGGTGTGACGCTCCATATATTCCGACATATCGAAGCGGATCAGCTCAACCGATAGTATTTTGGCCAATTGCCGTGCCACCTCGGTCTTGCCAACGCCGGTCGGGCCGGCAAACAGATAGCTGCCGATCGGTTTTTCCGGCTCGCGCAGGCCAGCCCGGGCGAGTTTGATCGCCGAGGCCAGCGCCCCAATCGCCTTCTCCTGGCCAAAAACCACGGTTTTGAGGTCGCGCTCCAGGTGTTGCAGCGCCTCGCGATCATCCTTGCTGACCGATTTGGGCGGTATCCGGGCGATTTTGGCCACCACCGCCTCGATATCTTTCACCGAAATGGTCTTTTTGCGCCGCCCCTCGGGCAGGAGCATTTGCGCGGCGCCCACCTCGTCGATGATATCAATCGCCTTATCGGGTAATTTCGCGTCGCCAATATAGCGCGCTGAAAGTTCAACCGCCGCCCGGATCGCCTCATTCGTATAGCGAACGTGGTGAAACTCTTCGTAATAGGGCTTAAGGCCGCGCAGAATTTTTATCGCATCTTCGATCGAGGGCTCGTTGATATCAATTTTCTGAAACCGGCGGACCAACGCGCGGTCTTTTTCGAAATGACTTCGATATTCTTTGTATGTGGTTGATCCAATGCAGCGAATCGCCCCCGAAGCCAGGGCGGGCTTCAGCAGGTTGGAGGCATCCATCGCCCCGCCCGAGGTGGCCCCGGCCCCAATCACGGTGTGGATTTCGTCGATGAACAGCACCGAGCCTTCAAGCCCTTCCAACTCGGTCAGCACCGCTTTGAGCCGCTCCTCAAAATCACCGCGATAGCGGGTGCCGGCCAAGAGCGAGCCCATGTCGAGGGAGTAAATCACCGCCCCTTCCAGCACCGAAGGCACCTCGCCATGAACAATGCGCCGGGCCAACCCTTCAACAATTGCAGTCTTCCCCACGCCGGGATCGCCAACATAGAGTGGGTTATTCTTGGTTCGCCGGCACAATATCTGAATCGTGCGCTCAACTTCAGGCTCGCGACCAATCAGCGGGTCAATTTTGCCGGCGGCAGCCTTGCTGTTGAGGTTAACGCAATAAGCATCCAACGCCTCGCCGGGCTTTTTAGCGGCCTTTTCCGCGCTGGCGTCCTCGTCGGTGCCCGATGCGCGCCTGGGTTTGGAGTGGGCGGCAACCTTGGCGATACCATGAGACATATAGTTGGTAGCATCGAGCCGGGTCATCTCCTGTTCTTGCAGAAAGAACACGGCATGGCTTTCGCGCTCGGAAAATAAGGCGACCAACACATTGGCCCCCGTCACCTCCTCCCGCCCCGACGACTGAACGTGAACCACCGCCCGTTGTAGCACCCGCTGGAACCCGGCGGTGGGCTTGGCATCATCCGACCGGGGCCGGACCAAATTGGCAAGCTCGGTATCAATGTATTCCGCCAACGTCCGCCTCAGCCGATCAACATCGACTCCGCAGGCCCGCAACACTGCGATCGCGTCATGATCGTCGGCCAGCGCCAGCAACAGATGTTCCAGCGTCGCATACTCGTGACGGCGCTCATTGGCATGGCCAAGGGCGCGGTGGAGCGTCTGTTCGAGTTGATGGGAGAGCATGACCGTGTCAATCCTTCTCCAATGTGCATTGTAGCGGATGCTGATGCTGGCGGGCAAAATCCATGACCTGAGTGACCTTGGTTTCTGCTACCTCATAAGTATAGACACCGCAGAGACCAACTCCCTTTCGGTGAACGTTGAACATGATCTGAGTTGCTTCTTCCCGGCCTTTATAGAAAAAGCGCTCCAGTACATGAACCACGAACTCCATCGGCGTATAATCATCATTGAGCATCAATACTTTATACATAGATGGCCGCTTGGTCTTGGGCTTAGCCTTAACCACAACGCCGGTGTTCGTGCCATCGTCATCATTCGGGTCGTTATCGGCCATGGTCGGCGCGGATCCCTCTTGTGCTGGAGTAATCCGCACAATGATATGAGAAGACCGTGCGGGTTTGAAAGGGGCAGATGATGGGAAATCGGGCGGAGCGTTCTCAATAGTCCCACTGGAGCTTAACCCCCACCTGGGGGTCGGCGCGCACGCCCACGCCGACTTCCGCCTGGATGTTGTCGGTGATGCCAACTTCGACCTTGGCCCGGCTGCTGTCAGCGGTAAGCCCCTGCTGGACGCCGAGATAAACATCGCGGGAAACATAGCGCCCGGCCTCTAGCGCGCTGCCGAGCCCCGATGATTTGCCCGACTTGCCCGATTTACCCGAAGACGTCCCCTTGGCGCCGCCGGCCGGGTTGAGCGGGTTAGAGCTTCCGGTGCTGGTCACACCCAGCCGGTCCACCCCCAGCGTGCGCCGAATGCGATCGACCAGACCCGCCGAGCCGCCAATGCCCATAAGCTGAGACGCGGAATCGGCCAACTGCACCACTTCCAGCGCCCCAAGCTGCGAGATCCCCTTATCGAACAGCAAACGCGACAGCACCTCGTCCTGGGGAGCGGCGGGCTGGGAGGTCAACACCAGTTTCGGCGCCTTCACCGTACCGGTCAGGGCCATTTCAACGGTGATCGAGGTGGCTTTGGCTTCCGCCAGCAAATCGAGTTCAGGATTGGGATCGCTGCCCCCGGAAAAGGTCATGGTGCCGCGCTTGAACTGAAATTCTTTGCCCAAAACATCGAGCTTGCCCCGTTGCATGGTCAGGGTGCCCTTGGGTTGGGGCGCCCGAGCGGTGCCGGCGACGCTCAGCGCGCAGCCAAACTCGGTGTCGAGCCCCCGCCCCCGGATAAACACCAGATTATGAGCGTTGACTGCGAGCGCGAGCACCAGCCGCCGGGGCGAGCCAAGCGCCAGGCCCGGTTTGGCGTCGGCGCGGGGTTTGGCGGCCAGCGGGCGGTTTGCCCGTTCCTCGACCTGGAGATCAACCACTTCGGCGGGTAACTGATCGGGCAGGCGGATATCGGCCCGGCGGATATCGAGGGTGCCGCCCAGCCGCGCCTCGCGAATGCCGCCAACCAAGGTGAGGTCGGCGTCGGCATCGACGGTCGCGCCATCGAGCTGCACCAGCCGCGCCTCGGTGGCTTTGATCCGCAGGTCAAACGCCTCCTCGGTCGCCGGCCGAACAATGCCCGACACGGTAACGACGCCGCCATTGCTGGCGGTGCCGCTGAAACTCTCGATGGTGAAAGCCCGGCCGTTGCCGGTGAGCCGGGCCTTGATATGGTCGATGACGCTGCCCGAAGCCTCGCTTTCAAGCCGGGCGTCTTCGATCGTCAGCGTGCCGCCGAGTTGCGGCGCCGAGGGTGTGCCCGACACCGCAACATCCACGGCCATTTTTCCGGTCACGCGGTCGCCGCTGGTGGCCAGCACATCGTTGATGGCCGCAAGATCAACCACCCCGGTCACGGCACCCCGCAGCGCCCCCGCTCCCGGACTCTCCAGCCCCAGCCACCGCAAGCGGAGCGCCAGCGGCCCCTCGCCATTAAAGTGCAGGTCAGCCCCGCCCTGGCTGGCGGCGGCGTTCCCTGAAAGAGCAAGCCGCCCACCGTCCCACCGGCCGGTGAGCTTGCCATCGAGCCCGCCAACGCCAAACCCGGCGGCATCGGCCTCGGCCCGGCCGATATCGGCAAATTTTAGCGCGATCTCCGCCTTGGGGCGGGCGGCGCTGCCGGAAAAAGTGACATCTCCGCTGACATGGCCGCCGGCCGGCACGTCGGGGTCAAACAGGTGGACCAGCTCCAAGGGCACCCGATCCAACGCCAACCGCCCGGTCAGGCCATCCGGCCCGAGCGCCCCATCGCCGCCAAGATGAAATCCGCCGCCAACCAGCAACAGGCCACGCGCTGCGAGCCGACCCGGCGCAAGATCGAGGCCAAGCGGCTGGCCAAGAGCAACCGGAACACCGCCAAGCTGGCTGGAAAACTTGGTCACACCGAGTTTGAGCCCCCCCGCCCCGAGCATAAGGGTCCCCGCGAGATCAAGACCGGGCGCGGTCGCCTGAAAGCTGGCCTGCTCGAAAGTTCCGGTGAGCCCGGCGGTGAGGCTGCCCAGCTTCACGTCGCCAAACCGGAGCTGCCGGGCGTTGAGCTGAGCTGAACCACCGACCCGCCCGGCGGCGAAATCGGCAAAGCCGGCGGCGCTGGCGGTGCCGGTAAGCTCCAGGTCTGCCACCGCAAACGGGCTTTCCGCCCCGAGCAATACTTGGCTGGCCTGCACCGTGGTCCGCGCCACCACCTTGCCGTTTTCCCGCCCGAGGTCCACCTCGAAGCGCGCCCGGCCCCGAACCGGCTGGCCGAGCAGCGGCGCCACGGTTTCCAGCGCTGGAATATGCCCCTCCAGCCGGCCAGAAAGCCCCGAGAGCACGGCGCCCTCAAACGCCACCTGGACCGAGCCGCCCGCCCGGTTGGCGCCCTGGGTCACGGCAAGGTCGGAGAGCGACAAACGTTTGCCATCGGCGCTGAGCGCTACCGTGCCGGCGGCGCCGACGGTCTCGATGCCCGGGGCGCCGGTCGCCGCCCGCAGCTTAAAGCCCACCTGGGGCTTGGTTGGCAAATCGGTGGCGGTAAGCTCCAACTCGCTCTGCCCGAGCCGCCGGCCATCGAAGCTGGCATCGGCGACGGTGAGTTTGGCCTCCCCCCCGATTTTTGCCAGCGGCCCGCGCGCGCCCAATGTCAGGGTCGCAGCGCCGGACAGGGTGGGTATCCGGGTATCGGAAAGCCGGGGTACGGATATTTTGGCGCTGGCGGTAAGCGCGCCTTTAACCAACTCGCCCTCTCCAGTCGCCGTAAGGTGGGCGCCCTCCAGGCTCCAGCCCTTGGCATGAAGATTGCCCCCGGCATCCACGATCAGCGAGCCTTTAACCTTGGCTTCGTCGGAAGAAAGCGCGCTTAGCCAGGGGTCCACGGTGTCATTGCCGATAGAAAAACTGGCGGCACTGCCCCCAACATCGAGCTGCCCATGGTCGCCCGCCGCCTCCAGCCGAAAATCAAGGTTCGCGACGCCGTTCAAAGGCAGGCCAAACGCCCCCAGCAGCCGGTTGAGGTGATCGGCGACCAAGTGTCCGCCCCCGGAAAACCGCCGCTCGCCGGGAAAGAGGCTGCCGCTGCCGGCAAATTTCCCCGCCGCCAGCCCAAGCCCAATGGCATCCAGCCGAAGCTCACCGCTCCGGTGCGCCGTGCCCCGAGCGGAAACGCTGAGGTGGGGCCCCGCTAACCGGGTGATCAGCGGATTGGAGCCGATCAGATAATCAATCTCCGCCGTCAGCTCAAACGCCGGGCCGGGCGTTCCCGGCTGAATGTCGATGGCGCCGCCAAGGCTCGCGTGCTTCCATTGGCTATCCTTGGGCAAGGGAACCACCGCCGCCACCGCCTCGACCGTGGGCTCGGTCGCGGCCCGCAAAATGAGCCGGTTGGTATCGAGATCGTAGCTGCCGCTGGCAGCGATGGTTGCGGCGGCAAGGGTAAGCTGAGAGCCGGGCCGCAGCGTGAGCCCGCCCTCGTTATCGGCCAGCACGTCAAGAGCCAAGGTCGGCGAGGGACCGGCAAAGTCGGCCCAAGGCGCGGGCAGCAGCGACGCCGGCCGGGCTCCCACGCGCACAGCAACCAAGTGCCCGCCCCGGACCCGGCGCGCCGAGGCGTCGATATCGACCACGGCGCGGCCATCGGCGGCCAGGGTGACCCGGCCGTGCCAGTCGGCCAGCGGCGCAACGCCAATCGCGTTAAACGCCAAAGCGGGCAGGCCGGGCAGGCCCAACGCCCGCGCCATCACCCCGCCCTCGGGCTCCGAGCCAGCAAGATCGAGATCGAGGATATCATCGCCAGGAGAGTAGGAAATATGCAGATGACCAACGCCAGGCAAGCCATCCCGCCGGCCCAACTGCAAATCGATGCGCTGGGTGGTGTTTTGATCGCCCATTTCGGCGGTGCCCTCGGCGCGCAGCACCGCCGCCTCGCCGCCCACCAACGCCGCCCCCAGCGCCACCTCATCCACCGCCACCCGCCGCACCGCAATCGCCAGCCCGGCCCGCCCGGCCTTGCGCGGACCCGCTTTGACCGGGCCGATGACCGCAGCGCCGCTTGCCGCGCTCTCGGGCTCTGGCAACGGCGGCCGGGTCACATCAAGCCGGTCCACCGCCACCTCGCCGACTTCCAACCGCCCTTCAAGCAAAGCGTGGGGATCGAAACTGATCGTGGTGGTGTGGGCGGTCAGCCAGCGCCCCTTATGATCGGCAACCGAAACATTATCGAGGCGCACCCGAAACGGCAAGTTGCCCTCAAGCGCACCGATGCTCACCGTAAATCCGGGCACACTGGCCTTACTCGCGAGGAAATCGGCCAGGACCCGCTTCCCGCCCGAGGTATGGACCCAGCCCCAAACCCCCGCGCCCAGCAGGATGAACACGCCGGCCAAACCCAGCGCCAGCGTCAGCGCGCGCGCGGCCAGCGCCAACAGCGCGGCCCGGCGCGGAAGGATCGGTTTGGAGGTCATCACATCGGCCTCAAAATGCTTGCCCCAGACTGATATACACCTGAACCGGGTCGTCGTGACGGCGCTTAGGCACCGGCATCCCCACATCCAGCCGCAATGGCCCGAAGGGGGTATAGTAGCGCACTCCGAGCCCGCTGCCGACCAGTAACGGTTGATTAGCCTCCGGCAACATGGCTGAGTAGACGTTTCCGGCATCGATAAACGGCACCACACCCAAATTTTCGGTGATCTTCACCCGAACCTCAACCCCGACCTCCAAAGACGAGCGCCCGCCCACGGCGACGTTTTGCTCATTGACCGGCCCGACTTTATGAAACCCATACCCCCGGATTGAGCCGCCGCCGCCCCCGAAAATCCGCTTGTCGGTCGGGGGAATCGCCGCCCCACCGGCAATGATCGTGCTCAACGACAGCCGACCGGCGGCAACCAGGACGCCATCGCCACCAAGATCATGATAGCGGGTCGTGGTCAGGTGGTTGACCACGAAGCTGCGCCGGCCATGATCGGCGCGCAACCAAGGGGTGATCTCCACTCCGCTCCTGCCGCCCGCCGTGGGATCAAGCAGCGCGTCGGTGGTGTCGTAGGCCAAGGTCAGCGGAATGCCGGCCAAATCGGCGAAGGTCTCGCCCTTCACGTCGATGATGGTCGATTGCTCGCCGTTGAGCCCGCCACCCACCGTCAATTGCCGGGATAATTTGCGCTCAAGGAGCACCTGCTCGGTCACGGCGCGGCGCTGATACCCTTCGGGATGTTCGTTGATTGCGGCGGTCTGGACCACCAATGCCTGATCGACCCGCAAAAAATCGGGCTTGCGCAACTCGGCGAGGAGCTTCTCGTCGGCATCATCGATACCGGCGCGCGTGAGGGTGTTGGAGTTGAGGCGCACAAGCTCAACGCCAAAGCGCAGCACCTCGCCGCCACCAAAAAGATTGCGATGGCCCCAATAGGCCTGGCCGCCCAGCCCCTCGGAGTTGGAATAGCTGGCGCCAAAGCCCACAAAGTGACGCTTGCGCTCGATCACCGTGATGGCAACATCGTGACGGCCATCCGGCGCCGGCTCCGCATCCACCTCCAGGGTCACGGCGCTGAAAACCCCGAGCCCCGAGAGCGCGGCGCGGGTGCGCTCCATCAACTCGGGGCGGTAGGTTTCGCCGCCGCGCCAACCGACCCGGCCAAACGCCAGCGCCGGGTCGACGCCGCTCAGGCCAACAAAGCGCTGGCGGCCCAACAGCACCTTTGGCCCCGGCGCCAGGGTATAAAGGACATCCATGGTCCGGGCTTGACGATCGATGGTGGCCCGCCGGCCGGCGCTCTTGGCAAAGGGATACCCGCGCGCCGCCATCGCCTCCTTCAACTTTTGCTCGGCCGCGACCACCAGCGGCGCCCGCGCCACCGCACCCGACGGAAGGCCGAGCACAGCGGGGCCAGGGAGGTCCGGCGGCAGGATCGCCCCCCCGGCCGGAACGATTTCCAGCGCCTGGAACCGATAGGGCTGGTCTGGTTCCACCGTCACCAGCACACGGGTTTTGCCGCTGTCGTCGGGGGTGAGCGAAATCGCCACCCGAGCATCGTAATAGCCTTCAGAGCGCAGAGCGGTATCCAGCCGGTCGCGGTCATCGTCGGCCCGGCGCCGGAGCCCAAGCGGACTTGGGGGCGGTTGCTCTTTCAGCCGAACCAGCGACGAGGCGCTCTCCAACAATCCGCGCAGATCGGCGTCCTCGGTGCCGGTGATGGTCACGACATAAGGAGCCGGCTGCGCCAACGCCGGATGCGCTATCGCCATAGGCCAAGCCAGCGCCGCAAAAACCCCCAGCACGGGCAGGAAACCCGAACACCGGACCATCAACCGCTTCACTCTCCATCGCCAACCATCGTGCCCACCGGCACGGTACCACGATTGTCCGACCCAATCACACCCTTGGCTCAACCGAAAGCGTGAGCGCGGCCAGCACCGCATCGAGGCGCTGGCGTCCGGCCGGGGTCGCCGCGAGGGCCTGGGCATCGAGCTGCAAAAAACCGCCAGCAACCAGCCGCCCGAGCGCGGCGACGTCCAGCATCGATCGAAGGTCGCGGCCAAATTCGGCTTGAATGGCGGCGCACGGCACCCCGGCGGTGAGCCGAAGCCCCATGAGCAGACGCTCGGTCAACCGGTCCTCCCACGACAGCACCTCGGCCGGCAAGCCACCATGGCCGGTGCGCTCCACTGCGGTCAGCCACTCGGCGGGCGGGCGGATATTGGCGAGAGCGAGGCGGAGCCCCTCCGGCCGGGTCAAGCGACCATGGGCGCCGGGGCCGATCCCGAGCCACTCCCCACTTCGCCAATAGGTCAGGTTATGAAGCGATTCCTCGCCGGGGCGGGCGTGATTTGAAATTTCGTAAGCCGGAAGCCCGGCCGTTTCCAGCACGTCTTGGGTGGCCTCGTGGATCGCGGTGGCGGTATCCTCGTCCAGCGGCGCGAAATCGCCCGCTTGATAGCGCTGGTGAAAGCCGGTTCCGGGCTCAAGGGTGAGTTGGTACACCGAAAGGTGGCCGGCAGCGAGGCGGGTCGCCCGTTCCAATTCCTGCCGCCATGCCGCCACCTGCTGGCCGGGCCGGGCGCAAATCAGGTCGAACGAGATGCGGGGGAAGGTTTGCGCGGCGAGATCCAGCGCCGCGAACGCTTCTGCGCTGTCATGACCCCGGCCGAGGGCGTGAAGGTCGGCATCGTTCAACGCCTGCACCCCGAGCGAAAGCCGGTTGACCCCCGCCGCCCGAAACGCGGCAAAGCGCGCCGCCTCGGCCGAAGTCGGGTTGGCCTCCAGCGTTACTTCGACTCCGGGCGCCATCGTCCAAATCGCCGCAATAGCGTCGAGCAGGGCCGCCACCGTCGCCGGGTCCATCAGCGAGGGTGTCCCGCCGCCAAAAAATACCGAGGTCACGACTCGGCCTTCCGTGCCCGCGCTTTGGGTCTTCAGCTCGACCAAATAGGCATCGCGCCAGCGCCGATGATCGATTTTCGCCGCCACATGGCTGTTAAAGTCGCAATAAGGGCACTTTGAGCGACAAAACGGCCAATGTATGTAGAGCGCGAGGGGCGTCATCACTCAAAACAACGCGCCACCAGCTTACGGAAGGCGTCGGCGCGGTGGCTGAGGCGGTGTTTAACGGCGGGGGCAAGCTCGCCAAAGGTTTGGTCAAAGCCGGTGGGCACAAAAATCGGATCATAGCCAAACCCATGATCGCCGCGCGATGGCCAAACCAGGGCGCCGTCAACCCGGCCCTCGACGGTTTCACAATGGCCATCGGGCCACGCCAGCGACAACGCACAGATGAACGCCGCCGAACGGTCGGGGTTGGCGCCCAACTCATCATTCACCCGGGTCATGGCCAGCCCAAAATCGCGCGCGGGTCCACCCCAGCGCGCCGAATAAATACCGGGTTGGCCACCCAGCGCGGTTACGGTGAGGCCGCTATCATCGGCAAGAGCAACCGAGCCGCTAAGGAGCGCGATGGCCCGGGCCTTGAGTTCGGCGTTGGCGGCAAAGGTCGCGCCGGTTTCCTCGGGCTCGGGCAAGCCAAGCTCCCCCGCCGAACGAAAATGCTGCGCATAGGGCCGCAACAGCTCGGCGATCTCCCGAACCTTGCCGGTGTTATGGCTGGCGATAACCAGAGTATCGCCGGAAAAACGACGCGCTGCCGGGGTGTTCATTGGGCTTAACTCCGCTTCCAAAACGGTTCGAGCTGCCTGAAGCGCTTCCAGATTTCCGGAAGCTGATCGTGACCCTCGCTGATCCGGCGCACCAGCAACGCCGAGCGCGCGGTGTCGGCCGGAATGCCGGGCGCACGCAACAAATCGTTGGTCTGGCGCAAATCATCAATGTCGTCGAGCACCCGGCGCAGGTTCACCAACCCCGCCATAAACGGCCGGGCGAGCGCGAGCGCAAACAGCCCTCGAAACCCGTCGGCGGCATCGAACAAGCGGCGAAGCCGGCGGCGCAAACGCTTGAGGTCCTCCTCGCCGCCCTTATCATAACCACTCTTGCGTACCTTTTTGTAAAGGTCCTCCAGCCAGGGGGAAACAATCTCGGTAATGGGTTGGCCGAGCAGACGGCGCTGTTCCTCATCCACCTCGTCGGACCAGCGGTCTTGCTCCAGCCAGCCGCCGCAACTCAGCACCAAAGCGGTGAACTCGGGTGCAAGAATCGCTTTGCGCGCAGCAACGTTGGCTTGGGCTGCGGCCTCGCTGTCGGTGCCGGGAACCGGGGCGCTGGCCCGCAACTCCACCCCGGCCAGACGCAGCACCGGCTCCACAATCGACCAATTGCTCGCCGGGGCCAGCCGACGGCCAAGCGTGCGGCATTGCTCGGCAAACTCGGCCGCCTGGGGACCGGCGGCAGCCGAAATCACCGGCCCGAACAGAGTTAAACAATGACGCAACCGGCGCAAGGCGTGGCGCATGTTGCGAACGGCGGTGAGATCGGTGCGGCCCGGCACCCCCTCCAGCGCCAGCACCGCGCAGTCTTCGTTATGAAGCAACTGGCGCAGACAGTGCCGGACGATGTGCCGAAACGCCTCGGCGGCGGTGGTGGCGGGTGAAAGCGAGGTCGGCTCGGATTGAAAAGGCGCGGGCGGTTTGCCGGTAACCAGCCGATACCCCGCCTCGGCCTTGCTTTCCCCCGCGATGCGCAGCGGCACAATGCTTTGCAGTTCCCGCGCCAAATCAAACAGATGACCAACCTTGCCGGCCCGCAACTCCAGCTCGATTTCGCTAATGGGAAGCTGACGGGCGCCCGCGCGCACCACCCCGATATCGAACGCGGCCTCGATGGTGGTGAGCGCATCGGGCCGGATCACCAGCACGGTCCGCCGAATCTCGGTGGCAAACAGCGGTCTTAGCAAGGGCAGCAGGTGCGACGGCACCAATTGGTCAACCCCATCGCGACCGAGCAGGGCGAGGTTCGGCTCGTCCTCCAGCAACGGCCATTCCCATTCGCGCCGAATCGCGACGGCGGCCGTGTCGCCGGCCGACATGCAGTTCAGCGTCTTTACCGCCTGGGTAACGCGGCCATCGTCCTCCAGCCGAACCCGAAACGCGACCCCGCGCGCGGCCAGCAATTGATCGGGGGTGTCGTAATAGGTCGTCGTCTGACGCCGCACCACCGCCGGCCCAACGGCGATGGCGGTAAGCATCTGATGCTCGGCCAACTGATGCAGAAATTGCGGCTCGGAATGAAGTTTCAGTTCAATCTCGCGGCCGGAGACTCCGGCGGCGTGGGGCGATACGGTCGGGGTGGCCACGGTGGGCAAGCCTCTCGGTTGACGCGCTCGGCGAAACGGCGTTAGGACAAATCGCGCGGCCTCACGAATTCTTTGAGGCGGCCAACGCCGGCATTGGCCTCGGCCCAATCGGACAAGCCCAACACGGCCAGCGCCCCGGTGGGAAACCGTTCTTTCAACGCCGCGAGCGGGCCAGGCTCGCCGCTCCCCGATAACGATACCGCCAACTCGTGCAGATCAGGATTGTGGGCAATCAGCAGGACCCGGCTGGTATCCGTGGGCAGCTCGCGCACGGCATCCAACAACGTCCGTTGGCCACCAAGATAAAGCTCCTCGCGGGTTTCCACCCGTGGCGCCGCGGTGGGACCAAGCGCTTCCAGCAGACGCTCCAGCGTTTCGGCCGACCGCCGCGCGGGCGAGCACAGCACCAGCTCGGGCCGCGCGTCAAACCGGGCCAAATGCTGGCCGATCAAGGTTGCCGCCCGGCAGCCGCGCGGGGCCAGCGGCCGGTCGCGGTCGGCAAGGCTGGGCTCGTCCCAGGATGATTTGGCGTGGCGCAGCAGGTAGAGGGTTTTCATGGCTGAGGGTCCGCTTGCGTGAAAGTGTATGGAGCCGATATAGTCTGGCGACGCACCATATATAGGAATGCCGCCGGGCATTCTTGTCTGAGGGTTTAGGCTATGACCGACCAGACGGCCGACGAAATTGCCGCCATCAACAATGAGCTGGTGCTACACGGAAAATGGGTGCGAAAGCTAGGGGGGCGGCGTGGCGATCTGTCGTTTCGCAACCTCGCGGGGCTGGCCCTGAAAAAGCTGAAGCTCTGCGGCTGCAAATTCACCGGCGCCAACCTCTCTCACACCAATTTTACCGGAAGCGACCTGACCGGCGCCGATCTTTTCGGGTCCGACCTGGAAGGTGCAGATTTAACCTCGGCCAACCTCAACGGCGTCGATCTCCGGGGCGCCAATCTGCACCAGGCAATATTATCACAATGCACCTTGCGTGGGGCCGATTTTCGAGCCGGCCGGACACAGCCGGGCGAAGAAGGCACAACCCGTCTCACGGAGGCGAAGCTCGATAACGCCGTGCTCTGCGAAGCAAATTTCACCGGCTGCGATATGTCGGGCTCGGATTTCGCCGAAGCCGACTTCAAGGGCGCCGATCTCAGCCGGGCCGTGCTGACCGGCGCCGATCTCAAGGGCGCCAACTTCAACGATGTCAAGTTTGGCGGCACGGTACTCGAGCTGTCGCGGTTATCGCCAACCCAGCTTACCGCCACCAAGGGCGGCGTAATCGAAGCCGAACACCCCGAGCTTTCGGCGCAAAGGGTGCAGGCGGCCGTGCTCTCCCATGTCCGCTGGATCAAGAGCAGTGGCCGCGAAGGCCAACGTCTGGATCTCGAAGCGGTGCGCATTGAAGGCGCGGTCTTTGCGGGCGAGGATCTGTCGGGCGCGCGGCTGCGGCGCTGCATCCTCAAGGGCACCGACCTGACCGGAACCCAAATGAACATGGCCGATCTCTCCTATAGCGATCTGCGGGGGGCCGTGTTGGAGGATGGCTTTTTTCGGGGCACCAATTTCCGGCGGGCCAATCTGGGCGGGGCGCGGCTGGCCGGGGCGTGCTTCGATCCCATGGCCCTCGACCACGAGCGCAAATGGCCGGCAAATTTCGATGGCGCGATTCTCCACGACGCCGATCTCACCAACGCCTCGTTTGTCGGCGCGGTGATGCTGAATGCCGACGTTGGCGGCGCCATTATGCAAGGCACGGTGTTGCGCGGCGTGGACCTTGGCACGGTCAAGCGGTCGGCGCTGGAAATCGGCGGCCACGGCCCCAAGGAACGACGGCGCGCCCGTCGCCACACCAAGCCATTGGTGTTCGTCAAATCCCCCAACGGGGTGTCGAAGTGCCACGACTGGAGCTTTGGCGGGCTTTGCCTGCATTGGGACGGCGGCACCGCGCCGCCCAAGCGCGGCGACACCATTTCGGCCCGGCTCGCGGCCGAAGGGCAGGCGGCGCCACCGGTGCTGGTGGCGCTGATTGCAACGGCGGTCCAACCCCAGCGCGGCACGATCTCCTTCCGCTTCGTCACCCTCGAAGATGATTTCTTGCCTATCCGGTTAACGCAGACACCCACTACATGTTGGGTGCGCCCAATCGCCGGAGTAGAGTTCAGCGTAGGTCGGCGCCTCAGCCCCGCCCGCGATCCCCAGCAATGATCTGAAGGCATTGAACGGGTAGAAG
>CAIZDL010000023.1 GCA_903931735.1 uncultured Rhodospirillales bacterium
CACCGAGGCGGCGGGCAATTTCCCGGTCGCTCCAGTCAAAGGTGGCGGGGTCGCGGAGCATTTCGACCAGTTGCTTTCGTTTGTCAACCGCAACATCGGCGCGGACCCGTTTTGACTCGAGCGCTTGCCCGACATCCCAAAGCTTTTCTGCGGTTTCACGCGCTAACAGGTGCCAGCGTTTGGTTTCACCCCTTTGTCGGATCAGTTCGGCGCTTTGAGTGTCGACAGAGTGCTCCAACTCCCGGATGCGCGCTTCAAGATCGCGAACTTTTTTCCGCCAAGTTTCCTCTCCGGCGCCGGGAACGTTGGTCGGCACAAACGCCGCGTGCTCCGCAGGGGCGGTGGGAAAGCTGCCGGACGTTCGCGCCATCGTTGCCAAATCGCGAAACGTCAGGCCCGAGCGCGCCAGCATGATGCGGGCGGCCCGTAGTGCCGATTGCGCCTCACCGTGATGATCGGATTCAGCGAGGGCAAGGACTTTAGCGAATTTCTCCGGGTCCATCGCTCTATTGTTTTCAGTCGCCATGTTGCCAAGTTTAATATCACGTCTTGCAACCGCCTGTACCACGTTTTGTGTGGTCGGGAAATGTTCTTAAAGCGATGAGCTCAAACGTGTGCCAAAAATGGCAGTGCCGACCCGGATGTGAGTGGCGCCAAAGCGAATTGCCAGCGGGTAATCGGCGCTCATGCCCATGCTGATCTCGGAAAGATGATGGCGGCGCGCGAGATCGGTGAGCAACGCGAAGTGTAAAGCCGGATCTTCATCTTGAGGCGGAATGCACATCAAGCCGGTGACAGGCAGTTTATAGTCGTTGCGGCATAGGGCCAGCAACGCTTCAAGCTCAGCAGGAGCGATGCCCGATTTTTGTGGCTCCCCACCGGTGTTGATCTCAATGTAGCAGCGCAATCGTTTGGGGTTTCGTTGAAGCTCCATTGCCAGCGCCGCCGCAAGCTTGGGCCGATCCACCGTTTCGATAACGTCGAACAGGTCCACCGCATCCTTGATTTTGTTGGTCTGGAGCGGGCCGATCAGGTGTAACTCGATATCGGGGTGCTGGACGCGCAGGGTCGGCCATTTTGCCGCTGTTTCCTGAACCCGGTTCTCGCCAAAAGCGCGCTGCCCGGCCGAGAGCGCGGCTTGCAGCAAGGCCACCGGTTGGGTCTTGCTGACCGCGACCAAGGTTATATCCGCCTCCACCCGCCCCCCAGCGTGCGCGGCGGTGGTGATTTCCCGACGCACTTGGGCCAGGGCGGCCGCGATGTCGGTATCAATACTCAGCGAGGGGTGTTCGGTCATCGGGCAACCAGTTGGTGGATTAGTTCGGCCCGGCCGGTTATAGAGGGTGAGGATGGCCGACGGGAAGGGGGATGCTATGAGGATTAAGGCGTTGGTGACGGTAACCGTGCTGGCACTGATGAGTGCGGTGCTGGGAGCCGGGTCTTCCGTGCGGGCCGAGGCGGCGCAAATGGTCGATCGGTCTCCGCTCTCCGGCCTCAGTTTTGAAGATAAGCCGGTGCTGTTGGAGGACAATGGCGCCTTCAAGGATCTAATGGCCAAGGTTGCAGCCGAGGCGAAGCGCTCATGTGGCCCGCTTGAAAGATATGGCTGGGAAGTGGCAGAAGACGATCAAGGTATGGTCGATAAATTAGAAAGCCGGGTGACCGCATTTTTCAAAACAGAACGATTTTATGTTCGCGAAGCCAAGGCCAGCATTATTTGGAATGCCGACGCCTATGCGTTCACCGCCGACAAGGGCGATAAGCACCTGTTGGTCTTATTATCGATCAGCCCGTCCCCAACCCGCGAGCGGGCCTCTGATTTGGTCGTGCTGATCTGTGAGGCCCCGTTTGCCGTGAAGAAATAGCGTCGGGTGGCGAACGGGCGCAAGGTCGCGCCTTGGGCCGATCGTTGGGATGAAGACGCAAAAAAGCGCCCCGGCCATTTCGTTTAAGGGCGACCGAGGGCTTGACGTCATACGAAGCGGGCCGAACCGGCGGAGCTAGCCCGGTTTAAGCCCGCGCCGAGAATGGCCGACATGTTCCGCGGAACAGGCGACCCCGCACAGTTGCGACCACGGCCAATACATCGTCTCTGGTTACGCCATCTCGCCGCATAAGCGTCTGAATAATCGGGTCGTCGAGCAAGTCGCGCAAACCTTCCCCTTTTGGGGGGTGATGAAGCGTTCCGTTCATGAATGATCTCCTCCCGTTGTGGCGGCCTAGCGGTGCTGGCCTCCACTTATTTTCTTTTATTTTTTTGGCCGTGCTATTATAGGCAAGCCGTTGCATCGGCGCAACGCCTATAATCCACTGAAGGTATGTTGGACTTGGGGAGCGTCAAGGGGTAAATGAATCTTATCTTTCGACGTCGTTCTGCGCCGAGCCATAGGAAACCGGCCGGCGCCGAGGCATAGAAAAGTGCGTGTTGGCAGGAAGATTTAGATTGTGCACATGACCGACGTTGATGACGATGTGAGAATTCTTGCAGGCATCCCTCCCGGAGAACTGGAGGTTTTTTTGCAATGGAGAGATAAGGTCCGAGGCACAAATATCTCGGAAAAGACCCTTCTTGCGACGGATTATTTAAATCATTTTAACGAAATCGTGATGTTTATTGCTTGCCTATCCGGTTAACGCAGACACCCACTACATGTTGGGTGCGCCCAATCGCCGGAGTAGAGTTCAGCGTAGGTCGGCGCCTCAGCCCCGCCCGCGATCCCCAGCAATGATCTGAAGGCATTGAACGGGTAGAA
>CAIZDL010000024.1 GCA_903931735.1 uncultured Rhodospirillales bacterium
GGGCGGGGCTGAGGCGCCGACCTACGCTGAACTCTACTCCGGCGATTGGGCGCACCCAACATGTAGTGGGTGTCTGCGTTAACCGGATAGGCAAGCTTTTTTCAAGCTCACCCTTTGCGACCAGATACCGCATTTGCCGTTCAATCCGGTATCCCATGAGCCCAAAACGCCGAGCCTCGGCCTCAAAGGAAAAGGCGGCATCCCGCGACACCGATATTTTCTTTTTGTACTCGCGCAGGATCGCCGACAAAATCATTTCAAGAGCGCGCCGCTCCGTCTGCAATTCTTTTGGGGTCGATATCAGCGCCTCAAAAGCACTCCGCAAATGATAGGGATGCCGGACCCTGGTTTTCTGCCAAAATGTTTTGCCAAATGACCCAATCCACCCTTTTTTCTGCAAATCATTGATAGTATCCGGCCATATACTGGCCATAATCCCGGCGATGAGAATATGCAGGTCCCTCTTCTTTCGCTCTTCATCGCTTAGGATAAAGTTGAAAAAAATCTCGAACACCCGCGATATAAACCGCCGCTGACGCAGAATAATGCGCGGGGGCTGATGCAACGAGACCGGCACGTCAAGCAAATCTCCCACGGGTGGAGCGGGACTATAGCTGGAGATCGTATTTCCCGAAAAATGTTTCAAAAATCCAAAAATATTGAGAGTTGAGCTTGAGTCAAGAATTACCAGTGGAGATTTACTTGCAAACATATTCTTACGACTTCTCAGTTCTAGCGCACAAATCGTTACTTCTGCTTACGGATTGAACGATATAGTTCATGAACTTCTTCATCATATGTTTCTTTAATACACGCAGGTTTAGCGCCGCCTGATATAAAACTAAAGAAGCTTCTGATAATATCACCCGAAATGACCGCCCGACAGCTCCCCTCTTCAAGGATAAGTTCATCAAACTCGGTGCCGATCAATTCTTGAATTTTCTCTTCCGGCAAAGTCAACTCGTAGAATTCATCCATCACCTTAACTCCGCTTGGACTACCAGTTAGCATACGCTTACGACGAATAGTGTCAAGTTCGAAAGAAAGGCCGGTCTGATCCCCATTATGACCGCTGATGGTAGCGCGGCCTATCCAAATGCTGGTGGTTCCGATATACTGCCCACACCCGGGCGCCTGAAACTGGAAGGTGCCCGCTTGAACACCGGAAGTCATTATGTTGGATAGAAGCGACAGAGCGGCGCTGGTCAAGCTTATAGCCCCGATAGCGGTGATCTATATCGTGTCGGGGGCCTTCGCGCTCTATTTCGGGCGATGGTTCGGGCTGTGGTAACCTGTGTTCAGGCAGGTTGACTGGTGATAATCGCGAACAAAGGGACACGAAAGCCATGGCCAATACTCCCGCCGCTCCCCCGTCGCCAATCCTGATTGAGAACGTCGGACCCCAAAAGTTCACCCTTTCGGTGACATTCGACGGCCGAAGATTTGAGTGCGGAAATTACCTCAACCGGGCGGCTGCGATGCAGGCCGGACGACTATTTATTCAGCGCAAAGAAGGTGAGGCGGTCGGTCAACGCGGCAAACCCCGGGGAAAAGGACGGTAAGACCGATATATTCCCCCTAACATTCCCCCGTGATTAGGATTTTAAATATACATGAACACATCCTTTCAAATCCGGATCGGAGAACTTCTTAACCGGTTTGGCTACGGTCCGATTTTTGTCCATTCCGATGTTTCCCGCGTTATGAAGGCGATCAAACCGACCACCAGCCGCACTGACCTTTTAAACCGCCACATCGAGGCGCTCACCGCCGCCGCTAATGGCCGCGATACTTGGTTTCCCACCTTCAATTACGGTTTTTTACGGTGTGCTCACTTCGATACCCGCACGACCCCCTCGGAGGTTGGCGCCCTAAGCGAGCACGCCCGAACCCATTGGGCCAAGTGGCGAACGGCCGTCCCGGTTTTCAGTGTTTGCGGCCAGGGCCAACCGCCGGCCATAAAACAAAACGGCGCGCTTGATCCGTTCGGCGGCGACAGCATCTTTGCCCATTTAATTCGGTCCGGCGGCACTCTTTGCTTTTACGGTGCGCCCTTTCATAGTGCAACTTTGCTACACCATGTGGAAAGGCGATCCGGCGGGCCAGTTTATCGCTATGATAAACAATTTCCCGGTATCGTCACCGATGATAACGGCCAAGATCAAGAAATTGTGCTTAACTACCATGTTCGGCCGATGGGTCAAGCGCTCGACTATGACTGGCCACGCTTAACAGAGGATTTGATCAGAGCAGAGTTAATGGGAGAGGTTCGGGATGGGGCTTCCACCGTCCTGGCGATCTCTGCATCCGCACTTGCTGACTTCTGGCACGAGGCATTACAAGCCGACCCTTTGTACTTGCTCAATGCCCAATCCCGGAGTTGGGTCGCCCCCCTCCACAAGCGCTTGGGCCGGCGCTTCACCCTTGAGGACTTTGAATGATCACGCCCGAGCAGGCCACTGCGGACGGCCCCCTGATGCACCAGTGGGCGACCGATCTTTTCCCCCTTTGCCGCAGCTTAACCGGCGCCGGAGTACGGCAGACCTTGCGCTATATTCAAGAGCGCCTGCCCACCAACAACAAGATGCCGGGCCTGACTATCCATGAAGTCGCCAGCGGCACCGCCGCCTTCGATTGGACTGTTCCCGATGAATGGACGATCCGCGCCGCCTACATTGAAAACGAGAAAGGACAGCGCATTCTCGACTTTCAAGATAACAATCTCCATATTATGGGGTATTCAGAGCCGATCGACCAATGGATGGGGCGGGAAGACCTCGACAAGCACCTATATTCTTTGCCAGATCAGCCCAACGTTATTCCCTATGTGACCAGCTATTATACCCGACGCTGGGGCTTCTGCCTTCGTCACGATCAACGGACCGCCCTGCCGGAAGGCCGGTATCGCGTGGTCGTCGACTCGGTGCTGGCCCCTGGTCACCTGACCTATGGCGAGTTGATCCTGCCCGGCGACACGACCGAAGAAGTTTTGTTTTCAACCTATATTTGCCACCCCTCGATGGCAAATAACGAGCTTTCGGGGCCAGTGGTTGCCCTGGCGCTTGCTCGTCGATTGATGGAACAACCACGAAGAAGGCTCAGTTATCGCTTCGTTTTTGTTCCCGAGACCATCGGCTCTATCGTCTATCTTTCGCGTCATCTGGCACGATTGAAAGAGCGCGTGATCGCGGGTTTCGTCCTCACCTGCGTCGGTGATAAGCGCTGCGTTTCCTTCATGCCATCCCGCCTTGGCACCAGTTTGGCCGACCGGGTAGCCAAGCATGTCCTTGCCCACAAAGCTCCCAACCACTATACTTATAGTTTTTTACAGCGCGGCAGCGATGAGCGCCAATATTGTAGCCCCGGCGTTGATCTGCCTGTCGTATCCATTATGCGGAGTAAATATGCGGAATACCCAGAATACCACACGTCTGCCGACGATCTCAGCTTCATTACTGCAGAAGGGTTGGCGGGTAGCCTTGAGCTTTACCTGGAATGCCTTGCAATTTTAGAAGCCAACCTGCGGCACCGGGTCATGGTATGCTGCGAGCCACAACTGGGCAAACGCGGGCTCTACCCCACCCTCAGCCTCAAGGGCTCGGCGACCCAGGTTCGCGATATGATGAATTTGCTTGCCAATGCCGATGGAACAATGGACCTTATCGCCCAGTCGGAAGCGGCCGGAGTCTATGCTGGCCGCGCCATCGAGATTATGCGGCCGCTGGTCGAGGCCGGGTTAGTCCGGGCCGGCGACCCGCCAGAGCCCAAAGCAGAACCAGGAGCCGGGCCATGACGATTGCGCGCGAGACCATCCTCCGCCTGTTCCTTGACGTGCTGGAAACAACCGAGCGCACCATAACCGCGCCTCTTACGGACCAAACCGTTCTGCTCGAAAGCGGCATGGATTCGCTCGGCTTCGCCATTCTGGTGGCCCGACTCGACGAAGAATTGGGGTGCGACCCGTTCACCGCATCGAAAGATCCCTATTATCCCAAGACCTTCGGTGAGTTCGTTGCGTTTTACGAAAAGCACCTCGGCCCATGACGCTGAGGCAGTTTCTCGCAGACTGTCCTCCAGAGGCGACGGCCATCATCGGCAGCCGGGTGCGCCTGTGCTTTCAAGACTTGTTGACCCCGCCGGGCACGATACGAGATGCCGCACGCCACGGCGCTGTGGCGCTGGTGCTCCGCTGCCCCCAAGCGCTGGCCCGCGCCATCGTCGGCCTTGATGGCATCGCAGACCGGATGCTGTTGTTATCCCACGACACCCCGCCCGCAATGATGGCCGAACTGCTGAAAACCTCGGGCGCCAGGGCCGTGCTGACCGATTGCGCCGCCGACATCCCCGCCGGCATCCCGATAATCGTCTGGAACGAGGCCCCGCAACGCACTCAGCCGGGCGAACCAGCGCCAAAAACCACCGAGTGGCTTCTTTCCACCTCGGGCACCACCGGCACGCCAAAACTGGTTAGCCACAGTCTTCAATCCCTCACCCGCACCACCCGCCGCGACATGGGCCGGGGCAGGCTTCACCGTTGGGGCCAGCTTTATAATATTTGCCGCTTTGCCGGATTACAGGTTTTGCTACAAGGATTACTTGGCGGTAGCACCCTCATACTCCCCAATATCGAGGGGCCGCTTGAAAGTCAACTGGCCCTGTTGAGTGCCGAGGGGTGCACCGCGCTTTCGGCAACACCGACCTTATGGCGGAAAATATTGATGCAACCAGGGGCCGAAGCCTTGTCGCTAACGCAAGTGACACTGGGCGGCGAAATTGCGGATGCCGCAATTCTTGGGGCGCTCCGGCACAGATTTCCCCACGCCCGGCTCGTGCATATCTACGCCTCCACCGAGGCCGGAGCCGCCTTTGCCGTCACCGATGGCCTGCCCGGATTTCCCGCCTCATTTGTAGAAGAAGCACCGGGCGGCATCTGCCTACGGGTCGAAAATGGATTACTTCTTGTCCATAATGGCTTGGTCCGCCCTAATTATTTCGGCAGTACGGGTGTATTTGCCAGCACTGAAGGGTTTGTGGCCACCGGAGACTGCGTAGCGCTTAAAGACGGCCGCTACCATTTCCTTGGCCGAGCTGACGGCTGCATCAATGTTGGCGGCAACAAAGTAATGCCGGAGGTGGTTGAGCATGTGCTCCTCGCCCACCCCGCGGTTGCGTTTGCGCGCGTTGGGGCCAAAGCCAGCCCAATAACCGGATCGCTGATCACGGCAGAGGTGGTATTGCGCCAAGGCGTTGGCACCCCCGAGTGTATTATCAAATCAATCCGCAACCACTGCGCCGAACGCCTGGAGCGCTGGCAAGCACCAGCGCTGATCAAGGTGTGCGCCGATCTTCCGGTCAGTAGCGGCGGAAAACTTGCGAGATCGCGATCATGAAAAACGTTCTTGTCACTGGAGCTTCACGCGGGCTGGGGTTGGGCATCGCCCGCCGGCTCCTCACCAACGGCTTTCGGGTCATCACCACCGCCCGCAGCCTCTCGCCCGTCCTCGACGCCCTAATTGAACAAAACCCCGATGCCTGCGCTTTTTACGCTCATGATCTCAATGATATCGATGGGTTACCGGGTTTCGTTACCAAAGCGACCAAAGCCCACGGCGCGCTTTACGGCTTGGTTAACAACGCCGCGATCGGGCTTGATGGGGTGCTGGCAACCCTGCACAACACCGATATCGAGCGAATGATTCGCGTCAATAATCTTGCCCCAATGGTCTTGGCCAAATATTCATTGCGCTCGATGATGGTAAAAGGCCAGGGGCGGATCATCAATATTAGTTCGATTATTGCCTCAACCGGGTTTTCCGGTCTTTCGGTCTATGGCGCGACAAAGGCCGCTCTTGAAGGCTTCACCAGGTCACTGGCTCGGGAAGTTGGCCGGGCTGGAATTACGGTAAACGCCGTGGCGCCGGGATATATGGAAACCGACATGACGGCAGCCCTGCAAGGCGAGAAGCTCCAAAGCATCCTCCGCCGCAGCCCGTTGCACCGGCTCGCCTCAATAGAGGATGTTGCTGGCTGGGTTGCGTATCTCCTCGGCCCCGACGCAGCCTCGATTACCGGAACTGTGCTTACAATCGATGCCGGAAGCACCGCTTAGCCAAGTGCTCGCTAATCTGCGGCTTCGGCCATGTCACGGGCAGCTTTGACAATAAAAGCACCAAAAGCCTTGTCTTTTGAACGCATATGCTCAATCAACCAGCCCCCAACCAAATATGAGAGATCATACATATCTGAGTGGCCGCTCTGAATACGCTCGAACTCATCGTGCAATGTCTCGAGAAAGTGGCTGTGCTTCAAATGATGGGCGGCGCACTCGGGAAATTCGATTTCCGCCATCAAGCCTTCTTCAAACTCAAAAAGCTCACCAATCTGCCGCACCAACTGCGCCGCCTTTTGAGTAAGCCGCGACATCGAGCCGACCCGCTCGGTAACCAGCCGCAACTCGGCATTAAAGTCGTTGTAGCTTGCCGTGATTGTCCGGCGACGGTCATCAAATTCATCGAGGCCAATGGCGTAAGCATCATTATAGTTAATGCGCATCAAGTCCGATGATAAGTAGACCCGTTTGATATGATTCAAGCCTGATTTAATGGTCTGCCCGAGCCGCTCATTGGTTTTCAACATGCCAGAGAGATTTTGATTGACGGCATATGAAAATGCGCTGACTTCAATCCGGGCTACGGCCATTTTATCCTCCGGAGACCGCCGCAAATGCTTTGAGTGTTCAGAGCCAGCGGTCAAATTCTTGTGACGGGGTGGAGGGTGCCTCACAGCGCGGCCCGGCGCAACCGACGCCAGCGGGTTTTAACGAAATCTTTACCGAACCGTGGTTTTAATGCCACATATTAAGAACCATGAGTAGTCTGTTGATTCACGCCAGTTTAGCGCTATACCTCAGAAATTACATTTGACGGATCGGCTAACCATGGCGCGGGGGGCCAAGCAATGGCATGATGGCCCGGGCACTTGGCTGCTTTCGGGCAAGAAACCCAAGTGCAACAAACGAGGAGGCCATGAGCTTCAAGCACCTTCTGAGCGGACTGCCCAACGACTGGAAACCACGACGCTTTGAGTTTCCGGCCGTCTGCGCCACTGAAGACGCGCGGATCGCGGTGGAAAACCGCCTTGGCATCCTATCGGCTCCGCCTCTGAACATCGATATGCCCGAACTGCGACAAATGCTGATCCGGGCCGCCGAGTCGGGGGACTGGGGAAGCATTGGAGACCGTAACTGGCGGTATGCGTCGGAATGTTTATCATTTGGCGCCCCGCCTTTAATTGCAAATGAACGCTTTATTGAAGCTTATCTTGCCCACGCCGGCGCCTGCCGCTCAAACGCCATCATCAACGGACTAATCCGATATTATTTGTGGCACTTTGAGCCGGCTCGCCCCGGTTTTCGACGTATTGCCGCGTTTTTGGCCGCCCTTACCACCGAAACCCATGCCCGATGGAGTGAGTTGCACCGCCGCTTCCGGCTTTTTGATCCCGACCAGGCGCCGGCGCAGTTGGCGGCGGCAGCCATGTCGGCCGACACCCCACCCCGGGATTATCTGGCGCGAATCGGCTTTTCCGGCCAACTCGCGGCGTCGGAACTTCTGGGGAATGCCTTCGTCCGCGCCTGCGATGGCATGGTGATGCACGCTATCTCCGATCGTATAGATCCGATGCCAAACGGCTATGCCGGGCGCCTGATTGCGTGGGCACACAAAGGCCGCGAGTTTCTTTATGGCGGCATGACCAGAGCACGCCCGGCGCTTGCCGAAGCCCTCCTGCTTCCCTGGCTCCGCCGCACGCCCCCCCCCGAACAGCGAGAATTCATCAAGCGCGCGTTACTGGCGCTATTGAAAGAGCCAAGAACCAACCCGGTTGCCTGGGTCGATGTATCGGAGGATGCACAACGGGTAATGTGCTTATGGCTAGCTAAGGTTTCACTTGAGCAATTCTTGGAGGTGGTGGACGAAACCGTCCAGATCCACCATACTCGAATGTGGTCGAGCCGCCGAAAGTTTTGGAATGCTTATTATGAGAAAGGCTTTATTCAAGAGGCCTGGGTGGTGTTTGGCCGACGCGGCGCCGCCATCGCCCGCTATACCGCTGGCAGCGGCGATCGCACCAACGCCGTGAGTTTCGGTACCTTTTTGGGCGACGGCCTCAGCGATCAGCGTCAAGCTGTTCTGATTATGAAAATAGGCACCCTGGTGGTGGCGGACTGGAGTCATAATGGCTGCTGTCATGTCTGGCTCGCCGGCAATGCCAAGGCACCAAAACTATTTCAACGAGAATACTTTCGCAGCGACCTGATTATTGACTCGGATTTTGAGAAAGCGCACATTCGAGACTGGCAATCGGAGGTTCATGACTTCGTTCGCGACCACACTGGCCTTTGGATGCCGAGCGGAGACTACCTATAGGAGCGCATCCCGAGTTTCAGCCGCGCGCCTTTCCAGCACCGCAACGGCCTGCCGATCAATATCGCCCGCGCCCAGGCGCACCGCGCGCGCGATCAGCCACGACCGAAAATCGGCCGAATACCGACAGCCGACCCGACAGCCCATCGACTCGGAAGCCAGCGTCCAATTCAAGCTGAAGGCACGCCACGGACCATCGCTGGAGGTAAGACGGATCCGGCCCGGCTGTTCGATAACCGCCCGGCTGATGAAACCAAAACGTGCGGGGCCGATGCCAAACACCGTTTCCACCTTCAGCGCCGCCGCACTCTCCCGCTCAAGAACCCGGGCCTCGAGACATCCGGGGACAAAGTGAGGGTATGAATCGAAGCTTGAAATCTTGCCTATCCGGTTAACGCAGACACCCACTACATGTTGGGTGCGCCCAATCGCCGGAGTAGAGTTCAGCGTAGGTCGGCGCCTCAGCCCCGCCCGCGATCCCCAGCAATGATCTGAAGGCATTGAACGGGTAGAA